>NZ_JBFEFW010000003.1:0-346054 GCF_047229145.1 Brevibacillus jepli
TGTGCGGACGGGATAAGCGCTGAAAGCATCTAAGCGTGAAGCCCCCTCCAAGATGAGACTTCCCACAGCGCAAGCTGGTAAGACCCCTCATAGACGATGAGGTTGATAGGTTCGGTGTGGAAGCGCGGTAACGCGTGGAGCTGACGAATACTAATCGGTCGAGGACTTATCCACACACACTTAGCAAAATCATGCATATCTAGTTTTGAAGGTGCATATAATCACGGAGAGTTACCCAAGAGGCCGAAGGGGACGGTTTGCTAAACCGTTAGTATGCGCAAGCGTAGCGAGGGTTCGAATCCCTCACTCTCCGCCATTTTTATTTTGGCGGCGTAGCTCAGCTGGTTAGAGCGTTCGGTTCATACCCGAAAGGTCGGGGGTTCGATTCCCTCCACCGCTACCAAACAACACATAACAACATGGCGGTCGTGGCGAAGGGGTTAACGCACCGGATTGTGGCTCCGGCACTCGTGGGTTCAAGTCCCATCGATCGCCCCATAGAACATGGGAGTATAGCCAAGGGGTAAGGCACGGGTCTGCAAAACCCTTATCCCCGGTTCAAATCCGGGTACTCCCTCCATTTTAGTCCCAGTAGCTCAGCAGGATAGAGCAACGGCCTTCTAAGCCGTCGGTCGGGAGTTCGAATCTCTCCTGGGACGCCACGCTCTTTAAAAGATAGCCTCCTTTGGACGTTGTGGCGTCCGGAGGAGTTTTTTTCATAAGAGACGCGTTTTCTCAGGTAGCCAGCCGAAGCAAATGGTAAGACAAAAGGCCTATCTTAATAAAAATAGAAAAAAATAGCCATCTATAACTGGAAATATTATGTCTTTTTTGGGAAAAATCATGTAAAAAAATCAGAGAAAAAGGCACTCGTGTCCTTCGGAGAATGTGACGAAACAATGATATTTTTGTAGAGAGGCGTTTCCATCTCTTCCAATTTTCGAAGACATGAAACTTCTTGATTCGACGATCGTATTATAATAGAAGAATGAGCAAAAAAATGATAGTTTAACAGGTAAAATATGGTCTTTGTAGAGACGAAAACGTTATTGACTTGCCAAAATTGATTGTGTATACTCAAAAACGTACTTCGTGTCAACAGAAAAACACCAGAAAAATAAGCATTTATAGGCGGTCGTGGTGGAATTGGCAGACACACCATCTTGAGGGGGTGGCGGGGCGACCCGTGCGAGTTCGAGTCTCGCCGACCGCACCAATCCAGGAAACCATCAGGAAGAAATGGAAGCAAGTGTTTGCATTTTCTTAATAAACCGAGCCTTTTTCGACAAGGGCTTTTTTTTCTGCCAACTGTCAAGCACTGTCGAATAGAAAGAGAAAAAGGTGGGAAAGGTGATAGCAGTGCCATATTTTTTCCCACTTTTGGGTCATTGCTTATGAATCGCATTTGATGTAAACTGCCAAGTGAGAGAAAAACAATAGAGAAATGTTGGAAAAACAACACTACCTAAATCAGATCAGACCCAATTTGGTTTAGGTCGAGGAGAAGAACCCATGAGTGTAATTAGAGAGATCATTGAGGGATTATTCATCGGATTTACTTCTGCGGTCGGTGTAATCGGCACATACCAAACACTGGTTTCCTGTGCAGGCCTGTTCCGCAAAAAAGAGCAAGTAACAACTGAGCCGCAAAAGACGTTTGCTGTTCTCGTAGCAGCTCACAATGAGAGCGCCGTAATTGCTCCGCTAATCGAAAACCTGAAGAAACTCGACTATCCACGTGAAATGTACGACATCTTCGTCATTTGCGACAACTGTACAGATAACACGGCAGAAATTAGTCGGGCACATGGCGCTATTGCGTGTGAGCGTTTTGACACATCCAAGCGAGGCAAAGGTTATGGAATCGAATGGATGCTGGAGAACCTCTGGGCAAGACCGAAGCAGTATGATGCTGTCGTTATGTTTGATGCTGACAACCTGGTAGAGAAAAACTTCCTGAAGGTCATGAACGATCGTCTCAGCAAAGGGGCGCGAGTCATTCAAGGTTACCTCGACTCCAAGAACCCGTTTGATTCCTGGATTACGCTTTCCTATGCCGTTACCTACTGGTTCACAAACCGTATGTGGCAGCTGGCTCGTCACAATTTGGGACTGCCAAACACATTGGGTGGAACTGGCTTGTGTATTGAGAGCAACCTGCTCAAAGAGATGGGCTGGGGAGCAACCAGCCTCACGGAAGATCTGGAATTCGCAACTCGTTGTATTGAACGCGGGATTTATCCGACTTGGGCACATGACACAAAAGTTTGGGATGAAAAACCGATTGATTTAAAATCATCTATGCGCCAGCGTCTTCGTTGGATGCAAGGACATTACGATGTGGCAGGGCGCTACATTCGAGCTGTATTGTTTAATGGATTGAAGTCAAGAAAGCTGGGCATGCTTGACGCAGCCTTCTACCTCTTCCAACCGATGTACGTGCTGATGGTAACGATGATGTCGGTATTGTTCCTGGCAAGATTTTTTGATATCGGTACGCTGACAACGGTCTCAACGATTCTGCCTACATGGCTCGTATACGGTTCTACAGCCGTGTTCTACCTGTTGCCGCTTCTGGCATTGTATTTGGATAAAGTTCCGTGGAAGGGCTATTTCGGGCTCCTCTTGTTACCGTTCTTTTTCCTGACCTGGCTCCCGATTATGTTTTACGCGTTCTTTACGAAGAAAAACCAAGAGTGGAGTCATACCTCTCACACTCGCGCGATTCGTATCGAGGAGATTCAGCAATAGTAACGCAGAACCCAAAAACCACAGGGGGAAAATTCACCTGTGGTTTTTCTATTATCTTAAAGTAGCGAGAGCGTTGATGAATTTGGTATAATGACGTGATCATGCAAGTAGCGTTCGCCAACGGGATTCAGGCACCAAGTAAGACGCAGCGGTGCCATTAGGAGGAAAACAGCAATGAAGCTCGCGACAGATATTCACAATAACGACGTCCCATTGTTGTGGGGCGATAAGCGATACCATACATGGAATTATCATTTACGGGGGACCTTTCACGAAAAGATTTTCAAGGTTCCGTTGGATGGCGGATTTAGTTGTCCGAATCGAGATGGTAAAGTAGCGACAGGCGGCTGCACATTTTGCAGTGCCAGAGGCTCGGGAGATTTTGCAGGCGACCGCAGAATGGATTTGGAAAGACAGTTTCATGATGTGAAAAATCGCATGCACGAAAAATGGCCACAAGCCAAATATTTGGGCTTTTTCCAGGCGTATACGAATACGTACGCACCTGTGGAGGAGCTACGCGAGATGTACGAAGTCATCCTCAAGCAGGAAGGCGTAGTGGGGCTCTCCATCGCGACTCGTCCTGACTGTTTGCCAGATGATGTCGTGGAGTATTTGGCTGAATTGAATGAGCGCACGTATTTGTGGGTGGAGCTAGGACTCCAGACAGTCCATGAGCATACGGCTCAGTTGATTAACCGCGCGCACGATTATCAATGCTATGTGGATGCCGTAGAGAAGCTGCGCAAGCACAACATTCGCGTTTGCTCTCATATCATCTACGGCCTGCCCGGGGAGAGCCATGAAGAGATGATGCAGACGGCAGATGCAGTCGCACATCTGGATGTACAAGGGATCAAGATACACTTGTTGCATCTGCTGCGAAAAACACCGATGGTGAAACAGTACGAAGCAGGTCTCTTGGAATTCCTCTCACAGGAAGAATACACGAAGCTCGTTGTGGATACATTGGAAATTTTACCACCAGAGATGATTGTCCATCGAATCACAGGGGACGGACCGCCAGATCTCCTGATTGGACCGATGTGGAGTCGTAAAAAGTGGGAAGTTCTGAATGGAATTGACGCAGAACTGAAAGCACGGAATAGTTGGCAAGGAAAGTTTTTCGTACCTCGCACATAGTGACCGAACAACAAAAGGGGGCCTTTTATAGGCTCCCTTACTTTTTTTAAAGATTTCGAGTCAGATTTCTTGCACGCTTCGGGTAATTGGTGATAAGACCGTCTACACCACATTCAATGGCCCATTGGATTTGACGACTGGTGTTCACCGTCCAGCTTAACACTTCAAAATGATGTTGCTTTGCCTGTGTGACCAGATCTTTCGTCAATTGATCAAAAGGTACATGCAATTGATCGGCTCGATAGCTGCTGGCAATCTCCCAAGGCTTCGCTAGTGGTCCTACATATAGAAGCCCAGTCGTTTGTGTGGCATCCATTTGTTTGATTCGTAAAAGACTATCGAAATTGAACGTAGAGATGATGGTTCGGTCAGTTAGCTGATAACGTCTGATTTGCTCGATAACGAGTTCTTCTAAGTGAGGCTGTTCCAGGAAGAAATTTTTCATCTCGATAATGAAGCGCAGTGGTGTGTCGACAAACGTCTGGAACACCTCCTGCAAGGTTGGAATATGGGCTTTTGGTAATCGCATAGAGGAGTCTTTATCCGCACGTAGCTGACGCAGCTCACGCAATGTGTACTGTCGCACGAATCCAGTTCCACTGGTCGTGCGCTCCAGACTGTGGTCATGAATAACCACCAGCTTATTATCACTGCTAAGCTGGACATCCAGTTCGATCCCATTGGCTTTTCTTCGGACGGCTGCCTGAAAGGATTCCATCGTATTTTCCGGAAACAGGCCGGAAGCGCCACGATGGGCATAAATAAGTGGGGGCACGAGGGCTTCCTCCCTTCTCGAGCGTATGTCACCTATTACCATGATATGTAAAAGGCCCCTCAATACGACCTGCCATGAGAGGCATCTCAAGAGGTTTATCCAATTGCGACAAGTACAATGACCAAAAGGACAAAGAGGACAAGAATCAGGGTAAAATTGTTATTGCAGCTCACACAAACACCCTCCTTTTCGCACATGAAGCATCTACCTTCATGTTATGAAAAACGAATGAAGATGACCCAACAGAATGCCCACCTTGCGTTTTTTTGTGCATGACGAACACCTTTTTATACAGATTGGCAGATGACGACCCTATACGATTTGCTACAATGAGAGTAGTTGCACTGTAGGGGAGGATGATGACCGTGATAAATGTAGAAGGCGCGAAGGACAATGGCGACCTGATCATTGATCGACAAAATCGCCGCGTTAAGCTGCATGTGTATGAGCCATCACAAATTGAGCAGTGGGATCAAGTCATGAAGGAACTAGCTCGGGAGTCAGAGGCAACAAAAGTCATTGTGTACGGGAAAAAGCAGGATGTTCCGAAATGGCTTTCCCTTGGTTACGAGCTGGAGGGAACGATTGATGGGTTTTTTCAAGGCCAAAACGCCCAAATGCTGACCTGCTATATGACAAAGGAACGTGCTACCTCTGGCGCAGATCAGCTTGCAGAGGAAATTCTCACACTAAGCTTGTCACGTGCGGGAAGTGCGGTTGAGAGTTCGTTACCCGCAGGATACTGCCTGCGAGAAGCGACGGAGGCGGACACGAAGGAATTGGCGTGCTTGTATGGCTTGGTTTTCGCTACGTACCCTGCACCGATGAACGATCCGTCTTACATTCACAAAACCATGCAAGAAGGTACAATCTACTATGTCGTTGATTTTGAAGGGAAAATTGCATGCGCAGCTTCAGCAGAAGTATCCGAACGATTTGGTTCAGCTGAAATGACCGATTGCGCGACCCACCCAGACCATGCGGGGAAAGGTCTCCTCCAACCGCTGTTTATCGCGTTGGAACAAAGGATGGAGGAGGCGGGTATTTACTTTTTGTACACATTGACGCGGGCACAATCTGCGGGAATGAATGTGACTGCTGCCAAAATGGGCTATGAATACCGGGGACGGCTTATTAACAACTGTACGATCTTTTCAGGCTACGAAGACATGAATATATGGGTAAAGCCACTTCGCCCGACGAGGGAGTAACAGGCTACTTGTTTGTGGGATACAGCTGCTGTTGCAGACGACGGGCCATCAAGGCCAACTGAAGCTGCCAGCGCTGATGAGCGTCCTCCAGGCGGTAGCCTGTTTTTTCTTCAATCTGGGTCAAGCGGTACTTGAGCGTATGTCGATGGATATACAAGGCTTGCGAAGTCTGCAAACCGTTCCCGTTCTGGGCCAAATACACCTCGAGTGTTTCAAGAAGCTGTTGATTGTATTTCGTATCATAGCGAATCAATGGATCGAGCAATGGGTTCCACAGACGGCATAAGCTTTCTTTTTCACGATGGTACGGAAACAAAAACTGATAGCCCTGCATATCCCGGTACCGCAGGATTTGCGGAGATTGCGCTAACAGCGGGTACGCTTGCAGAGCAAACATCGCTTCTTCAGAGGCACTGACAACGTCTGTCAACTGCTCACATGGATTGCTCATGGCGATCTGCAGGTCGTATGCAGGGTGCAGTCCCCTCCAACGAGAAGTAAGCTGCGCAAGCAAGCGCAGGCTCGTCTGATCATCCGGTAAAATAAATAAGAGGCATTGCGGGCGCTCGCGCAGCAAATAGGAGCGCTGATGACGGTCACTAAGCCGGCGCATCAACGTAATGACACTTTGATGCAATTCTTGAAGCATCGTGTGATCGGCCACCTCTACACGAACTGCGACACAGAGATGATGTCCAGCGAGCGGGTACCCGAGCATGCGAGAACGACTCTCCAGCTCTGCTGTGGTCATCTGCTGCCCGTTAAGCAACTCCTCCACAAAATCCCCTTTTAACCGCCATTCTGTTGCGGCTACCGCTCTTTCCTTCACATATTCGAGCGCACACAAGGTCGAGGCATGCTGGAGAGCGACGTCATCGAGCTCCTTCCATGCGTCCTCGGGCTTGGCAAGCGACAGCGTACCAAAATGCTCACGATTGGCACGAATTGGTACACAATGAGCGATGTCCTGGGATGGATCATGCGGCTGATCTTGCACATTCCCATGCTGGGTGACTTCAAAGCCCAATGCATCGATGAGCGACACGACGCCTCCAGTAAGTGCAGCGAGCTCGCCTGCGATCGCGGGAAGTCCCCCTTTGGATAAGGCAGCGTCAATCATGCGGTTATGAATCGCCGAAGAATAGGCCAACGTCTCAAATTGCCGATTAATGATCGGCTGCAAGATGGCTTTGGTTATGGTTGAAAAGTTAATCTCTGTCGGAATTTCAATCAATGGCAGTTGATATTGATCCGCCAAAGTCAAAAAGGTCTCGGGAATTTCTCGCAAGTAGAAGCCCGTATGAATCGCGACGCCACTCAGCTTTTGCTTGGCAAGTGATGGGATAAACGAAGCGAGCTTTTCGGTATGTTCAGCCAGCCCAAAGCCGGTTGTTATTAAAAATTCGCCTTCCTGCAAACGACTTGTATCCTCCAGCACCTCGACAATCGTCACCCAACGAATCGGATTGTCCAGTCCGCCAGCTCCTGCGATTAGCCTGGTTTGAACCATGTCCGGCAGCTGCAGTGCTTCTCTTATCGTAATGGTCATCAGGCATTCCCTCCGTAAGCCTAGGTTAATGGTCTCTTATACAAAATGTACAAAAGATTTTGTCTCTTTGCCATGTTTTTTTGCCAGCACGTCGGATGGCTCTTGCTTGCTGGTCAGCTACGATAGAGGTAGAGAAAAAGCGAGGTGGCGATGAAAATGACGAAAAGCTATGTAATCAAGCCTGAATTGGGCAAGGAGTATCCAATAATTTCTCACGGCAAAGGAATTTATCTTTACGATAAACAGGGGAATCGTTACATCGATGGCTCCAGTGGAGCGGTAACGGCTAGCATTGGTCACGGAGTAGAAGAAGTGGCTGAAGCGATGTATGCACAAGCCAAGGATGTTTCTTTCGTATATCGCTCTCATTTTAGCAGCGATGCTGTAGAGGAGCTGGCTACAAAGCTCGCTCGCTGGGCACCAGGCTCATTGAACTGGACGTTTTTTGTGAGCAGCGGTTCGGAAGCGACCGAAACTGCACAAAAAATCGCGATTCAGTACTGGCAGGAAAAAGGAAGACCGACGAAAAATCGGATTATCTCCCGTTGGATGAGCTATCACGGGATCACCATGGGTGCCCTGTCCATGTCCGGACACGTTTTGCGCAGAAAGCGGTTCACCCCTCTCTTGGCTGACTATCCAGCAATCACAGGACCATATCCGTATCGCAAACCAGAGGAGATGTCGCTAGAAGCGTACGGTCTCGCGTGTGCAAACGAGCTTGAGACCGCGATATTGCGTGTAGGACCTGAGCAAGTAGCGGCATTCATCGCTGAGCCAGTTATCGGCGCTTCTGGGGGAGCAGTTGTACCGCCAGACGGTTACTTCCAACGCATTCGCGAGATTTGTGACAAGTATGAGGTTCTGTTTATCGCAGATGAGGTGATGACGGGAGTAGGTCGTACCGGTAAAGCGTTTGGGATCGACCACTGGGGCGTCGTACCTGACTTGATGGCATTGGGAAAAGGGATGAGCGCTGGTTACACGCCGATGGCTGCTACGATTGTGTCTGATGAAATCATTGAGACCATTACAAAAGGAAGCGGCTCGATTATGGCAGGACATACGTATAGCGCGAATCCTCAATCCGCTGCCGTTTCATTGGCTGTGCTCAACTATGTGGAAAAGCATCAGCTGGTCGAAAAAGCAGCAGAGCAAGGAGCCTATTTACTTGCCCGCCTGCAAGAGCTGGCCAGCGAACTCCCGCTCATTGGAGATGCACGTGGCCTAGGTATGCTGTGCGCGCTGGAATTTGTGAAAAACAAACAGACAAAGGAACCGTTTGCGCTTTCAGGGGGAGTAGGCGGGAAGGTGATTGAAAAGGCATTTGAAAAAGGCTTGCTTATTTATCCTGCGATGGGCGGAATCGATGGGGTGGCAGGAGACGCTGTCATCATCTCACCTCCACTGACCATTACTACGGAGCAAATCGACGAGCTGATTTCCTTGCTGAAAGAAGCGGTGGTAGCTGTCCAGCAAGAGCTCCAAGACAAAGCACTGATCGGATAGAGAAGGAGGAACGAGGATGACAAACCGATTTGACAAGGTCGTCTCCCTGTCCGAAGCGCTCTCCCATTTTCGTGATGGGATGACGCTTTTGGCAGGGGGCTTCGGCGGGGTGGGGAACCCGCCTACATTGATTCAAGGGATATTGGATATGGGCGTGCGTGACCTGACGCTGATCAGTAACGATACTGCTTTCCCACATATCGGAATTGGCAAGCTGGTAACCGAAAAGCGCGTCAAAAAAGTCATTGCTTCGCATATTGGCTCAAATCCGAACGCAGGGGCCCAAATGACGGCAGGTGAACTGGAAGTAGAGTTCTGCCCGCAGGGGATACTTGCAGAGCGTGTACGGGCAGGTGGAGTCGGTCTGGGAGGCATTCTATCGGATATCGGTATTGGGACGATTGCGGAAAAAGGAAAGCAGAAGGTAGTTCTTGAAGGAAAGGAATACTTGCTGGAAACACCGCTCACTGCGGAAGTGGCAATCATCCATGCGAAAAAAGCGGATCGCTTCGGCAATTTGGTGTTTGATACAAGTGCACGCAATTTCAATCCGTTAGTCGCGATGGCTGGCGACATAACCATCGTAGAAGCGGATGAGATTGTAGAGATAGGCATGATCGACCCGGAAGAAATCGTCACCCCGGGCGTTTTCGTTAACTTTATCGTCCAAAGTGAAGGGGTGAACTGGCAGTGGGCATGGGAGAAGTAAAGGAATCAGAGAGCTATCGTGAACGTATTGCACGCCGAGCAGCATTAGAAGTAGAAGACGGCATGATTATTAATTTGGGGATCGGCATCCCTACATTAGTCGCAGATTTTATCCCAGCGGACAAACGAGTCATGTTTCATGCGGAGAACGGCATCCTCGGAACGGGACCAAGCCCTGCGAAAGGCGAGGAGAACGCCATGCTATGCAATGCGGGCGGTTTTCCTGTCACGCTCGCCACAGGCGCATCCTTTTTCGATAGTGCGACTGCTTTTGCCATCATCCGCCGTGGATTGTTGGACATGACGATTTTAGGAGTCCTGGAAGTAAGCCAAAATGGTGACATTGCCAACTGGATTGTACCAGGCAAACGCGTACCTGGAATGGGAGGCGCGATGGAGCTGGCACAAAAGGCCAAGAAGGTCATGGTGGTAACTACACATTTAGATAAAAACGGGCGGTCCAAAATCGTTCGGGAATGCTCGTTGCCCTTAACAGCGACAAAGGCTGCGGATTTGATCATTACGGATATGGCAGTGATGGAGGTCATGCCAGACGGCTTGTATTTACGTGAGGTCATGTATCCATATAGCGTTGCCGACGTAATTGGAGCAACGGAAGCGGAGCTCAAGGTGGACGGAGAGGTTGGCGTTTTCCGCTAAGCTGAGACAATACCATGGAACGGGGGAAAAACATGGAAAACTGGCAGGCGCTTATACGGGAGCAATTGGAAAAGGATCGAGAAGTAGCGGTTCAACTGCTGCAGCAATGGGTAAAGAGCCCGAGCGTACAAGGAGAAGAACAATCCATCCAGCAAAGCATTGCAGACCTTTTGACGCAGATGGGGCTGGCCGTCGATTTATGGGTCATGGAAGGCGAAGAGCTGGTGTCACATCCGTATTTTGTCTCGCCGCGCACTACGTTTGAAAGCAGTCCGAATGTCGTTGGAGTGTGGAAGGGACAAGGGGATGGGCGTTCCATCATTTTAAACGGACACGTTGATGTAGTACCTGCTGGCGATTTGGCACAGTGGAGTGATGATCCGTTTAGCGGGAAGGTTGAAGACGGCAAGCTTTACGGACGTGGAGCTACTGACATGAAGGGTGGAAATCTGTCTTCGCTGTTGGCGATTCAGGTTCTGCAGAAACTGGGTGTTCAACTAAAAGGCGACGTTATTTTTCAAAGCGTCGTAGAAGAAGAGAGCGGCGGTGCAGGAACTTTGGCGACGATCATTCGCGGCTATAAGGCCGATGCTGCCCTGATTCCAGAGCCGACGAATATGAAGATTTTCCCGAAGCAGCAGGGCTCCATGTGGTTCAGATTGACTGTTAAAGGGCGCTCTGCTCACGGAGGGACTCGCTACGAGGGTGTCAGTGCCATCGAGAAGGGCATGCTGGTTGTTCAAGCAATTGGCCAACTCGAAAAAGAGCGTAACGATCGACTGGACGATCCACTTTACGCCAAATTGCCTATCCCGATTCCGATTAATCTGGGGGTGATTGAGGGCGGAAAGTGGCCATCGTCTGTAGCTGATCTCGTCAAGCTGGAAGGTAGAATGGGGGTTGCACCAGGGGAGCAGATGGACGATGCCAAGAGAGAGATGGCAGCCGCGCTCAAAAAGCTGGCAGAGATCGATCCGTGGTTTGCAGAACAGCCGGTCGAGCTGGAGTGGTTCGGCGCTCGTTGGGTTCCAGGTGCAGTTGATCAGGATCACCCGCTCATGGAGATTCTGCAAAGTCAATTTGAAGTTGTAACAGGAGAACGTGCCATTGTGGAGGCATCGCCTTGGGGAACAGATGGCGGTTTGCTCACGGCTTTGGCAAATACTCCTGCGATTGTTGTCGGACCAGGTGTTACACAGGTAGCGCACTATCCGAATGAATACATTGTTTTAGATGAGGTATTCCAATGTGCAGAGATTTTTGCGCTCACGTTAATGGAATGGTGCGGTGTTGCTGAAGGTGCAAAAGAGTAAACAAAAATCCAAAAATTTCTAATGTGGGACAGGAAGGCAAGCGTCTCGGAGAGAATGATTGGAAGGAGTAATGCATGTACACCAATCAATAAGGGTGGGGATATGCCGATGAAAAAAACGTGCTTTATCGGGGGAGAGTGGGTGCCAGCTACTGCGTATGCACCGCTATATTCTCCTTATACGGGTCAAGAGATCGCACAAATTTCGCAAGCAGACTCATCATTGGTTGAAAAAGCAATTGCTGCTGCCCACGAAGCGACAGCTGTCATGCGGTGCATTCCTGCCTATCAGCGTGCCTTCATGCTAGAAAAAATCTCGATTCTAATGAATGAGCGTTTGGAGGAAGCAGCGCGGATCATTGCTATCGAAGCGGGAAAACCGATCAAAACTGCCCGCGGAGAAGTGATTCGAACGATTCAGACGTATAAATTTGCAGCGGAAGAAGCCAAACGTCTCCACGGAGAAACCGTGCCAATGGATGCAGCTATCGGGGGAGAGGGGCGTTTGGCTTATACCGTGCGAGAACCTCTGGGAGTAATCGGAGCCATTACACCCTTTAACTTTCCGATGAATCTCGTTGCCCATAAGGTTGGGCCTGCTCTCGCTGCTGGCAATACTGTTGTCCTCAAGCCAGCATCGCAGACACCGCTCAGTGCTTTATTTCTCGCAGAGCTTGCAGAGCAAGCGGGTGTGCCAGCAGGTGTCTTAAATGTGATCACAGGCAGTGGAGCGATCGTTGGCGATAGAATCGTGTCTGACCCGAGAGTTCGTGCTGTGACGTTTACAGGGAGCCCAAGTGTCGGGCTGGATATACGGAACCGGGCAGGTATGAAAAGAGTCACACTTGAGCTAGGATCGAACTCGGCTGTCATCGTGGACCGTGATGTGCAATTGAACGAAGTCGTACCCAGATGCGTTTTTGGTGCCTTCGCCTATTCTGGGCAAGTGTGCATATCTGTGCAAAGAATTTATGTGGCAAAAGAGATCTATCACGATTTCGTCCACCGTTTTATCGAACAAACAGTAGCGCTGCGAGGTGGCGATTCTCTCTCCGAAGATGCGGACTATTCCGCCATGATCAATCCGCGTGAAACCGAACGTGCGATGGAGTGGATTCGGGAGGCGATCGAGCAAGGGGCGCGTTTGGCGTGCGGGGGGCAAATCGTTGACCGGATGCTCCAGCCTACGGTGTTGACGGGAGTTCCAGCAGATGCAAAAGTCTCTTGTCAGGAAGTATTCGGACCTGTCGTCCTCATCAATCCAATCGAGTCCGTCCAGCAAGGCATTGCGCTGGTCAATGATTCACGCTACGGATTACAGGCTGGTGTGTATACCAACAACCTGTCATTGGCTCTGGAGGCCGCAGAAGACCTTCGTGTGGGCGGTGTGATGGTGAATGACATTCCTACGTTTCGCGTCGACCATATGCCATACGGCGGTGTCAAGGAAAGCGGAATCGGTCGGGAAGGGGTCAAATATGCTATAGAAGAACTGACGGAGTTAAAGCTCGTCGTCATCAAGCGATAAATGAAAATGAAAATGAAAAGAAGACGGGCTATTGCAAAATAGAGTAGACCTATGCTATAGTAAGTATTGTCGTAATACGGAGGGATACCGAAGTGGTCATAACGGGGCGGTCTTGAAAACCGTTAGAGTGCAAGCTCACGCGGGTTCGAATCCTGCTCCCTCCGCCATATATACAAACGAACCGACTCCAGATGTAAAGCTGGGGTCTTTTTTATTTCTCGATAAAAATATCAGAAAATAAAGAAAACTATTATATAATGGAGGAGAGACTATAAATGATGGGGGAATCTGCATGCTCGAAGCGCAAAGAGTTCGGAGAAATACACTTGGCGATATTTTGCGAAGAAGTCGTGGGCGAAATCCAGATAAGCCTGCCCTGTACTTTGAGGAAGAAGTATTGACCTACACGCAGCTTGATCAACTCGCAAACAAGGCAGCTCATACCCTCATTTCAAAAGGTTTGAAGAAAGGGGAGCGGGTAGCAGTATTATCTCGCAACTCCATGGATTTTGCGATTCTGAACTTTGGACTAGCAAAGGCCGGAGTCATCATGGTTCCGATCAACTTCATGTTGAATAAGGAGGATGTCGCTTATATTTTGGGGCATTCTGAAGTGAGCGCTTGCTTCGCAGCTCCGGAATTCCAGCAGCTCGCACAAGAAGGGCTCGAGCTGGCAGGCATTTCACCCAAGCTTCTTTCACTCATTTCCAAACCAGCGAAGCAAGAAGGGGAATGGGTTCCTTTTCGCGCTCTGATTGAAGCGGCAGACGACGATGAGCCTGACGTAGACATTGTGGACGAAGACGTTGTACATATTTTGTATACCAGCGGTACGGAATCAAAACCAAAGGGTGTCATGCTCACTCATAAGAGTATCATTTCCGAGTATGTCAGTACGATTATCGAGGGCGGGATGTCGTCAGATGATGTGGCTGTTCACGCGCTGCCCTTGTTCCATAGTGCGCAGCTCCATTGCTTCCTGGGGCCGTACGTGTACCTTGGGGGAAGCGGGATTATTTTAGAACTGGCAACCCCTGCGTTAATGCTTCAAACCGTAGAGACCTACAAGGCTACCCAGCTGTTTTGCCCACCGACAGTGTGGATCGCATTGCTTCGTTCTCCTGACTTTGCCTCACGTAATTTGAGTTCTCTGCAAAAATGCTACTACGGTGCAGCGATCATGCCGGTAGAAGTTTTAAAAGAACTCGGACAACGCCTCCCCAATGCACAGTTTTACAACTTTTACGGGCAGACGGAAGTGGCGCCATTGGCCACAGTTTTACAACCAAAGGATCAAATACGAAAAGCAGGTTCCGCAGGTAAGCCTGCGTTAAATGTGGAAACAAAAATCATTGATGATGAAGGCAATGAAGTTCCTCGTGGAAGCGTTGGTGAAATTGTGCACAGGACCAGCCATGCGATGCTCGGCTATTTCCGTGACGAGGAAAAGACACAGGCAGCCTTTCATGGAGGGTGGTTTCACAGTGGTGATTTGGGCATCATGGACGACGAAGGATATATTACGGTGGTTGATCGCAAAAAGGACATGATTAAATCGGGAGGAGAGAATGTAGCAAGCAGGGAAGTGGAGGAGCTGATTTATCAGCATCCAAAAGTATCAGAGATCGCTGTAATTGGGGTTCCCCATCCATACTGGATCGAAGCTGTGACGGCTGTTATCGTACCGAAAGCAGGAGAGACGCTGACTTCCGACGAGGTTCTTGCTTTTTGCAAAGATCATCTCTCCTCATTCAAGGCACCTAAATATGTCGTGATTACGGATAATCTCCCAAGAAACCCTAGCGGAAAAATATTGAAAAGAGAGCTGCGCATCCGTTACGAAACATTGACTACTTAATTGATTGTCCAAGTCTTGTATAGAAAAGCCCGCTCTTTGACGAAGCGGGCTTTTCCTTCTGTGATTATTTTACGTTGGAAACTGTTGGATGATCGGCATGAATAACATCGAAACGATATCCTTTTTCTTTCAAGTGGGTAATGATTTCAGGTAGCGCTTCAGCTGTTGGTGACTTGGTACTCGAATCATGCATTAAGACGACAATTTCTTTTTGTGACTTTACCTGCTGCTTAATATTCGCAACAGTTTGTGCGGCTGTATACTTGTTGCTTCTTGCATCGCCGTTCGTTACATTCCAGTCGATGAACGTGTAGCCGCGTTCTTTTGCTTCTGTCTTGATGGCATTCATCACGGTATTTTGCTTGTTATAATGTTTGGGATCTTGATACTTCAAGCTGACAGTATTGGTGCTGCCTCCGGGATAACGGAACACAGTCGGCTTCACTCCTGTTGCTTTTTCAATCATTTGACTGCCTTTTTCCAAGTCTGCAAAAAAGGCATCCACGTTCTTGTAAACAAGCTGATAATTATGGGAATACGAATGTCCTCCCAGCGCATGTCCCTCAGCTACGATCCTTTTGAGAATGGCCTCATGACCAGGTACCTCACGGCCGACAATAAAGAAGGTGGCTTTGACCTGATGCTCTTTCAACGTATCCAAAACGCGTGGAGTCACGGGCGAAGGTCCATCGTCAAAGGTTAAATAAGCGATCTTCTCGGAAGACACAGGAGTCTTAGGAGTAGGCTGTTTAGGTGGTTCAGGACTCTTCGGTTGAGTGGTCTCTCCATTGTTCTCAGGCTGTGGCGGCTTAGGCGTATTTGGCTTCCCGGCTGGTGGCGTCACTGGCTTGGAAGGTTTGGGTTGCTTCTGCTCAACGGGCTGCATCGGTATAAATGGTTCGTCACCGTAAATTAAGTATTTTTGACGTAGCTCTTCAAATTTCTTTAGATCAGCCGCATAGGAAGAAACGATTTCCTGAGGGGATTTGCCTTGTTCGAGAAGCAAACCGATTTTGTTGGTACCCATTACCTTGTCAAACATGACGATTTGTTTGCTCGTGCTTTTCGGTACAGGGAAAGGCTGTAGCTGTCGGGCATAAGCCAACGCGTAAATACCTGTTTTAGCTGGGTTAAACAGTTTTGGATCGTAGATTTGAAGTCGTACGCCGCCTGCTGTTCCCTTGCTCTCCGGAATAAAAATAACACCAGGCAACATGCTTCCATTTAACATATCGGCGTACTTATGAGAATCTAAGCCTTCTGCTCCGATCCAGGTGAAATTATCACCTTGGCGGATGGGTGTACCTTCACCCAAGCCAGTTGCCATATATCCGAATACAGAGGTCAGATTCGGGATGTGGGGAGAACTCTGAATCCAGGCTAAATTGGTCTCTTGATAAATCATGCTTCTTGTGTATCCTTGCATCGGAATGACAGTAAGATCTGCGCCGATGGTACGGTTGAAAAATAGCGCCAGCTCTCCTATGGTCATTCCATGTGCCATCGGGAGGGCATCAATACCAATGAAAGAGCGGTAAGGCATCTCCAATACAGGACCCTCTACAATCTTTCCTCCGAGAGGATTCGGTCGATCCAGTATTATGACTTCTTTTCCTTGTTCCTTTGCAGCTGTCATGGCGTAATGCAAAGTAGATATGTAGGTGTAGGTTCGCGATCCGATATCTTGCAAATCTACGAGGAGTATATCGATGTCTTTGAGCATCTCTGGTGTTGGCTTGCGAGTCGATCCAGACAAGCCGTATACCGGTATAGCGTAGACGGGATGAATGAAGCTCGTTACTTGTTTACCTGCTTCGGTTTTGCCGTCTAGGCCGTGTTCAGGTGCATATAGAGCCGTTAAATTGACGGAACGATCACGTCGTAACATGTCGATTGTGCTGACTCTCTGACTGTTCAGCCCTGTTTGATTCGTAATCAGTCCCACTTGTTTTCCTTCAATGAGATGGTGGAACTGATTGAACAGTACCTCACTTCCTAATTGGATGGCGGTTGTGTTCGCGGAGCTTCCTACTGGAGGAATTAAGGTTAAGATTAGTGCCAGGATGAGGAAAGGAAGAAATTTGTTCATTGCACATTGCCTCTTTCAAGATATAATGCTGTCGCTTCTTGTCTATTGTAACGGTTTTGGAAAGCAAGATGGTTGCATTTTTGTAACAATTTGAAATTAGGCCAAAAGGAGGAGGAAAAAGTATCTTGAAGGAGGAGAGTTACATAGGAAAGAACGATCTTTTGAAATGGATGTTGCAGGAAATTCTTGAAACAGCCTCCAACCTATAGTAGATTAAGAATCGTGTAAACCTTTTTGGAAATGGAGTGAACGTTTTGCTAAAAAAAGTAACCTCATTGTTACTAGCAATCGCCTTAGTACCAATGGCAGCATTTTCTGCAGCGGCAGCACCTGCACCTGTAACTGCACCGAAAGCTGCGCAGACTGCTGTTAAAGTTGAGTACAATAAAAAACAAATTGCGTTTCCTGACCAAGCACCTATTATCAGCCAGGGACGTACGCTAGTACCGATTCGACCAATTGCAGAAAGCCTTGGCTTTGAAGTGCAATGGAATGAAGAAACCCGTACGGTGACCATCAACAAAGGGAAAGATAACATCAGACTCGTTGTCACCCAAAAAATCGCCAAGAAAAATGGACAGACTATCAACTTGGACGTGCCTGCACAAATCGTGAACAAGCGTACCGTTGTCCCTGTTCGTTTTATTGCAGAGGCCTTGAACTACGAAGTAGGTTGGGATGGGAATACACAAACCGTTTTGATTGCGGATAAGGTCAACGCAAATCAAGTGGGTCAACAGGAAAAGCCAAAAGACCCAGCGAAACCAACTACGGGCGAGAAGAAGCCAGAGCAGGCAGCAATTATTGATAAGGAAAGTGTTGAGGGTAAAATCTTTCGATTAGGGAATTTGGGGCTGTATCGAATTACCGGTAAAGTAGAACCGGGTACAGAGGTTACCGTCTCAATGGAGGACAAAACGTACGAAGTTGAGATTACAGCAGAGGGGACTTTTGAGTTTTATACAGAATCAAATGATGGAGTCAGAAATTACACACTGAATGCTGAAAAAGATGGCAAAAAAGATACGTTTGAAGGCGACTTCGATAAGTCAAATTAAGGAAGCTACTTCCTGAGTAAGAACACCTCCTGCACATCACACTAAGTGCAAGGAGGTGTTTTTGTTGTGAGACGAATGTGTGGGGGTATCATGGCTGTGCTCCTGTTTGCCAGTTTAATGACAGGGTGTTCGCCTAACAAAGAACAGGGCACCGAAGATAAGAACGGTAGTCAGGCCAAGTTTGATGCGCTTGGCATTAACTTCAAGAATGACAACGCCGGTAGGGACAAAGGACCGGCAGCGATGATCAGCCAAAAGATGGTTCATCAGCGAGAGCCACAACTCGTGACACACTTGGAAGGACATGCCGAAAATCTGCCGGGCATAGTCGATATCAAAGTGTTAGCCTACAAAGATAACTTGATTGTAGGTGTATTGCCGACCGACACGCCAAAGCCTGACGAAGTAAATCCGCGACCTTCTATCCCTTATACACCTGGGAAAATTGTGCGAGTCGATAATGGACACCCGGATGCGCTGCAAAAACGTGTCGTGGACCGGATGAGAACACGTTTGCAGGCCGAAACACGCTTCAACATTTTATATGTGTCTACGAATCGAGCCATTTATGATCGGGTTGCAGATATCCATTTGCGTATTTCGAACGGAGAGCATATCAGCGATGAAGAATTCCAAGTCTTGTTAAATGACATCGGATATACGGTCAAAGGCATTAACTTGGTCGACTGAAAAAGCACCACCTGGACTTCCCGGGTGGGCTTTTTGGCGATTGAAGGTCAAATGGCAGGAGAATAGTTAGAAATGGGGAAATAGTCAAAGAAACGGTCAACAGGAGAACGGCAAGGAGTGCACATTTCATGATTCCATTCCACATTCCTATTTCCAAAATAACTCCTCCAGGGCAGAAACCGTATGTCTTGCGGCGGCCTGCATTGGCAAAAAAGCTGAGACTCTTGCAATATACGCAGCTTTGTCTCATTCATGCAGGTACAGGCTATGGCAAAACGACGTCTCTGGCTACATTTATACATGATGAAGCACTCACAGCATCCTGGTATACCATCCATGATGGAGACGATGATCTTTTTGCGTTTGTCATCTGTCTAGTGGAAAGTGTTCGTCAGATTCAATCTGGTTTTGGACAGCATTTGCGAGAGCAGCTACTACACCTCAAGGAGCAGAATCCCGTACCATCCATAGATAATCAGGTACTGGTCGACTGGTTCATCGGGGCATGTGTACAGCTCCAAGCAGAGCATCTGATTGTTTTGGACCATTACCAACGGATTGAAGCTAACAGCGCCGTCGATCGATTTATTCAACAGGTAGTGGAGGTACTCCCACAAAAGGTCAAGCTGGTTATATTGACGCGCTCACGACCGACATGGTCCAATCTCGAGCTATTATCAGCAAGAGGAGAATGTTTGGAACTAACGACAAATGATCTTGCCTTCACGCTTGAGGAGAGTGAAGCATTTTATTCCGATCAATACGACATAGCGTTATCTAAAGAGGATTGGGGTCGCGTGGAAGAGGTTACACGAGGCTGGGTGATGGCACTTCGTTCTATTGGTGAAATGGTAACGAGGGGCCAGACGGTGTCCGATAGTTTGCGTGAGCTGTCGCGATTGCTGCATTTGCTGGAGGTAGAGGTCTGGACAAAGCTAGATACAGACATGCAGCAGTTCTTGATCGAGGCTGCGGTTCTCGAGCAATTCGATCTGGAGGATTGCAAACAGACCCTCGGGGAAGCGTGTATCGAAAAGCTACGGGAAGCACAGCGCTGCAATCTTTTTCTTCACGTCCATACTGGTGTCTATTCCTTTCATCCACTATTCCAACGTCTCTTGTCGAGCAAGCTAGCTGTGAATCAAGAGACGTATGTACAAGTGAATCAAAAGGCTGCCGGTTGGTATAGACGAAAAGGAGACGAGGCCCAGGCTTTTTGGCGTCTGCGTCTCTTTGAACAATGGGATGTACTGGGTGAATGGTTGTGCCAAGCATCTGAACGACTATTGCAAGCAGGGAAGCTGGACTTTTTATATGAATGGATGACGCTGTTACCTGAGAATATCAAGAACGAACAGCATTGGTTATGGTTTTACCAAGGAGAGGTGGAGCGTTACCGCTGTCTTTATGCGAAGGCATTTTTATCCTATGAGCAATTTTTAAAACAATGTGAACAAAAACAAGACCAAATGGGATTATGCCGTGGGTTGGAGGGACAAGCACGCGTCCATTTGGACAGTGTACAGGGCGTCCGAGCAGAAGAGCTGCTTAAGAAGGCGATTCAACTTCTTCCTCCGTCCGAGCAAGAGAGTGAAATGGCCCCGCGACTATACCGTCTGCTAGCAGAAATTTATACGAATCGTGGGGATGCCAAACAGGCAGCAGCATGGTATGGGCGCAGTCAAGAGCTGGAGCAGCAGACGGAGGTGGAGCTGGAATCACGTCTGTTATTTCGGACTGGCCGCCTACAGTCCTCCATTCAGCTTTTAGAGAGCAAGTGGCAGGTAGAGCAGATGAAGCATCCTCCACTTACCAGATCGTATCGGGAAACCTCGTTGCTGCTCTCTTTTGCGTATGCATTGAATGGTGAATGGGAGCGGGGGTGGGAATCTGCGGAAACAGCCATTCAATTGGGGCGCGCTGCGCATTCCCCTTTTGTAGAGGCGAATGGCTACGTCCGAAAAGCCCATGCTGCGCTGATCAGTCAAGCATTGCCGACTGATGAGATTCGTCAGCTTTACGAAAAAGGATTGCAGATCATGGAGGAACTCCAGTCGACACGCGGAAAGTCAGAAACGCTTCTCGGACTGACGTTGCTGTACGCAAGAGAAAAGGCACTCGACCAAGCCCTGCTGTATGGCAACAGGGGCATTCAGGAAACGGAGGCGATGCGCGACGACTGGTTAGGCAGTCTGGTACGCATGGCCATCGGGATTGCTTACGCCAAGTACGGAAAAGAAGAAGAAGCGTGGGCTACCTTTATCGATTGTGCCGACAGGCTCAGCCACTGCGGCGACAGCTACAATGTCGTGATTTGCCAATTGTGGCTTAGCTTTTTGGCCTACCGTAAAAAGCAATGGGAATTGTTCGTTCCTGCGGTGACACAGGCGCTGTCGCTGATGCAGTCTGGGGAATACCACTTCCTTCTGCAGCGTCCTACCTTGCTGACGCCGCATGATGTGCAGCAGCTAATGCCGATTTTGATTGAGGCAGAGCGCCGAAAGGTATCGCCGGATTATGTCTCCCAGCTATTAAATGATTTGGGCCTGCAGAACGTAACGTTCCATCCTGGATATACCCTTCGCATTCAGACGCTGGGCACATTTCGCGTGTGGCTGGGAGAGCGGGAGCTGAGCGAAAAGGCATGGCAGCGTGGGACAGCCAAGCTGTTATTTCAGCTTTTATTGACGAAGCGACATCATTTATTAGCGCGGGAAGAAATCATGAACCGACTCTGGCCAGACAGTATCGAGGAGGCGGCGATCCGCGATTTTAAAGTATCGCTGAATGCATTGAATAAAGCGTTAGAGCCAGATCGTGCTGCAAGAACGGATACCTTTTTCATTCAACGCCACGGCAGCTCTTATGGTTTCAATCTGGCTTCCGGCTATCATATGGACGTAGAGGAGTTCGAGAAGCTCGTGACGCTGGGGTTGGCTGAACCAGACAGACGTCAGGGTGCGACACTTTTGGAAAAAGGTCTAGCGTACTACTTGGGTGATTACTTGCCGGAATGCCGCTATGAGGATTGGTGTGTAGAAGAAAGGGAGAGAATGCAGGCGCTGTTTCTGCGCGGAGCAGAGCGTTTGGCCAAGATCATGCTAGAGGATGGTAAATTGGAAAAAACAATTCGCTGGTGTGAGGCAATCTTGCGGGTAGACGATTGCTGGGAGGAGTCCTACCGTTTACTGATGACTGCCTATTATCAACAAAATAATCGGACACAGGCCATCCGCTGGTACGAAAAATGTGTTGCAAAGCTGAGGGATCATCTTGGTGTTGCACCAATGCCTGCAACCACAGAAACATATTTTAGAATCATGGAGAAATAAAAGATCGCACACAATGCGATCTTTTTTTAATTAAAGCAATGCTCGCTTGACAAAACTAGGAAGGATCAGTAATATAATTTTTATACTGACCAGTCAGTTCAAAAAAATTAAAAGGGGGACAGGAGTGATGGCACCATCAAAAAAAGATCAAATTGCGAATGGAGCCCTAACCGCATTTGCCCAATTGGGATATAGCGAAACAACGATGGATGCAATCGCGGAAATGGCGCAGGTAGCAAAAGGAACACTGTATTATCACTTTTCCACAAAGGAAGAGCTGTTTTTGTACGTGATAGAAAAAGGCGTGAAGATGCTGATTTACCATGTAGATAGTGTCATGCAAAATGAAGAGCTTTCCTTGGAGGATCGCATTCTGAATGTGCTGGATGAGCATCTTCGCTTCTTTTCCGAAAATCAGGACTTGTGTTTCCTATTGCTGAGTGCATTCTCAGGAGATGGACAGCGCGACAGAATGGTTGGCAATCTGTTAGGTGGCTATTTCCATACGATGGAGACACACATGTTGGAACTGCAGCAGCAAGGCTATATCCGGGCAGATATAGAAATTCGCACACTCGCATCCGCGTTGTTTGGTATGGTTGGCTTTACTGTGCTTCGCAAACAGTTTCGCAAAGAGCCAGTAAACAGTGCGACAGATAAACAGACACTGCGTTATATGCTCTCAGGAATGTTTCAAACAAATTAAATCTAGAGATACGTAAACAAGAGGAGAAGACAGATGAACAAACGTGCATGGATAGGCGTAGGTAGCTTTGTAGTCAGCATTGCAGTACTAGGAACTGTACTGTTTGGTTCGAATGTAAGTAGCATGGGTGGCCAAAATACAACGAAATTAGCAGGTGTCATCGAAGGAACAGAAGTAGACCTCTCTTTTAAAATGGGCGGGTCAATCGAACAGCTTGCGTTAAAAGAAGGAGACGAAGTAAAAGCTGGGCAGGTTGTTGCTACTCTTAACAGTGAGGAGCTTCTTGCGAAGAAAGAACAGGCAGAGGCTGCTTACAAGCTCTCCCTCGTAAAGCTTGATCAGGCGAAAAAAGGAGTATCAGTGACCGATAATTCCAGCAATGCGCAAGTGGATCAAGCGAAAGCAGCAGTCAGCTCAGCTCAAGCTCAGCTTGACGCGAACAAAAATGGAGCGCGTTCAGAAGAAATTACACAGCTTAAAGCAAAACTGCAAGCAGCGCAAACCGCCAATCAAATTGCGGCAACGAACCTGGAACGCATGAAAAATCTGATGGCGGAAGGTGCCGTTCCACAAGTGAAAGTGGAAGAGGCGCAAATGCAAGCCGATAAAGCTCAGGCAGAACTGAAGGCTGCAGAAGAACAGTTGAAAATGGCTCAAACTGGATCTCGCAAGGAGCAGATCGATGCTGCTCAAGCACAGCTGGACCAAGCAAAAGCGGCTTATAACCAAGCAGTAGCAGGAAGAGGTCAAGTAGGCTTGAAGGAGCTGGATGTTAAATCCGCAGAGGCAAACGTCCTGCAAGCAAAAGGTGCATTGGCGGAAGTGGAAGCCTACGTGAACAATACCAAGCTGACAGCTCCAGTGGACGGCATTGTCAAATCGGTTGCGGTTCAAAAAGGAGAGCTGGTTTCGCAAGGCTTCACCGTTTTGACGATTCAAACTAAGGCAGACAACTACGTGAAATTTTATGTGAATGAATATGTTCTCGCAAATGTGAAAACAGGAGACAATGTGAAATTGTTCGTCCCTGCTCTGAATAAAGAAGTGGATGCGAAAGTGGTTACGGTAGCTCCTGCTGCTGACTTCGCTGTGAAAAAAGCGACACAGGAACTCGGAGATCGTGACATTCGATCCTTCCAAGTGAAGCTGCTCGTGTCTGATCCGGAACTGCGTCCAGGCCTGACGGTTGAGTGGCAGCTTGAAGGAGCTGGTAATGGTGAATAATTTTTCTCACCTGTTTTGGAGTGAATGGAAAAATCTTTTTGCTAACAAAACGATCCGTAATATTCTCTTCATCGTTCCACTCATTTATTTGACGATGTTCGGATTTCTGTACAGCGAGAAAAAGGTGATGGAGATTCCTACAGTAATGGTGGATGCGGACCAAACGGAGCTGAGTCGTGAGCTCTACCGGGCTTTTGAGGTTGATCATACATTTCGGATCACGTCCATCGTAGGAACAGAAGAAGAAGCAATGAAAATAGTAGATAAGGGCGAAGCAAATATCGCCCTGATCATACCTGCTGGCTTAGAAAAGGATGTAAAGGCTGGACGAGAGGCACAGGTACTGACGGTCATTGACGGTAGTAACATCATGATTTCGAATACAGCCGTTCGCGCAGCGAGTACAGCAATTAAATCGGTTTCGGCGGGAACCACTCTGAAAAAGATGGAAGCACTTGGTGGTTGGGGAGAAGAAGGGAAAAACATGTTTACCGGTATCGATTATCGATACAGAGTGCTGTATAACCCGGCCTTCAGCTATATGTCCTTTATGGTGTTCGGACTCGCAGGTACTGTACTCCAGCAGGTGTTGTTCCTCGGAATTGTCTTGTCAGTTGCCCAACAAAAAGAAGCGGGAACCTGGAGGGATACATTATCTCGCCATAGCTTCTTTGCGATAACCGCGAGCAAACTGTTGCCGTACTTCCTGGCAGGAACACTCAACATGTTCATAGCGTTTACGCTGATGTTAAAAGTTTTTGCTATCCCGTATAACGGAAGCACCTTCGACCTGATGTTATTGGCTTCTGTGTTTAACTTGGCGGTGTTGGCGATTGGATACGCGATTTCCTTTATTTCTAACAGTCAGCTTCAAGCCACACAGATCGGTATGATGATTGCGGTACCTTCGTTCATGCTATCCGGTTATACATGGCCACTCATGTCGATGCCAACGGGGATTGTTGCGATTGCAAAATCATTGCCGCTGACCTATTTCTTGGACGGTGTCAGAGAGATTTTGACGAAGGGACATGGGCTGTCATCTGTGACACAAGACTTTGTCGTTCTCGGTTTCATGACGCTCATCGGATTGTTCGCAGCCTATATCATTTATTTGTTACAGATAAGGAAAATTAAGGGAAAAGTTAGAGAGCAAACGGCAGTATAAATTGCAATTTCATGTAGAAACTTGGCTGCGTCAGAGTTATGGCGTAGCCTTATTTTTGTTTATACGATCCTCTATATCATCTTCTAAAGCTATCTCATCGTATAAAAATTACCCTTGTGTAATAAATAATCTTTCCTTTATACTTATTATAAAAAAGGCAGATTCTTCAACACTAGGGGGACTTTATGTCAGCGACTCATCTAAAGCAATTGTGCGAGGAGACGTACACCAAGTTGAAAAGGGTAAGCATGGAAGTGGAGCGTTTTTTGAATCAGGTTACCTTATCTGGTCTTGTATCCGCGTCAGGTGATCCGGAAGAATTTGAAACGTATTACCGTCATTATCTTTCCGACTTGCGACACCTTTTGGTCTACTGCGAAAATGCATACGAAAGGCTGGGAGTATCCCTCCGTCGCGCGCGATTTCATGAGGAGTTTGCCGAGGAAGTATTGTATCAGGTGTACCATACCTGTATTAATAACTTCTACTATCCCAAAGGTGAGGTTTACGAGGAAGATGGGCGATTGGCCTATACTGGTCAGGATTGTATCATTTTCCGCAAGCAGGTTGTCCCTGAACTGCAGCAATTGACCTTGTCCTTGTCCAGAGTGTTCGAGCCGATGCGTAATGATCTGCAATATTACGAAACAGACTATATCGCGAAAAAGCGTATGGAACAAGAAAAAGCACGGGCATAATTTGCCTTCCTGCATCAATAGAATACGTCAAACAGAAAAAGGTGGAATGGACCACCTTTTTTCTTATTGTCTCGCCCCTTTTCTCGGTTTGCGTTTGTGATAGGATTGCATCGATTTGGTGTAGCCCAATTTTTCGAAAAAGAGCTCGTTACCAGATTGCGCACCGAAGAACAAGGAAGTGGGGGAGTGGTCCCATGCCAGCTAGCAAGCGATAAACAGAGGTTCGTGAACAGAACGTCGACCTCCTGCTACAGGTTTATATAAAAAAAGCGTACGAATGATAAGCTCGTACGCTTTTTTTTCGTTTGGTCTATTGACCGCCAAACCGTAAGCGTTGGAAGAATTTATTGATCAAGCCGCCCACTGTTCTTGTCGGTTGTGGTTGTTCCGTTTGGGCCGGCTTGGCCGGTTGAGCTTGGCGAAGTGTTTGATTCACATTGATCATGCCGTAGCCGTACAACTTGTCATGGCCGGGAGCACCGAGATCAGTGGCAGATTGCCTGATGAGATTCATCACGTCCCGCGTGTTCATATCGGGATGGATGGAACGGACGAGCGAAGCTAATGCAGCGACATGAGGACACGCCATCGAAGTACCGGATAGCGAGGCATAATCGCTATAAATGTAAGTGCTCGGGATATCCACTCCGGGAGCTGATACATCGACATAATCACCAAAATTGGAAAAATCGGCGCGTTCTTTGCGGTGATCGACAGCGGCAACAGCAATGACCTCTTCATACGCAGCAGGATAGCTAGGCTGATCACTCGCATCGTTTCCAGAAGCTGCGACCAAAACGACATTTTTATCAAAGGCATAACGGCAAGCTTCTTTAAGCGCCGCGGAGGAGGTGTAGTTACCCACACTCAAGTTGATGACATCTGCTCCGTTATCCGTCGCCCAATAAATGCCTTGTGCAATGTCCACAGCTGAGCCTGAACCATCTGCGCCAATCGCTTTGATCGGCATGAGCTTACTATTCCAAGATATCCCGGCTATTCCATCTGCGTTGTTCGTTTTCGCGGCAATGACCCCGGACACGTGGGTTCCGTGGCCGTTATCGTCCTGCGGCTTATTACTGCCATCCAGGACGTTGTAGCCTTTAACGAGCTTGCCAGCGAATTCTGGATGGCTCATGTCGACCCCTGTATCGACGACAGCGACAATGACATCGCTGCTGCCTTCGCTGACGTCCCAGCTTTGTTCCATGCCGATCAGAGAAAGATTCCACTGGTACTCATTATAGTAAGTATCGTTCGGCTTCACATTCGGGAGCAGGAGATAATTCGGCTCAGCATAGACGGAGTCAGGATGCTCAGCCAGTTTCTTCATGAGCTGCTTGGTAGTCATGCTCTTTGATTTGATAATGAGAAACTTGTCAAAATCACGTTTGATCTTGGCATCCAAAGAGGCAACGAGCTTATCAATTTTCTCTTGCGGTGGACGGGGAGAAAAACGTACAACAACTTCATTTTCTACATAATGACTGCGGTCACGCTGGTTATGACGAAGCGTTTGAATATGGCTTTTTTTCTCCAAATCACGACGAATGTCTTTCACTTGTTCAATGTAGTTGATCCGTGGAATTCTCGCTTGAACAGAGGTCACGCGGGGATGAGGTTCGCGCATTTCTTGCTCTGCATTTTGATTCATCCGATACGGAACAACTACGAGACCGACCAAGGCAATGGCGGCGACGATAGGCCAGACGCGCAAAAAAACTCACTCCCTCCAGTGCTGTTGTCTATAGCGTGCACATGGAGAGAGTGATTATGAAGGAAATAGCTTACATTTTAGAGGGACTAGATTAAACCGAGCTTCTCTAAGCCGTGTTGGATGCCACTATCGTTAACGTGGCGAGTAATCATGTTGGCGAATGGCTTCAGATCTTCATGCGCATTGCCCATAGCTACACCCATGCCTACAAAGGAGAGCATTTCTTTGTCATTCAATCCGTCTCCAAACGCAACGGCATCCGCAGGTGTTAGTCCCATATGCTTTAATACAGCTTCAATCCCTTTCGCCTTCGAGCCGTTAGGGGGCAAAATATCCATACAGTGCGGGTGCCAACGAATGTAGGAGACGTCTCGGAATTCCCCTGTATACATCGATTCTTCTGCGCCACAATAGAGAAAAGCTTGATAAATCGGCGTTTCCTCCCAGTAACGATGGCGATACGCCGGAGCTTCCAGTCGTAACGAATCAAAAGACTCGATAATATGCGGGTGATCACTGGCATTTGCATAACAGCTGTCCGCACTCAAAAATACCATCGGATGAGAATGTCCCTCTGCCATATGCTCAAGCTTTGCCAAAGTGCCCGTATCAATCGGTGTATGATGGATAATCTTCCCGCCGCTCATTACGTACGACCCGTTAAAGCCTACGAATGTGTCAATACCCAGCTGCTCAGCGATTGGCCTCAAATGATAAGGAGATCGTCCTGTTGCGATCGCGACGTGGACTCCGTTTTGTTTTAGTTTTTCTACGGCGTCAACAGTTGTTTGTGGAATCAAGTGATCGGTGTTCAGTAAGGTTCCGTCAATGTCAAAAAAGACGATTTGATACGCCATTTTTGTTCCGCTCCTCTCCACGCTATCTCTCTAGGTGTGATCTGTACTCCATTTTGTGCAAAAAAATAGAAAAAGGAATGCCGGATGTGGACACTCCTTCTCATTGCGCTATTAGAATACCGCTACTTCTGCCTCGCTGTCAAATACATGACATTTTGCAAGATCCATAGCAAGTTTTACCTTCATTTTTGGCTTGAGTGCCTCGCGGGAATCAACGCGTGCAACCATCTGTGTATCCCCGATATTGTGGAAATAGACGTACAGCTCGGAGCCCATATTTTCCACGACTTCAATTTCTGCCTCCAGAGCGCTCTCAAACGGATTTGCTTCCATAAATGAGGCGTCACTATAAATGTCCTCAGGACGAATTCCAAAAATAACCGGCTTATTTACATAACCTTTTTCCCGTAAAGTCTTCGCTTTGTCTTCAGGGAAACGCACATGAATATCTTGCGCATCGAAAAAGAGTGCTCCGTCTTTCTCAGAAAGATTCCCTTTGACAAAGTTCATTGCAGGTGAACCAATGAAGCTCGCTACAAACAGATTGACTGGATGGTTGTAAATTTCTGTAGGAGTTGCCACCTGTTGAATAAGACCGTCCTTCATGACAACGATCCGGTCGCCCATTGTCATGGCTTCTGTTTGATCGTGCGTTACATAAATGATGGTTGTATTCAAGCGTTGATGCAGCTTCAAAATTTCCGTGCGCATTTGTACACGCAGCTTGGCATCGAGGTTGGACAATGGTTCATCCATCAAAAATACTTGCGGCTCACGGACGATCGCACGCCCCAATGCGACACGCTGTCTTTGGCCCCCTGACAGGGCTTTTGGCTTGCGGTCTAGCAAATGGGAAATATCGAGAATTCGTGCTGCGTCTTGTATCCGTTTATCGATATCGGATTTGGAGAATTTGCGCAGTTTCAGACCGAATGCCATGTTTTCGTATACATTCATATGCGGATAGAGTGCGTAGCTTTGGAAAACCATGGCGATGTCCCGATCTTTGGGAGCCACATCGTTGACACGGCGATCGCCTATGTATAAATCACCATCTGAAATTTCTTCCAGACCCGCAATCATACGAAGGGTGGTAGATTTACCGCAACCGGATGGTCCGACGAGAACAAGGAATTCCCGATCTTGAATCTCCAGGTGAAAATCGTCTACTGCTGTCACGTTATTACCATATCGTTTATAAATGTGGGAAAGACTTACCTTTGCCATGGAAAAGGCACCTCCTCGATTTTGTGAAGAGAGCATATTCTTGGTTGACTGTATCGTAAGGGTACCAATTCTATTGATAGAAGGATACGGACATCATATACAAAATGTTTTGTTAATTTTGACGAAAGAGAAGGTAGAGCTGCAGCATAACCGCATCGGGAAACAATCGCGGGTCCAAACCGGTTTGTTCCGTCAGCTTGTCCAATCGATACAAAAGCGTATTTCGGTGAAGAAAAAGCTGCCGCGCTGTATCACTTACGTTTAGTTGTCTGGCGAACAACGTATCCAACGTTTCGAGCTGTTCATCTGTCAAGTGTGGAACGGCAATGACGGCGGATAGCTCCTTTGCGATCGCAGCTGCTATTTCTTTGGGCAGGGAAGCAGCCCATCTTTCCAGTGGATAGGACCAGTCGCCAGCTACCATCATTTGAGGTCGATAATATTGGAGTGCGCGGGCAAGGGATAAATGCCAGGAGAAAGTATCACCCAATGCGACTGGAGTCGTAATTGGCGTCCCGACAATAATGCGAACGGGCTCCATCCATTCCATAGTGATCAGGTCATGCAGGCCAGATGCCCATTCCAAAAGCTCTGAAGGTGCTTTTTGATGATCAAGCATGGAGACGGGGACGAGTAGAAGCGCATGCGTATGACTTACTGATAAAAAATCGGGGGCTCCTTCAAAAAAATCATGCAACAAGGGCTGCAAGGAGTCCCAACCACCTGTGCGATCCGGTCTGCATCGTTCTAATAAAAAGGAGACGCGTGCTTCTTTCCACGGCCATTTTGCTTCCAGCTGTGCTGGGCTTGCAACAGGGGAACCAGAGACAATGCCCTGCAACCAATCGGAAATCTGTTGGGAAAGGGGGAGCGTCGCCGGATCATCCACTCGAGGAAAAATCAGATCCAACAACGCGCGGGCAGAAGTATGCCAAGTGGAAGTTTCAATAAGAATGAGTGTCATCACGTTGGTACTCGAATGGAATGCAACTAGCTCCCAGCCTTTTTGTTCCCAATCCTGCTGGACTTGTGCAGCTTCTGCTTGCGTGACTTGTACATATACAATAGGCAAATTTGTCGCTTGTCGGATGTGCTCGACATCTCTCTTCCATTTTTCCACAAGGTGACCCCCATCTCGACACGAAAGTAAGGCTATTATACCTTAATCGAGCGCGAGCGTGGCAGCTGTTTCCTGAATGACAGGTGCTGGAGCGGTGATCTCGGCCGATGGTGTCTTATGCTGGGCCTCGTTTCCTATTACATGCAAAGTCATCTCTGGACGGGAACGCAATCGGATGTTTACCCCAGTTTGCCCCAAACCTTCACTGATGTAAAAGGGACGCCCATCCATTTCGTGCAATCCTTTTACGATATTCAGCTTAGGCAGCTTGCCCATCGTTGCGAGATGAAAAGGTCGTGGCCAATGAATCTGTCCTCCGTGAAAATGTCCAGACAGCAAATAATCGTAAGCATACTCTTTCATATGCAAAACTATATTAGGATCATGGGTTAAGACGAGCCTAGCTCCGGTTTCTGGTACACCCAGAAAGGATTTGTCCAGGTTGCTATGGCGGGTGCTGAAATCATCGACACCAATAACATGTAACGGTTGCCCCTTGTGATAGACCGTTTCATTTTGGTTGATGAGAACGCGACAGCCAATTCGTTCCAGCTCTGATTTCAGCTGCGCGAGCTTGAGGGGCGATAGAACGTAATCATGGTTGCCAAACACAACAAAAGTTCCTAGAGCTGGCTTCAATTGCATAAGGGACTGCACAAAAGAAACAGCCTTCGGAATGTTTCGTTCGCGATCCAGCAAGTCACCTGTAATCGCAATCAAGTCCACCTGACGCTCCGAAAAATCAGCGACAATGCGCTCGGGTCGTACCGACAAGTTTTCCATGTGTAAATCAGACAAATGCAAGATCGAAACTGGCTCAAAATCATGAGGATTTTGAATGCGCAAAGATTCTTGTATCGAAATGGATACATCCATGATTTGAACGTCAAAGGTATTGCGATAGGCTCGAAGAAGCAGCAAGGCGATAGCCCCAAGCAAAATAAGCCAGATCATCATGGTCAGCCATCTCCTTTACGATAAGAGTACCGTCATTATACAAGAAAATTTTCGAAAACGAATAAGTAGGTTCTGGCAGGAGGAATTACGCAAAAAATGTAGAAATATTATGAATGTTGCGTAGTGAGTAAAATGATGTAGAGTGGGAGAGTGAGGACATGAACGTGGAGAAAATTCCGGCAACGGAAGGCCCTTATAATCTGGAAAATTATGACGAAGCATATGCGAATTTTGATTGGGCGGATGTGGAGAAGCAGTTCTCCTGGTACGAGACCGGGAAAGTGAACATGGTGTATGAAGCCATTGATCGACATCTCGCTACTGATCGCAAAGACAAAATCGCTTTGATGTACAGCAATGCGACCAGAGACGAAACGTATACCTTTGCGCAATTAAGTGAGCTATCCAATAAATTCGGAAATGTGTTGCGGGATTTGGGCATTGTAAAAGGGGACCGCGTTTTTGTGTTTATGCCGCGATCTCCAGAGCTTTATGTAAGCGTTTTAGGGACGATCAAGGTTGGCGCAATCGTAGGGCCACTGTTCGAAGCGTTCATGGAAGCAGCTGTGCGTGATCGCCTGGAAAATAGCGAAGCAGTCGCGATTGTCACTACACCTGCACTCTTGCCACGCATTCCTGTAAATGACCTGCCTGCACTAAAACACGTGATTGTCGTGGGAGCAGAAGAGGAGCTGAAAGAAGGACAAATCAGCTTTGAAAAAGTGATGGAAGAAGCCTCCTCCGAGCTGGAAATCGAATGGGTGGATCGTGAGGATGGAATGATCCTCCACTACACCTCAGGCTCGACGGGCAAACCAAAGGGCGTTTTGCATGTTCACAACGCCATGGTCCAGCATTACCAGACAGGGAAATGGATCCTCGACTTGCAAGAGGATGATATTTATTGGTGCACGGCAGACCCGGGCTGGGTAACGGGTACTTCATATGGTATTTTTTCTCCTTGGTTGAATGGAGCGACTATTGTCGTACGTGGTGGACGTTTCACCCCCGAAGACTGGTACAAAGTCATTGAGAAAAACAAAGTGACAATCTGGTTCAGTGCTCCGACAACGTTCCGCATGTTCATGGGAGCAGGGGACGAACTCGTCAAGCAGTTTGACTTATCCAGTCTGCGTCACGTCCTGAGTGTTGGCGAACCGCTCAATCCTGAAGTCGTTCACTGGGGAATGCGCGTGTTTAATCAACGCATTCACGACAACTGGTGGATGACAGAAACAGGTGCTCAGCTGATTTCCAACTATCGCTGTATGGCAATCAAGCCGGGATCGATGGGTAAGCCGTTCCCTGGCATTTATGCAGCGATTATCGACGACCGTGGAAATGAGCTGCCGCCGAATCGAATGGGGAACCTGGCAATCCGTACAGGCTGGCCATCCATGATGCGACAAATCTGGAATAACCCAGCGAAATACGAAGAATACTTCAGTATCCCAGGATGGTATGTATCCGGGGATTCTGCATACAAGGATGAAGAAGGCTACTTCTGGTTCCAAGGGCGGATCGATGATGTCATCAATACATCTGGTGAGCGCGTTGGCCCATTTGAAGTAGAGAGCAAGCTCGTGGAGCATCCAGCAGTAGCGGAAGCAGGTGTCATCGGCAAACCAGATCCGGTACGTGGTGAAATTATCAAGGCGTTCATTTCTCTGCGAGCGGGCTATGAGCCGAGTGAGGCGTTGATGGACGAAATCCGCAAGTTTGTCAAAGAAGGACTGGCTGCACATGCTGCTCCTCGTGAAATCGAATTCCGCGACAAGCTGCCAAAAACACGCTCCGGTAAAATCATGCGCCGCGTCTTGAAAGCGTGGGAGCTGGGCTTGCCGACTGGCGATCTGTCTACCATGGAAGACTAATCCGATAGCAAAAACCATCTCTCGAAATGTCGGGAGATGGTTTTCTTTTTAGGAATGGCTATGTTGTTTGTGATCATGCCCATGGTCGTGATTGTGGTCGTGGTCATGGTCATGATCATGGCTGTGCGAATGTGAATCGGCTGTTGCCTGGCAATGTAAGTCGCCATGCGTAGTAGACGAGTTCTCAATCTGGATCGTGGCGTGTGTAATGCCGAATTCCTTTTCCAAAACGGCAAGAGCATCATTTAGCACAGGGTAGCTGGGCAAATCGTCCTCGACAACGAGGTGGCATGTCAGGGAATCAAAGCCGGATGTAACTGTCCAAATATGGAGATCATGCACCTTGATAACGCCTGCTAACTGGCCGAGTCTTTCCTCTACTTTTGTCGTATCCAGCCGAGAAGGCGCTCCTTCCAGCAATATATTGACGGATTCCTTAGTTACGCGCCACGCGCTCAGCATAATCAGAACGGCGACGACAATACTGATGATCGGGTCGGCAATATACCACCCAAATGCCCACATCAGTATACCACCTAGGATGGCACCAACAGAACCGAGGAGATCGCCGAGTACATGAAGATATGCGCTGCGTACATTGACGTTATTTTTGGTATCGCCACGCATGAGTACCATGGCTGCAGCAATATTGGCGAAGAGCCCTACAGTGGCGATGATGATCATCGAGCCGCTGGCTACCTCAGGTGGATCCCACATGCGTTGGAATCCTTCCCAGAAAATGAACAGGGAAATCAGTACGAGTGTGACGCCATTGGTCAGTGCAGCCAAGATTTCAAAGCGCTTCATCCCGAACGTTCTCTTGGCAGAAGGGGGACGTGCTGCAAAATGTACAGCAATCAAGCTCAATAAAAGTGCTAGTGCATCGCTTAACATATGTCCAGCATCGGATAGCAATGCCAAGCTATTGGTGAGGAAGCCCCCTATGGTTTCTACCACTAAAAAAACAGCAATGATGATGAAAGCAGTGAGTAGAGCTCGTTTGCTGGCTCCTTTTCCATGGTGATGGTGATCGTGTCCATCACCATGATCGTGATTGTGAAAGCCCATGATTGTGTCCTCCTTAAGGAAGTGGAAATTTATAGATGTTCTGCTAGATAGAGGGCGTCATTACCTACACCGCCCATGAGCGCTGATCCTCGTGTATACTGCCAGGGCAGCCCGAGAAAGTAGAGGCCAGTTACTTTTGTTATACCCCGCTGATGAATCGGGCGACCCTTCGCATCAATCACATCTGGAAGGTGTAACCAATCGTAGTTAGGTCGAAAACCTGTGGCCCACAAGATGTTATTGACCGCTGCTTGCTTGCCATCTGCAAAAGAAACCGTGTTACCATTCATCTGTACTGTTCTGGAAACCAAACGTAGTGCTCCAGTACGGGAGAGCTCACGCACCTGCTTTTTGTAGCCGAATATCGGATCGGGTGAGTTACTCAATTTCTTGCCCAGCCAGGTGGAGTGGGCAACATCGAGTAACCCAATCGTCTTCATGTAATCAAATATAGGTTTTCCAAAAATGAAGAGGGGCAAGTAAGAACGTGATTCTCCTTGTGAAAAAATAACGGGTCGATGAGCGGCAAGCTCAACAGCAATTTGTGCACCGGAATTGCCGCTGCCAACTACAAGGACCGGGCCGTCGATGAGCTGGCTTTCATTCTTGTACTGAGATGTATGCAGCTGATTCATCGTCTGGTCTAAGCCATTTGCGATAGCCGGGATATAGGGGGTATGAAATGGCCCTGTAGCAATGACGACTTGTTTCGCAAAGAGCAGACTGTCTTGTGTCCGTACCTGGAACCGGGAACCGACTTGGCTAAGCTCTGTAACAGTCGCCCCCAACATGACAGGCAATTCAAAATGTTTGGCGTACAATTCCAGGTAGTCTGCCGCATCATCCTTGTTAGGGAGTGTATTCGGCTCCCCTGGAAACGGGAGACCAGGTAAATGATTATATTTACGTGGAGTAAACAGCACGAGCGAATCGTAGCGTTGCCGCCAACTATCCCCGATCCGTTGATTTTGCTCCACGATGACAAAACGGCGATTTTTGCGCTTGAGTGCATAGCCGAGAGCGAGTCCTGCCTGCCCTCCTCCAATTACGATGACATCATAGTCGTTCATGTTCGGAGCCTTCTTTCAAATAAGGATTAACTAAATCATACCATATTCATTATTATATTCAAGTAATTATTTGAATGTTATTTTATATTCAGCAAAAAAAAATCCGCCACTGTAGTGACGGACCTGCATCATAACGCGCTGATTTACGCTTTTGATTGTTTCAATTCTGCCGCATGTTCAATTCCGCATAGGATTAAATGCCGGACATGATCATCATCGAGCGAGTAATAGACGAGCTTGCCATTTTTGCGATATTTGGCGAGGCCCATGTTTTTTAGCAATCGCAGATGATGAGAGGTATTGGGGATCGAGCTATTGATGGTTGCCGCTACATCACAAACACATAACTCACCTTCGAGTGCAAGAGCGTAGATGATTTTTGCTCGGGTATCGTCCGCTAGAGCTTTGAAGAGGGACGCGACGCCTTCCGTCTCAATCATTCTGGGTCGAAGCCTGTTTACTTTGGCTTCATCGATTGTCTGTACCTCACAAACATCTAAATCTGTGGGAATGCGTTGAATTTCTTCGCTCACATCATTCACCCCGAACCGTGCAATTTTCATTATTATAAGACGGATTCAAGGGAAAAGGGAAGGAGGTACAACCTGTTGATCTTGTAAAAAAAGTAAAAAGACCAGAAGGAAAAACAGGTGCCTCTATCTAAATAAGAATCATACCTATTTGTGTGTAGAGAGGAGAGGTCACCCGTTTGCATCTGAAAATTCGCCAATTCCTTGTTGAAATAATAGGGGCGCTCCTGCTTGGTCTCGGTGTTGTCTGGTTAACAACGGGCGGAGGAAGCAGCTTGTTTTCTGGTTGGAGGATAGAGTGGTCCCCGTTGTGGCTCGATGTGAAAACCTTCTTCCTTAGTATCTGGCTGGAAGCAATCCCGTTTGTCCTTTTGGGTGTATTTTTTTCTGCGTTTATCCAGACGTTCGTGACAGAAGAACAGGTGAGGCGTTGGACACCGAAGCATCCTCTCGTGGCACTGCCATTCGCCGGGTTGCTCGGGTTTTTGTTTCCGGTGTGCGAGTGTGCGATTATCCCGGTGGTTCGTCGCTTGATTCAAAAAGGGATGCCGCTGTCAGTCGGAATTGTCTTTTTACTGGCGGGCCCCATCGTGAATCCTGTTGTTCTGTCATCGACCTATGTCGCTTTTGCCCGTCAGCCGGAAATGGCTCTCTACCGGGGAATCGCGGGATTCGTCGTTGCCATCCTCGTGGGCATGCTGGTCCTGCTGTTTGTCAAAAAAAATCCGATACGATTCGGTCTGGAATCCCAAATCAGTCATGAAGCAGACCACGTCAAAGCGACTAGTGGAAAGCTGTCTGCGACGTTTGCCCACGCGGTGGATGAGTTTTTTGACATGGGGAAATATTTGTTGTTTGGTGCGTTTATCAGTGCCGTTTTACAGGTGTACATCAGTCGGGATACGCTCATGGAGATCGGCCAAACGCCACTCAGCTCCAATCTGGTCATGATGGGAATGGCGTACTTGTTTTCGCTTTGCTCGGAGGCAGATGCGTTTATCGCCGCTTCTTTTGCCAATACGTTTTCAAGTAGCTCACTGCTCGCGTTTCTTGTATTTGGTCCCATGCTCGATCTGAAAACGACGTTGATGCTTCTGGGTACATTTCGATTTGGCTTTGTGGTCAAGCTGGTCGTGGCCATTACACTCTTGGTGATTGTAGTCACTATGCTCATGCCGATCTAAGGAGGAAAACATGGATCAGAACATTCTGAAGCGCCATCATGTCATGCGTAGCCTGATACTGGCAGGCATTACTTTGCTGCTGGCTTATTTGATCCTGTCTGAGACGCTCAGTCACTATCTCGCACCGCGATTACATATGTTCAGCTATGTCACTCTCGTCATTTTGGTAGGACTGACGATTGTCAGCGTACGGCAAATCTTTGTGGGCAGTAGTGTTTATGAATGCGATTGTGAGGAGCAGCATAAGGTTCCGCGCACACGCATGGGCTCCATTTTGGTTTATGGTTTGTTTTTGTTGCCGATTGCCATGGGATTTGTCATGCCGGATAAAATTCTAGGCAGTGACGTAGCTGAAAAGCGGGGAATTACGCTTCTCAGCAATGATGTACGCAAGCTGGCGGATGTTACTGCAAATGCGAACGCAACAGAAAATGCGAAAAAGACAACAGAGACGATAGAAGCTGCCAAGTCAAACGTAAAACCAAAGTCAGAGGCTACAAATCAGGTAGCAACACCCCCAGTGCAAGCGACGAACGACGAAGAATTACGCCAACGATTTTCGAATGGGGGATTTGGTGACTTTTACACCGATATCGCCGTCTTTTTACACAAACAGCCAGTGATTCAACTGGATGACAAGGTGTTCCTGGATGGACTTACCACGATGGAACTATACGCCAAGGAGTTTGCCGGAAAAGAGCTGGAAACAATGGGGTTTGTCTACCGACAGCCGGATTTTACCAAGCAGCAATTTGTTGTGGCGCGTTTTTCCGTTACTTGCTGCACAGCAGACTCCAGCGTGTATGGCGTTTTGGTAGAAAAGGAAGATGCGAGCAAATGGGCAAAAGATAGCTGGGTAAAAGTGCGCGGTAAGCTGGAGCTGCGTCAGGTGGACGGTTACGATATGCTTGTCCTCAAAGCAACACAGGTAGAAGCCGTCCCCGCACCAAAAGATCCATATGTATACTACAGTTTTGAATCAGCACCGGGAAGTTAGAAGTGGGGGAAAACGAAATGATCGTGCGTCTAGATTTGCAAGATGAACAAACTGTGCAAAAGCTTTGGAACATCCAGCAAAGGGCTTATCGAGTAGAGGCTGAGCTGATTGGTACAGAGGATATTCCTCCCTTGCGCGAATCAATCGAACAATTGAAGGCATGTGGAGAAACGTTTTACGGTTATCTGGTGGAAGACGAGCTGGCAGGGGCTGTTTCTTTCTTGATAGAGGGGGATACGTTGGATATTCATCGGATGATTGTCGATCCCGCTCATTTTCGCAAGGGAATCGCGAGTCAATTACTTGCATCCGTCCACGAGCACGCTTGCAGCAAAATCGTTGTAGCAACTGGTTCGTTGAATGAACCGGCTGTTCGTCTGTATGAAAGACATGGCTATACGTTGATAAGCAAAAAAGAAGTAAAGCCTGGTCTGTGGCTATCTTTTTTCGAGAAGGCCATTTGATTAGCGAAATTTTTTAGGCGTGGTACCGCGTTTATGACCTATCAATCTACACAAAAAAACCGGATGACGGTCACTTTTTCAAGTGCCTGCCTCCGGGTTTTTTGCTATTGGTGAAGTGAAGTAACCTATTTGGACTCGTCTTTCTCTTGGTCCTCATAAAACCAGAGCGGATCATCGCAGTCCTCATCACCATTGTAGTTGATTAAAATTTCTTCACCCGCTTGAATGTCCGTATACGCATAAAAATCAAACGTGTGGTTATCGAAATTAATCTCATACGTGGCATTTGGCGTGTAGGAGTGATTAAAAAGCATGCCATATCCTAATAAGAAGGCTGTATGATTGGCACCGTACTCAAAAGCATAATCTGCGAGCAATGTTTTCTCAATATGCTCATGCTCTTCGTTCAGGTAGGGAAGCACGGGAGCTTCATGAATCAGGTCGCCTTTTCGGATATCCTGCGTGGCAAACACACCTCTATTTAATTCTCCATTGCTTAGCTTGGAGGTCTTGACTTCAATCATGCGGATCACCTGCATTTCTTATGTCTGTGGAAAACGTATCTTTCTTAGGATGACAGTTGATCGAGAGGAAAGCAATGTTTTTCGTATTATTTTATGACCAAATGATGGCGAACAGCATAAGCAGCGAGCTGGACACGATTGGCCAACTGTAGCTTTTCGAGTATGTTTTTTAGGTGGTTTTTCACCGTGTTTTCTGCGATGATCAGCGCTTCGCTTATTTCCCGATTCGTTTTTCCAGCACCGACATACATGACAATTTCCCGTTCGCGCGGGGTCAGAACATCTGGAACCATATCATCCGTTACTTCTTCTTGACGGAAGCGGTACATCAGCCGATTTGCCATTTCGCGAGTCAGCTCACTGTCCTCCCCGAGCAGGGCATGCAAGTAGTTGATCCAGTCGTCAGGCTCCAGGTTTTTCAGCAAATACCCTTGAGCGCCAAACTGAATGGCCGTGATCAGGTCAGCAACGTCATCAGAGACACTGAGAATGACAACCTTGATATGCGGGTACGCTTTTTTTACCTCGCGGGTTGCTTCGAGTCCGCTCCATTTCGGCATGTTGATGTCCATGAGTACAAGGTCCGGTTGGATTTGCCCGCATAGAAGAAAGGCTTCCTCGCCATTTTGTGCTTCTCCGATGACTTCAAAAGAGGGATCGGGATCAAGCAGACTGCGAATCGCCATACGTGCCATGGGGTGGTCGTCCGCGATCAATACACGGTAAGCGTTCATAGAGTTGTTCCTCCTGCATGAGAAGATAAGCGGATGATCGTACCGCCTTCAGGGCGTAATTGAATGTCAATGGAAGCGTTCAGCTGACGTGCCCGCTCGCGCATCATCGACAAACCGTATTTTTTCGTATCAGGAGAAGGGTTGGAAATCCCAACACCATCATCCTCAATGGAGAGTACCCAGCCAGATTCTTCATCTGTCGCGAGGCGAATCCATGTATGCTTGGCCTGCGAATGCTTGCGAATGTTTGCAAATGCTTCCTGGATAATCCCGAACAGCTGGACTTCCGCTGTGGGAGTAAAGAAGCTGTCTTTGACATGCAGCTCACAGACAACGTCGATTCCCGACAAAGCACTCCATTGAGTCAGCCACTTCTCAAGTCGTTGATCCAGACTGCCTTCCTCAGGCAAGGATCGCAAATTAAAGATCGCTTGCCGCACATGATTGTCGATAGCAGAAACAGCGACGCGTGCATCGTCAAGGTGCCCCTGCTTCAGCTTCACGTTAAGGAAGAACAACGATTGGGCAATCCCGTCGTGCAATTCGCGGGCAAGACGTTCCCGTTCTTCATAAACAGCGCGGCGAGCTTGTTCCTCGATAATTCGTTCGTTCATTTGTTTTAGGGTGTGAAACATCCAGGTAGCGAATAAAAAAGAGAGAAATAGCGTCAATAGCGTAATGTACACATTTCCAGCTTCCATAGACATATAGGGAAGCAAAAAGTCGTGACGGATGAACTCGAAGCCCCCGATGATGATCGTCGGGATGAGAAAGGTCAACCAATAAAAGATACGATATGACATGGAGTAGTCCCCTTTATTACAAACATTCCTTAAGTATACCGAATGGGACAAGCGGATGGTATACTCAGATGAGAAAAGGTGGAAAGCAGGAGGGAATAACATGAGCACGATTGCGAAAGCATTGACAATAGCAGGTTCAGATAGCGGTGGGGGAGCAGGGATTCAGGCAGATCTGAAAACCTTTCACCAGCTCGGTGTGTATGGAATGAGTGCGATCACGGCGATCACGGCGCAAAATACATTGGGCGTAGCAGGCGTTTATCCGTTGCCGACAGAAGCGGTTGCACAGCAAATGCATGAGGTGCTGCGTGATCTTGGCGCTGACGCAGCGAAGACGGGAATGCTGTTTAACGCTGATATCATTCGTGCTGTTGCGGTAGAGGTAAAAGCATTTGGCCTGAAAAAGCTGGTGGTAGACCCGGTGATGATTGCCAAGGGAGGGTCAAAACTACTTCTGGATGAGGCGATCGTTGCATTGAAAAAAGAGTTGTTGCCATTGGCTGAGGTCGTCACACCTAATTTACCGGAAGCAGAATGCTTGACCGGTATGAGAATCGAGACGACAGAAGAGATGCGTGAAGGGGCAAAAGCGATTCATGCGTTAGGCGCTCGCAATGTCTTGATGAAGGGTGGACATATGCATGGGGATGTAGTCGTGGATATTTTGTTCGACGGCACTGCTTTTCATGAGATTGCCCATGAGCGTATTCATACACGTCATACGCACGGCACAGGCTGCACATTTTCAGCGGCTCTTACAGCAGAGCTGGCCAAAAATACACCGCTAATCACTGCTGTTGAAAAAGCGAATCGGTTTATCTTCGAAGCAATTAAGACAGCACCGCAATTAGGTGGCGGGCACGGACCGACCAACCACTGGGCAGTTGTCGACTAAGCTATACAACATACAAATGCCCCACAGTGATGCAAATACGTGCAATCGCTGCGGGGCATTGATTATTTGATTTCAACAGAGAAAGTACCTTGAAGTCGTTCGGGATAGCTGGACAAAATAAAAGAGTAGTGACTTGGCGTGCCCTTGTTTGTCTTCCGCTTGTACAGAAGCGAATAGTTCTGAATCGATTCATCATCAGATGCAGAAGAAGAGGTGCCTTGCACGTAATCATACTCATTGCCCAGGTCGTCAATCAGGCCATTTCCAAGCGAGATGTGAGAATGGTAATCTTGAGACGGCACCTTCAAAGAGAAATCCATGCCAACAACATCATCGACTTGACGCAACGCCTTTAATTGCAGGCGATCATTCGGTACTTTTGTCAGTGTGCCATTCTTCGCGTCGATAACGACTTGCAATTGATCTTTGTCCAAGGCACGAATGCCATTCGCTTTGAGGTACAGCTTTTCGGACTCCACAAAGTAAATGCTCTCCAAATGGTATACCTTCCCATTCTCTCCGTTGTCTCGAACAGGAACCCCATTCCCCCAGAAAGCGAATGTTTGCCCTTTTTCATTCACGACTCGTAGCTTATCAAAATCAAACACATGTTTTTTGTTAGCAGGATCAAAGCGGATACTTACTTCTGTTTGTGTGGGAAATACCGTAATTTGCTCAATCGTAAAACGCTGTCCGTCAACTGTGACTTCCTTCATTACCGGATACACTTTTTTCTCAAGTGTCTTGTACTTGTTTTTGTCGACAGCAAAGTCAACCATCAGTGGAGTGTCTTGTTTGATGTTATCAATTTCCAGTGTGATTTTTGCTGTCATCGCGTCTGGGATTTCAGTTTCTTCGTCGATCAGGATATCAATACGATCTTGAATGACGGAATCTTCACTTCCCAAACTAGACCAGGAAGCGCCATGCTCCCATTCTTTTCCTGTCTGATCAAACAACTCGATCTTGTGCAGTGCTACTTCTTTATCGTTGAGTGTATTCTTCAGTGTATAGAAGAGGAGCATCCGTTTTTCATCTGCAAGAACTTGATCGATGGTAAAAGTCACACCCTCTAGTGAACCACTGGCACCAATATGTTGGACGAGATTGTTTTCAGCGGCCAATTGCAAGCCTTTGTCATCACGAAGGAACTCCACAATCTTTTCCATCCCGGGAATCGTGCTGACATAAGCCGCAATCGCGGGAGAATGACGAATGGAAAAAATCAAAACAAGAACCAACGAACAGGCAACCAGACTCGAACTAATGCGTATCCATCGATTACGGTTCCGTTTTTGTCTCAGTTCTTTTGCTTGCTCCATCCCTTTTCGAATGTATGAATCGATCTCAGGAGGAGCCATGGATGGACTCGCATTATCATTTTCACACATGAGACTCACCAGCCTTTCCCGAGATCTTTACGAAGTGCACCTAAAGCCTTGTGTAACCAAGTTTTGATCGTACCTTCCGGATGACCGAGTGCCTTTGCTATTTCGCGTATGGTCCGATCTTCGAAATATTTCAAAATAATGATGTGGCGATATTCCGGGCTTAGTCGAGCGAGAGCTTCTTCAATTTGGATGCGCTCGACATTTTGTTCGTCCATAGGAGTCGTTGTACGTTCAAGGGAGTCTTCGTCCATTGGGTCCAAAATGATCCGTTTTCGACGTTTTTGTTCATCGAGACAAACATGAATGAGGATACGTGTCAGCCATGTACGAAAATACGCAGGCTGTTTCAACCGTGCCAGCTTGAGATAAGAACGGCACGTCGCTTCCTGAATGGCCTCTAATGCATCCGTCTCATTGCGGAGAAAGGCGTAGGCTACTTTATACAGTTGTTCTTTATGAAGGCTGACGAGCTGAAAAAAGGCTTCATCATCCCCAGCTTTTGCGCGTGAGACTAGCTGTTCCAGATTCACTTTTCCCCCCTCCTACATTATTAGACGGCGCAGATGCTAAAACGGTTTTCATAAAATGTCAGCAGCTCTCTTTTTTGTTGAACCAATCGCCTGTCCACTGCTTACTGTAAAAGAAAGAAGTGTGTAAGGGTGGGGTGCAGGTGCATGTGGATCAAATGGGTTACGATTCATGAATCGTATGGCCTCCCGCGGATTGCGCAGGAATGCCGGCGTTATTTAGAGATGAAAGGGATTCGTGTCAGGCTTTTGTCCAGGCAAACGAAAAAAGCAGGGCATGTCTATACACTGCAAGTGCCTCTAGATCAAGAGGAGCAAGCAAAGGCGTTGTTGCGGGATTTTAAAAACACCCTTATTTAACGAACTTGTCCAGCCATACTTCTCCTTTTCGCTAGTGGATTTGCACGGGCATACTAGCTTGAGGGGGCGATGGACATGGGGACTACACTATTGGAAAGACCTGAGAAGAAGGAGCAGAAAGGCAGCAAGCTATTTGTTCCAGATTACATTTTCGTCGAGCCAAACGCACTGAACTATCCACTCGGTCAAGAGCTGTATCGTCGTTTTCAAAAGGAAGGAATTCCGATGCAGATGACGACCAGCCATAATCAGGTACGCGGTATCCCCGGAGACACAGAAGTGGAGAAATACCGAAATGCAAAGCGAACGCTGGTCATCGGTGTACGCAAAACGCTGAAGTTCGAGCCCTCCAAGCCTTCCGCAGAATACGCCATTCCACTCGCTACGGGATGCGCTGCCCACTGTCATTATTGTTATTTGAACACCAATATCGGTACGAAGCCTTATGTTCGGGTGTATGTCAATACGGATGAGATTCTCGCACAGGCCGAGAAGTACATTCAGGAACGCCCGGGAGAAATTACGCGATTTGAGGCAGCCTGTACATCCGATCCTGTCAGCATCGAGCATATTACGGGCAATCTGAAGCGAGCGATTGAGTTTATGGGCCAGCAGGAGTTTGGACGGTTGCGTTTCGTGACCAAATTTCACCACGTAGATTCCTTGCTGGATGCCAAGCACAATAAGCATACGCGATTTCGATTCAGCATGAATGCTGACTATGTCATCAAAAACTTTGAGCCAGGCACCTCCAGCTTTCACCAGCGACTGGAGGCAGCTGGGAAGGTAGCGAAAGCCGGTTATCCGCTCGGCTTTATTTTGGCTCCTTTGTATTGGTTTGACGGCTGGGAAGAGGGGTATACCGATTTGCTGGAAAGACTGCGTGCGCAATTGGTTCCCGAAGCGATGGAGGATTTGACCTTCGAGCTGATTCAGCATCGTTTCACCAAGATCGCCAAAAGCCTTATTTTGCAACGCTACCCGAAAACGAAGCTGGAGATGAAAGAAGAAGAGCGCAAGTACAAGTGGGGGAAGTACGGGAAAGGGAAGTACGTCTATCCTGACCTCCAAGCAAAAGCGTTGCAGGCTCATTTGGAAAGGGAAATTGGCCGATTGTTCCCGCATGCACGAGTTGAATATTTTACGTAAGAATGCTACTGCTCTTTACGAAGGGCAGTTTTTTAGTGAGCAAATCATTCCATCATCTACCAAACGACACATTGCGAATATTTTCGACAAACGCTTACACACATGCTACAATATGGAGTGCTCTCATTTTCTTGAAAGGAATCGAAGCATACATGAAGTCCATATTGATTACCGTTGAGGGACCTATTGGTATTGGGAAAACCTCTTTATCACGGGAACTAAGCCGTGCTTGTAATTTGCAGCTGCTGGAAGAAATCGTCTACGAAAACCCATTCTTAGGAAAATTTTATGAAAATATTGCAGAATGGAGCTTTCAGCTTGAGATGTTTTTCCTCTGCAATCGTTACAAGCAGCTGCAGGATATTCATTCCAAGTTTCTGAATCAGGGTGTTTCCGTCGTTTCTGATTACAATATTTTCAAAAATACGATTTTTGCCAAACGAACGTTAACAGGAGATAACCTGCCGAAGTACCTCAAAATTTATGATATCCTGACAGAGGATTTGCCACAGGCACATTTGGTGATCTACATGACGGCTTCGATTGAGACCGTTATGAAACGGATTGCAATGCGAGATCGCGAAATGGAGCGCAGTATGGATATCACCTATATGGAGAACCTGATTGCTGATTACAATGATTTTATGGAAGCGTTTGAAAAGCATCATCCAGATACACCAGTCATCAAACTCGATTGTGACCATTTGGATTTCGTACATAGACCAGAGGATTTAAAGGTTGTACTGGATCGAATTACGCCACGGATTCAAGAGTTGATGGCGCAAGAGGTATAGGGAACGAAGGAAAAGTAAGCATGGGGATAAGGAGTTGCGTACATGTCTAGGTTTCAAAACAGCCAGCTTCGTGAGAAATACGGAATACCAAGCAACGCAGTGATTACGATCGGAGGAACGGTAGGGGTAGGAAAATCCACCTTTACACATGCGCTGGCAGATCAGCTCGGATTTCGTGTTTCCGTTGAGAAAGTGGACAATAACCCGTATTTGGGCCGTTACTATAATGATTTATCGCGTTGGGGCTTTCATTTGCAAATATTCTTTTTGGCAGAGCGCTTTAAGGAGCAAAAACGGATGTTCGATTATGGCGGCGGTTTTGTCCAAGATCGTTCCATCTATGAGGATACCGGGATTTTTGCCCGCATGCTGTACGAGCAAGGCAACATGACAGAAGAAGATTACCGCACTTATACAGAACTTTTTGAAGCGATGGTCATGACGCCTTACTTCCCGCACCCGGATATTTTGATCTATTTGGAAGGAAGCTTCGATGATATTATCGGCCGCGTGAAAGAGCGCGGGCGTCCGATGGAGCAACAGACTCCTGTGGATTACTGGCAGGATCTGTTTGGACGCTATGACAGCTGGATTTCTTCCTTTACTTCTTGTCCGATTTTGCGGGTCAATATTAACGAATACGACGTTGTAGAGGACCCATCTTCCGTAGAGAGCATTATTGCGCGGGCTGCTGAAAAGATTCGCATTGGACGAGCTACGCGATTCTCTTCATAAAAATATGTCCAACTTAAAAAGCACCCCTGTATTTGCCCATAAGTGGCGAATGGCAGGGGTGCTTTGCCTTTATTTAGCGCGATATCCTTCCAATAGAAGTGAGATCGCAGTTGAAATTTCTGCTAGGGATTGCTTATGATCAGTTGTTTCTGAAATCCAGAGTACGGCTTCATTCATGGCACCAGACAGCAAATGCGTCAGTGCATCGATGGAAACAGGAAGCAGATATCCTTGCTCCTGCATGATGTGGAGCTGTTCTCTAAGATGTCGCATGGAGTTTTCCTCGTCCATTCGTCGCCAAGTCTCCCACCCAATGACAGATGGACCATCGATAAGCAATATTCGTCTGTTGCGATGTTCAACGGCCGAAGAGACGAAAGCAAGACAACCCAAGATCAATTGCTGCCAAGGGTCATCGCTTTTCGCAGCTTCTGCTTCCACCTGGTCACCGATTTCTTTTTGCACAGAAGCCAATACTGCCTGAAACAAGCCCTCTTTGCTTCCAAAATGATGGTATAGTGCGCCACGAGTTACGCCAGCCCGTTTAACGATCTCTTCCATGGCGGCATCCGCGTAGCCTTGCGTGGAGAACATCTCTCTGGCAACTTCCATCAGATTTTGAATCGTCTGCTGTTTTTGCTCTGCTTTGGACATCTTCATCTTACACTTATCTCCCGTCAGACTCTTTCGTATAAACCCGTTTTATCATAGATGAAAGGAGATTGCACGCTAGTTTAAGCATTATCTACATAATTGTCAGCAAACGATTCGGAAGGTGGAATCACTTTGATTATATCGAGCAAAATGCCGTTCGGATCGGATGTAATGAAATGACGCTGACCGAAATCCTCGTCTCGAATGTCGAGATGGAGGGGGAGACCTTCTTTCACGATGAGTCTCTCGTACTCAGCATCAACATCATCGACTTCGAAATTAAGGATAAGACCACCTGCAATAGGCTTGCGGAAGCCTTGTGAAATCGTGTTGTGCGTAGGATCTAAGATGGCTAGCTCAAATGTCTGCGTGCTGCTCTGATTTTGCAGGCTCACATACCAGTCTGCTTCGAAAACAACTTCAAATCCGAAGTGTTCACGATAAAACTTGGCGCTGGCCCCCACTTGTTCTGTCAGAATGACAGGATAAAAGCTGTTTACCTTCATAACGATCTCTCCTTCACGAATGGATGAGTTAAATTTAACATACATACAGTATGTATGTGAAGTGGTTGTCGCGTATTTTTTTTCGACATGCTTTCGTACACTTTGCGGCACGCAAATCGCCTACGGATAAACCCCACTGTGGTATAATAAGAACATCTTAGAATTAAAGGAGCTCAGACATGGCAGAAGAATGGTTTGAACGCAGCTTTCGCGAAGATTACGTGCTTGTGTATCGTCATAGGGACGATTCGGCAGCAGATGGAGAGATCGCTAATCTGTTGGAACAATTGCCGGTGAAAGACACAGGACGGGTTCTTGATCTTTGCTGCGGGAGCGGGCGTCATTCGCGTGCGCTGGCTCGCCGGGGGTATGAAGTAGTTGGTGTGGATTTGTCGCCTGTTCTTTTGCAGTTGGCAGAGGAACAAAACACCTTTCCACAGCTAAGTTTTGCCCGCTGTGACATGCGTGACATTCCGTTTCACGAAGAGTTTGATATCGTTGTAAATTTGTTTACCAGCTTTGGCTATTTCACCACAGATGAAGAAAATGCAACGGTTATCCGTAACATGGCGCAAGCGCTCAAAACAAAAGGTGAAGTGATCATTGATTTTTTGAATGCAGCGTTCGTTATAGAAAATCTCGTGCCGCATTCCACGAAGGAAGTCAGTGGGATGTTGATTCAGGAAGAGCGCTGGATACAGGATGGATTTGTCAAAAAGCGGATACAGATTACCGACGAGTCGTCAAATGAGCCACGTGAGTATATGGAGCAGGTTCGGTTATTTTCTGTAGAGCAAATGATGGCGATGCTAAAAGAAGCGGGATTCGGACAAATTCAAGTATTTGGGAATTATCAATTTGAAGAATATGTGGCGCACGAATCACCACGAATGATTTTTTACGCAGTGAAGCAATAGGGTGAGGATAAGCGTGACTAACCTGTACGTCTCGTGAATATGATGGTCTTACAACCGTTCATCGGGTAAAAAGGGGGCATTGCTAAAATGAGCAAGCTGTCTTTGGAACAGGTCAAATTGTATCTGAGCAAGGTACCTGGCTGGAAGCTGGTAGAAGACCGGATGGCACTATCACGCACGTACCACTGTCGAGACTTTTCGACCGCAATCAGTTTCGTAAACCGTGTGGCAGAGATGCTTGAGCATGACAATCAGCATGTCGAAATTCATCTGACAGGTGGAACGGTCACGTTTACGCTAGCAACCCGCGAGGCAAAAGGTTTAACCGGCAAAGATTTTGCGTTAGCCCAGACAATCAGCAAGGTAAGCTAGCAGGCAGAAGAGAAATAGCCGCTTCCTTTGGCGAAGCGGTATTTCTTTTTGGCTTTTTAAGAGCTACTTTGTTATGATGGGCTGTATGTATGAACAATTTCGGAGGGATTACAAGATGGACATTCAGCAACACGAACAATTGATTCAACTGTTGGCGGAGTATAAAAATCAAAAGGCTTCCGTGACTTTTACCCAATGGGATACAGATAGTGAAGAAGAGGAAGAGGTAACACAGTTTCAAGCCGAGCTCCTCGAAATCAAACTGACTGACAATGAATTTGAAGAAAAAGATCTCCTGCTTGTGTTTACGACAGAAGAAGGCGAAGAAATGGAAATCCTGATGGAGATTCCGGGTGATGAAGTGGATTTGGCTAGCATTGAGGAAGACAGTCTGCGTATTTTTGGAACAGAAGCGGAGATCGTTTTGCAAAAATGAAAACGAAGCGAGCTTTTCGTTATGTAGGTACGCCCGATCCGATGTCTGATAAAGAGGCGTACCACTGCGAAAAATATATAAAGAAAAACAAGCATTCCTTCGTGAGGGCAGGACGGTATTTGGTTGATGTGACTGCACTCCATGCCTTGTTTCACTTGGACTGTTGGAATTGCAGGACTGTTCATCGAGAGACTTGTTGCGAAGGTGGACAACCCTACGCGGTTGAAGAATGGCAAATACCGATCATGGAGGGGGAAATCCCCTCTATCTCTGCTGGTTTGAAGGACGAGTCTGAACGCAAGCATTGGCTGGCGGATGGAGTATGGGACCGCAATGAACGCCCTGGTACCATTCGCATGCGGCATGGCAATTGTCTTTTTTATCAAGAAAACAATGGGCGGTACGGCTGTGCGATTCATGCCTATGCGGAGCAAGCCGGTCGAGAAATTGAGCCTATGAAGCCATTTAGCTGTCAGCTGTATCCGATCGATTTGATTGATACAGGGGAGGATATACTGTTAACGGCGGTTACCAATGAGACGTCTGCCTTTTCCAGATGGGGCACGGATTATTTGGAGCAGTTTTACTGTGCCAGTCCAGTGCGTAGAAAGCTTGCCACGCATATCGACGAGAAGCTTTTTGCTTTAGAAGGCTATCGGCCAGCTTATGAGTGGAATCTCCCATTGTTGCGCTATCTTTTAAAAGAGGATGCAGAAAGAGTGGAAGGGATGCTTGCGAGCAGCTACCAATTGGAACGTTGAATGCCTTGTGTTATGATGGTGTATGCATCAAGTAGATTTATAAAGGAGCAACAGCGATGAACGTCAAGACAACTCAAGAATCTCGTACAATTCAGGCATCACTGGTTCAGCCATCTGATACGAATTACCATGGGACTATTTTTGGTGGTACGATGATGGCTTATATAGATGAGGTAGCTGCAATCGCTGCGATGCGACATTCACGTCGTCCTGTCGTGACAGCGTCGATTGACTCCATCGACTTTCTTGCGCCCGTCAAAATGGGACATTCGATCTGCCTGGAAGCGTTTGTTTCGTCTACAGGCAGAACGTCCATGGAGGTATTCGTGAAAGTCATCTCGGAAAATCTCCAGACGGGTAAGCGCATTTTGACTGCGACATCGTTTCTCACCTTTGTGGCGCTAGATGAGGAAGGGAATCCGACGGATGTGCCTGCGATTGTCCCGGAAACAGAGGAAGAAGAGAGACTGATGGCAACTGCGGATGAGCGTAAGAAAATGCGCAAGGAACGAAAAGGGAATCTGCAAGATTTTGTGAGCCAATTGAACATCGAGAAAAGCATATAATTTTTTTTAGTCTTCACCCTGAGCGAACATTCGTTCAGGGAATTCTCGTTTATATAGGATGGGGAGGAATCGGGCAATGAAGTACCGGAGATTAGGAAAAACCGATCTGAACGTATCTGTGATCGGAGTAGGTACCTGGCAGTTTGGCGGGGAGTGGGGAATGGATTTCTCCCAAGGAGCTGTTGACCAGATTCTCGACAAAGCAAAAGAGCTCGGCATCAACTTGATTGATACGGCAGAATGCTACGGAGATCATCTGTCCGAACAGCTTATCGGCGGATATTTGCAAAAAAATCGCCGAGAAGACTGGATTGTCGCGACGAAATTCGGCCATCATTTTCACGACAAATTTTCTCGAACCAATCATTACGGAGCAAGTGAAGTTCAGCAGCAGTTAGAAAAATCGCTGAAAGCCTTGCAAACGGATTACATTGACTTGTACCAATTCCATTCTGGGCCGGACGAGGCTTTTGACAATGATGACTTGTGGACCTACCTCGACAAGCAGGTGCAGGCAGGGACGATTCTTCATCTCGGCCTCTCGATTGCGAAAAATGACAATATGCATCAAACTGCGGCAGCTACTTCGGTAAATGCAAAGGCAATCCAAGTCGTGTACAATCGTCTGGATCAAAAGCCGGAGGAGGGTGTATTTGCTTCATGCCAACAGCAGGACCTGGGTGTGTTGGCCCGCGTTCCGTTGGCAAGTGGTTATTTAAGCGGGAAGTACAAACCAGGTTCTGTCTTCGAAGGAAATGATGTACGGCATCGACACGATCAGGAGCATGTCAACAAGCTGTTGGTTCAAGTAGAAGAAATCAAGAAAAATGAAGTCCCTGAAGGAATGGATATGGCGCAGTGGGCATTGGCATGGTGCCTCAAGCATCCGGCTGTCACCACAGTGATTCCAGGCAGCAAGAGCCCAGCTCAAGTAGAGGCAAATGCCAAAGCCGCTGATTATGTGAGCAACGAGCATCCACAAGCGACGTCGAAATAAAAAGGATACTTCAGAAATGACATCTTCCAATAAGACGCTACGAACATGCGAGCATGGACATCAATACGAGAAGAGTAGCGATTGTCCAACATGTCCGAAGTGTGAGCAGGAACACAAACCGGACTCAGGTTTCCTGTCACTTCTCTCGGCACCAGCAAGAAGAGCTTTGGAGCACAACGGAATCACTTCATTGCAACAGCTTTCGAACTATAGCGAAAAAGAAATCTTGAAGTTTCACGGAATGGGGCCAGCATCAATGCCGAAGCTTCGGACAGCTTTGGAGGAAAATGGGTTGTCATTTAAAAGGAAATGAGTCCGCATAGCCAATAAAAAGGAGAAGCCGCTTGATGACAGCGGCTTCTCCTTTGTTTAATCAATGAAGCGGGATCTGATCTGGGGAGTAGGCAGCATGCATTGCTCTGCTTTTCCCATCCACCGATAGCGATTTTTTGCAACCCAATCATAGATGCGATCGCGGATCGGTCTAGGAATGACCCGGGCCAGAGTAGAGAGAAACGGCCATCCGCCATGAAGCTTTCTCCCGACCTGCAAGATTGCATCTGACTTCGTATATAGCTGTCCATGGGCGATAAAGACCACGGAAGACATGTCTTTTCCTACATACTTGTAATGAGCCAAAAGCTCCTGTGCCTTTTGTGACTGCAAGGAAGCAAAATGGATATGTCCATGCGGATCGCGCTTTAAAATAAATTGAACAGCACCATGGCACAAATGACAAACCCCATCAAACAGCAACAAGTATTCAGGATGATCTAGTTCTCTGCTTGCATTCACGAGACAGCCCTCCAAACTTGCTTATCCTTAGCTCCATCATAGCAGAGAATGACGATGGTTCCTATACACGAACGATCAATTCGGAGTGAAGGCCAGAGTCCCTCGCTGGATCAGCTCTTCTGTCTTTACCAAATCAGGATGCATTTCGCGGTCTTCGTGGAGGCGAGGAATGGCACGGCGCAATTCTTCATAGGCTCTCGCTGTCCCTACTCCCAGATCTCCGGAGCCAAAATCAATGGCTTGTGCTGCTGCCAAATACTCAATGGCAAGCACCTTGGTGACATTCGATACGATCGTGCGAAGCTTGCGAGCCGATGTTGTTCCCATGCTGACATGGTCTTCCTGATTGGCAGACGATGGGATCGAATCGACCGATGCAGGATGACATAGCACCTTGTTTTCCGAAACGATGGAAGCGGCTACATATTGCGTAATCATAAAACCGGAATGAAGTCCGCCATTTTCCGTTAAAAACCCGGGTAGACCACTTAGCTGTGGATTGACGAGACGTTCTGTGCGGCGCTCTGAAATGTTTGCCAGCTCAGCCATCGCGATTGCAAGGAAATCAGCCGCGAACGCCATCGGCTGACCGTGAAAATTACCGCCGGAAATGACATCGCCTGTTTCTGTGAAAAGAATGGGATTATCCGTGACGCTATTGCACTCACGAGTCACTGTGGTCCAGACATACTCCAGTGTATCACGAGTTGCGCCGTGCACTTGCGGGAGGCAACGCAGACTGTACGGATCCTGTACGCGCAGCTCACCCTGCTGGGTCGTTCGTTTGCTGCCGGCCAAGTGCTGAAGCAAGCGTTTCGCTGATTCTTGCTGTCCTGGATGCGGTCTGACGAGATGTAGCTGTGGATCAAAGGCTTTTGGAATGCCGCGAAGCGCCTCGATCGTCATGGCAGCAATTAATTCAGCGCTTTCCAGCAGAATTCGCGAATCGTACAAGGCGAGGCAGAGCTGTGCAGTCATGGCCTGTGTGCCATTAATCAGAGCCAGACCCTCTTTTGCCTCCAGTCGAATAGGAGAGAGCCCCACTTCACGCAGCGCTTCTTTGCCAGATAGACGTTTTCCATTGACGAGTGCTTCACCTTTGCCGAGCATGACCAATACCATATGAGCGAGAGGGGCTAGATCGCCGCTGGCCCCAAGAGAGCCTTGTTGTGGAATGAGCGGGTGAACACCGCGGTTGCACAGTTCTACGAGATGAAGCAAGGTTTCTTCACGAATTCCGGAAAAGCCTTTTGCCAAAGCATTAATACGTAATGCCATCATGGCACGGACAACTTCGACAGCATAAGGCTCACCCATACCGCAAGCATGACTCATAATCAAGTTTTCTTGCAGCTTGCTTACATCCTCATCGTGGATCATGACGTCGGAGAATTTCCCAAAGCCGGTTGTGATTCCATATACGACCTGCTGTTGGGAGACCATTCTCTCGACCATGGCACGGGACGTACGAACATTTTCAAGTGCTTCTTCGGTTAATTGGATGTGGACGCCGTTTCGTGCGATGGAAACAACGTCGTTGATTTGTAGCTGGTCCCCATTCATTTTCAATACGTTTGCTTGTTGTTGATTCATCTGTAATTTCCTCCTTTAGCAGAGCAGAGAACGAAAAGAGCGAGGGGTTAGGATATCATATCCTAACCCCTCGCTCGAGAGTGTATATGTGATTGGATGAACTTCTTGTAAGCCTGCTTTTTGGCGGCATACGTTCTTCCTCACTTTCGTCCATGTGCAACTGTCTGATTATTTTATTTATTGTTGTTATTGTATCAAATGTGAACGTGTAGTCAAGGCGATCTTGTCACGGCGGCTTCCCTAGAGAAGAAAAAACGGGCTTAGTCCATTTTTTCGAACTGGGCGAGAGTCGTCTCTCGAGTGGGATAAATGTCATACCATGTACTGTGTTAGTTCATCCGAAAGGACGTGTAGATTCCGTGGAAAAGCGACGTAAGATGCCGCCAATGCCTACCGCACTCCCAAGGCGTCCTAAAGAAATGCCGAAACCGCCTTCTTCAGCGATGCCATTGCCATCTCCATCGATGCCTTCACCAATGAAGCCATCAACTGAAAAACCGAGTTCGGAAAGTCCACTCAATCCCAATCATTCCATTCCTGCCCGCCCGATGCCACAAAAACCGATCATGCCAGCTCCCAATCTGGCGAATCCGAATGTACCAAATGTGATGCCACCCAATCGGATGCCAGCCAATCCAATGCCGCCTAATCCAATGCCCCCGAATCGGATGCCTGCGAACCCGATGCCAAATCCTTTCCCTAATGTCAGGCCAAATGAGAGCCCGAACTTGAGACCAAATGTTCGACCAAATGTCAGACCAAATGTCAGACCGAATGAGAGCCCAAATATGAGACCAAATGTCAGACCGAACGTAAGGCCGAATGAAAGTCCAAACATGCCGCCAAACATGAGACCAAACATGAGACCGAATGTCGGACCAAATGTACGACCGAACGAGAGCCCAAACATGAGGCCAAATTTAAGACCAAATATACGGCCAAATATCAGACCAAACATTATGCCGAATGTGCGACCAAATGATAACATAGCAAAGGATCTGGAGCTGTACCTGTTCAAATTCCAATTCCATATGGACCGGATGCAATATTTCCGCCACAAATGCGAAGAGCATCGTGAAAATCGCCGTAAATTCATGGATTACCGCAGACACTACAGGCATCATGAACGAAGAATGCGGCATTATCATGACCGTTGCCAATTATGGAATGATGGAAGCAGTTCCTTCGGGCGAGGTTCTTCATCATCTTCAAGTGGCAGAGGCTCCTCTTCCGGCGGGTACGATTATAGGTATAGACGGGGTTCTAGAGATAGACACGGGTGTGACTGCGGATGTTCATTTTGAAGCGCACGAGCGAGGACGCCAGCTAACTAAGCGGCGTCCTTATCTCCATGCTCACTTGGTAAATGCTTCGACAGCGACTCCTTTTTTCTTCAGCTCGCGTCTTAATGTCAGTAGGGCATCATCTTTATTTTTGCATTCCAATACAATGTCTACATTGTAGTCGGTAAGCGCACTGACAAATGTAAGGAAAGCATCTGGATCAATATCGTCTGCATGAGAGCGGAACTCTTTTTCCGATTTAGGAGAGGACATATGCATCTTCGGAGTACGATATCCCCAGGTTTGAATAATGCGTGGAAGGTATTCCGTCCAGTCTTCACCGTCAGAATGACAAGAATGGTGATGAATATCAAGAACCATGGGCACACCGATCCGCTCGCATAATTCCAATACCTCCCGCATCGTAAAAGACATGTCATCATTTTCTACAACTAATCGCCTTTTTACGTTCTCAGGTAGCAGCTCGAAATTGGATGCAAATCGATCAAGCGAAGAAGCTTTGTCCTCGTATACGCCTCCTACATGAGTCACCAGCACGGAATTATCGTCGAGTCCAAGTAAATCAAATACTTTCGCATGGTAGGAAAAATCGGCGATCGTCGTTTCCAGCACAGAAGGCTTGTCACTGTTAAGAATGCTGTAGTGCCCAGGATGTGCAGTCAGGCGAATGCCATTGTTGCGGATAAAGGTACCAGCTTTCTGGAAATCCCAAGCGAATTCTTTTCCCCAATCCCATTCAGCGGCCACTGGATGAGTAGCCAACGGAACAAATTCGGACGGAAGACGATACAAAAAGATGTGATTCTCAACGTTGTAAGCGAGCAGATCCATTAAATTGAAGAAGTTAGCTTGCATGACTTGACGCAGCTTTTTTAACCGGGCTTGTGGGTCCAATTTATTTACTTGGGCGACGGTTGTTTTCTTGTTTGGATTGTTTTTCGTCTTGACACTGATACACGCATAGCCCATACGGATCAAGGAAATCTCCCTCCTATCGGCAGCACTCGTCTGTAGTATCCCCAAATGCGAATGACGTCGCCTTCTTGCCATGAAATTATAAAACGGATAAGATGGGAGAATGTCACAGCAACGTGTGTATAGCAGCATGTAAGGAGAATGTAATGAATAGTCTTAACCAATCTTATAGTATGACACTGGTTTTCCTCTCTTATTTTATTTCAGCAATGGCGTCATACACAGCGTTAGATTTAGGCGCACGTCTCCATTATGCAAAAGGCAGGGGACGTGTATTTTGGTTATGTGCAGGAGCCATTTCCATGGGGCTTGGTATTTGGGCCATGCATTTTGTTGCCATGCTTGCCTTGCATTTGCCCATTGCCGTCCAGTATGACTACCTGATTGTATTTTTCTCGATTGTACTGGCCATTTTATCTTCAGCGATTACATTATGGATCGTGAGCGAGCAGTCTATGTCCAAAACACGGGTCGTTACAGGCTCGGTGATCATTGGATCTGGTATTGCCGGGATGCATTACACCGGTATGGCAGCTATGCTGATGAATGCCACGATTATTTATAATTGGGTATGGTTCACTGTATCTATATGGGTTGCCATTATTGTTTCCATGGTAGCGCTGATTCTGACGTTTCAACTACGCACGGTAGACCCAGTGAAAGGACTCTGGCGAAAAATTTTTGCAGGGCTCTTGATGGGGGCAGCCATCACTGGCATGCACTATACAGGTATGTACGCTACAACCTTTGTCGCTCATCAAAACACGGCCATGGGAGTAATCACGGATGATGATTCGGGTCTAATCGCTTACATGATCGGAATTGTTATTGTGTTGATCCTTCTCGTGACCTTGGCTTCTATCTATGTGGACAAGCAGTTTGCAGGGAAGACCTTGCGCATTCTGGAGAGTGATCAACGCTATAAATCACTATTTGAGCACAATTACGACGGCGTAATCTTCTACTCCATTGACGGTAGCCAAAGCGTCATGAATCCAGCAGCGATAAGACTGACGAAAGAGCGGAGCTTACCCCTCGAAAAATTGAAGACGATGTGTCCCGCCTCAGATGCTCAGCTCATCACGACACATTTCGTGAGTGCGGTTGAAGGGGAAGCGCGCAACTACGAAATTACGTTGACGACGACCGAGAACAATCTGCTCCATCTGAACATCACCCATATTCCGGTATTTGCAGATCAGATAATAACGGGCGTATTCATGATTGTAAGAGACATTACGAATAAGAAGGAATACGAGGCAAAAATCAATTATCTCGCTTTTCACGATTCCTTGACGGGTCTGCCGAATCGACGTTTTGTCGAACAGCAGTTGGATCATATGATCATGGAGGCAAAGAAAACGAATCAGCAGGTATACGTGTTGTTTCTTGATCTCGACCATTTCAAGCTGGTGAATGATTCCCTGGGCCATGATTTTGGCGACCTGCTGCTCCAGGAAGCTTCCGTACGATTGAAGGCGTGTGCACGAGAGAAAGGAATGGTGAGCAGGCTTGGCGGAGACGAATTTATGGTGATTCTTACCGATGTCACGGAAGAGGAAGTTTCCGCAATGGCAACTGAAATCAATGTAAGAATTGAACAGCCATTTCTTATTCACGGGCACGAGCTATTCATAACAACAAGTATCGGAATATCCCGATATCCAGAGGATGGGCAAGACAGAAGTGTCTTGATGCGAAACGCAGATGCGGCCATGTATGCAGCAAAAGACAAAGGAAAGAACAGCTTCCACTTGTACGTACCGAATCTTGAGCAAGCAGTCAGTGACAAAATGAACATTCAAAATGAATTGAACCGCGCATTGGCTCGTAACGAATTTTTGCTGCATTACCAGCCACAGGTTAGTGCCAAATCGGGAGAAATCGTTGGTGTAGAAGCGCTCATTCGTTGGGAGCATCCTGAGCGTGGCTTGCTATTGCCAGACCAGTTCATCCATGTAGCGGAAGAAACCGGTTTGATCGTACCGATTGGAGAGTGGGTGCTTCGGACAGCCTGCACACAGAACAAGCAATGGCAGGCACAAGGGTTGTCGCCGCTTCGTGTAGCCGTGAATCTTTCTGCCCGTCAATTCCTCAAGCAAGACTTTACCCAGATGGTCGCTGAAATCCTGGAGCAGACGGGATTAGCACCGGAATATTTGGAGCTTGAGATCACTGAAAGCAGTATGATTGATGTCCAACGAGCCACACAGGCACTTAAGGAACTGAAGCAGCTAGGCGTACATGTAGCCATTGATGATTTTGGAACAGGCTATAGCTCTCTTTACTATCTAAAAGAATTTCCTTTGAATCGTTTGAAAATAGATCGCTCATTTGTACGTGATATGATCGAGCAGCCTTCCAATCAGGCCATCGTGTCGACGATAATTTCCATGGCCCATCATTTGCAATTGAACGTGATCGCAGAAGGAGTGGAAACGAAGGAGGAGCTTGCTTTTTTACAGGCACATCTATGTGAAGAGGTTCAAGGCTATTTGTTCAGCAAACCTTTGCCAAGTGAAGACGTAGCGTATTATCTGCAAGCCCAAAAAGGTGCCAGTTATCAAGAGGAGCAGCTCTCATGAGTTGCTCTTTTGTTTTGCTCAAGCGAGCGAAATGAGGTGGTCTAGCAGAAGAATTGATACGTAAAATGTACTATTCCTGCCATCTTGTCAAGTAATTGCATCTAGGACGAAAGGAGGGAGACTATGCTTGCTCTGGGTGTCATCTTATTGCTTGTTACGATTGGAGTTGCCATAGCCATTGGATATCGGGCAAACGAAAGCGTCCGGCAATTTGATGAAAGCGCACATGAGAGCTTTATCGGTTCCCAATCAGAGAAGTGAGGGGAGGGATAACAGATGCAGCAGGAAAAAGAACAGCAATTACTCGAGGATAAGAAAGACCTGAACAAGTTTGGGTATGCGCAGGAATTATTAAGAGATATGGGTGGCTTTTCGAACTTTGCGATCTCATTTTCAATCATATCTATTTTGACAGGTGCTGTTTCTTTGTACGGTCACGGTCTCTTGTATGGCGGTTCAGGAATGATGGGCTTCGGTTGGACGTTAGTGGCGCTATTCGTCATTCTGATTGCAGCATCTATGTCCGAACTCGCATCAGCCATCCCTACAGCTGGGGCGTTGTATCACTGGGCAGCGATTTTAGGAAGCAAACGATGGGGCTGGTATACCGCATGGATTAATCTCATCGGCCAAATCGGGATTGTCGCGGGTATAGACTATTCGTTCTCATTGTTTGCCGATCCGCTGCTCGCCAGTGCTTTTGGCTATACTTCGACAGAAACGACCACGTTAATTTTGTTCGGGATAACACTGTTGCTGCATGGCACATTTAATCACATTGGAATTCGGCTGGTGGCCAGGTTAAATGACTTTTCAGCTTGGTATCATATCGGTGTAGTTATCATCCTTGTCGGAAGCCTCGTGTTTTTCTCCCGCCATGATTTGCAACCGCTTGATTACCTCTTTCAAGTAGGGCAAACGTTTTCTGACAAACCGTACGCGATTGCTTTTTTGATTGGATTGTTACAAGCACAGTGGACATTCACTGGCTATGATGCATCTGCGCATACGATCGAAGAAACGATTAACCCGCGTGTTCGTGCCGCTTGGGGAATTTATACGTCTGTGGCCTTTTCCTTTATTTTTGGCTTTATCATGCTTGCTTTTGTCACCTTGTCGATAAAAAACGCAGCGGCTGCGAGCGAAGCGGACAACGCATTTATTTATGTCATTAGCGAGGCATTAGGCGGGACATTCGGTTCGGTTGTGCTATGGCTGGTCACCTTTGCAATGTGGTTCTGCGGCTTGGCTTCGATTACTTCCTTTTCGAGAATGTTGTATGCGTTTTCACGTGATAAAGGAATGCCGTGGAGCCGCCATTGGGCAGAAATATCAACCAAGTACAGAACACCGGCAAAAGCGATCTGGCTGGTGATCATTCTTTCATTCGCGCTTGCCTTGTTCGATTACATCGTGAAAAGTATCAATCCGAACACGTCGTATACCACCTTGGCCTTTCTTACGGCGGTCAGTGTCGTTGGGCTTTATGTCGCCTACGGTATTCCGTTGTATCTCAAGCTTCGTGCGGAGGCACAAGGATTATTTCAACGGAAGCATTACGGACCCTGGAATTTGGGGAACTGGAGCAAGCCTATCAATGTACTGAGTCTGCTCTGGATCGTCTTTATTTCGATCATGATGGTGATTCCCCCCAATCAAACAGCTGGTTACGCCTTGATTGTCATGTTCATTGTCTTACTGATCATGGATTTGGCTTATTATCGGAAGCACTTCGAGGGCCCACAAGCTGCATTGGGCAACTCGGAGGAAGAAATAAAACGTCAGGAAGCAAAATATCAGTAAATGCGTAACTGCACGAGGCCTCCCTTTGTCCGTAATGGCAGGGGAGGCTCTTCTTTGTTCACGTAGCAGAAAGTATAAGTTTGAGGAGGTATAAGAGCCCCCCTTTTTTTGCTTTTTGATACGATGAAGATATGGAGACAAACATTCTTAGATAATAAATGGATGTAAGTTGTTTGTATACGAGGGGTGCATGCGGCTGTAGTGGGGAGAAGAATATTTCCAGTCTAGGCTCCAGGCTCCGTCCAGCTGGGAAGTGTGCACTGCCCGCTCCGAAGGGATTAGCGGGGAAACGCAAAAGAGGTAGCCGCTTCGTCGCATGGGCACGTTGCGTTTCTGTTGCCCGCTAATCCCTTCTCCGCTCGGTAGGACTCCACAAGTCGCTACGTCTGGAAATATTCTTCTCTGGCGTAACTGACTCCATTTTTCCATTCTTTTAAAAACCGAATAACTAGGAAAGCTTGTACGTGTTGGGCTACTTTGGAAGCGGATTTCAGTTCAACGAAGGTTACGCCAAAGGCTTGGGCATTGTGAAGATTATCTCTCAGTCTATACTGTTAAGGTTGGTCTTCTTAGGTTTAGAAGGTATCGATGAACGAACAAAGCTGGTGAGAAGAAAAAGCACAGGGCTCGTAGACCTTGACAACGCCTACCCAGTGAATCCCCCTGCTGGCGTGTCAGAGTCGAAGAGAACTGTGCTTTTTCTTCTCCTCCACTATGTTGACTCAATTCAGAAGGACCTTAATAGGTCTTTCTTAAGAGGAACGAATGGTATAACGAATGGCTGAGGACGAAAAGCTACCAATAGAAATGAAAAAGAAACCAATCGGAGGAACATGATGAAAAGAATGGGCTGGACACTTGCAATAGGAATCGCGCTAATGATGGCTCAGTCGACAGCTTTTTTGGTTCATGCGAGTGAGGTAAATACCTCGAATCGTTATCAGGTCGCAGGAATAACGAATCCAAAGGCCTTTGAAGCTTTTTTCGTGAAACTGCAAGAAGCAGTCAAAAAAAATGATCAGACAGAAGTCGCCAAACAGATGAGGTATCCACTGCGTGTGAACAAAGACGGAAAAAGTCTCTTCATTAAAGATGAAAAGCAATTTCTGGCAGACTACGATCAGATCATAACGGAAAAGGTGAAGGAAGCGTTTTTGCACCAAAAGGTTAACGATACGTTTGTCAATGATCAAGGAGTGATGGTAGGAAATGGTGAAATGTGGCTCGGGCAATTTTTGGATCGCTTCGCGGTTTTCGCAATCAATGTAGACTAGAGGGAGGGCTTTTCAATAGAAAAGCTCCAAACCTAGCAGTGTGAATGTTTTCATTGTTCCAAATCGTATATTTTACATGGACATTGTCGATAGAAAATTCTAAAATAACTAATAAATAGACAGCGGCGGATGTAGATTCGACAGCCGTGTCCTTGTGGAATGGACATTTGTTATTTTCAACGTTCCGTGATAGAATTCACAAAACGATATTTTTTTTAGCTAAACTTAACTGACTCGGAAAATTTTGAGGGAAAAGGAGTGATTGTGTGAGTTGGGATACAAAAAAATGGGCGGACGAAGTAGCTGAGCAGGTTGTCGCATGGCGACGCTATCTCCATCAGAATCCAGAATTGTCGTTTGAAGAAGAGAAGACGTCTCAATATATTTATGAAACGTTGGAATCTTTCGGGAATTTAGAGCTTTCGCGTCCTACGAAAACGAGTGTTGTTGCACGTCTGATCGGATCACAGCCAGGAAAAGTTCTTGGCATTCGTGCTGACATTGACGCTCTGCCGATCCATGAAGAAAATGAAGTGCCTTACGCATCGGGAAAAGCTGGAGTGATGCATGCGTGCGGACATGACGGTCATACCGCTATGCTGTTGGGAGCCGCAAAGATTTTGTCACAGTACAAGGACCAAATCAAAGGCGAGGTTCGTTTCTTTTTCCAGCATGCCGAGGAGCTGCCGCCGGGTGGCGCTGTTGAAATCGTAAGAGCGGGTGCAGCAGACGGATTGGATTCGATTATCGGCATTCATTTGGCGTCGTACATGCCTGTCGGGAAATTCGGTGTACTTTACGGCGCACTTACCTCCTCGACAGACCGATTCGATATCAAGATTCAGGGTAAAGGCGGGCACTCCTCCCAACCGGAAACGACCGTTGACCCTATCGTCATTGGTGCACAGGTTATTACGGGCTTGCAGCAAATTGTCTCTCGTAATGTCAGTGCATTGGACAAGGTTGTCATTTCGGTGACGATGCTGAATGCAGGGACCGCGTACAACATCATTCCAGATTCGATGACATTGACAGGCTCCACACGCTGCTTTGATGCTGAAATCCGCAAAAATATTCCGATATGGATCGAACGGATTCTCAAAGGAATTACCGAAGCACATGGCGCAACTTATGAGCTCACTTTCTCGCACGGCTACACATCGGTTGTCAATGATCAGCAGGTGACGAAGCTGATGGAGGATACGATCCGGGAGCGCTGGGGAGAAGAGGATATTCTCTACATCGATCCATTGATGCCAGGTGAGGATTTCTCTGAGTATTTGAAAAAAGCTCCGGGCTGCTTTATTCAATTGGGCGCTGGCAATCCGGACAAAGGCTTCACGTATCCACATCACCATCCACGCTTTGATTTTGATGAGGATGCGCTGGTACGGGGAGTGGAATTGTTTGTTCGGGCAGCTCAAAAGGTAGTCATGGAATAGAGCTAGATAATAAGGGGGATTTTGTATGGCAGAGAGACGCGTCAATGAGTACAAGCTGCATTTCATCGTACTTGCTCTCGTCGCATTGACAGAATTTATCGGGACAAAGAAAATCAGTATTGGGATCGGGGTTATCGCTCTGTTTCCGATGCTCTATGCGCTCGTTTTAGGTGGCGCAATCAGCTGGCCAAAGTTTAAATTTTTGAACGAAAAAGAAATGAATGTCGCAGCGAATATTTTAGGCGTTTCATTCTTGATCTTTATTGCGAAGCTGGGAGCCAATATCGGTCCTGAGCTGCCTAAGCTGCTCGGCTCTGGTGTATCCTTGATTGTTCAGGAGATGGGACACATTGTGGGGACGATCGCTCTCGGCCTGCCAGTCGCATTATGGCTCGGCCTGAAGCGTGAATCAATCGGGGCGACTTATTCTCTCGATCGTGAGCCAAACCTGGCGATTATCGTTGAAAAGTTCGGTGCGAACTCTGCCGAAGCGCGCGGAGCATTGGGTGTATATGTTTGCGGAACCTTGTTTGGTGCTATTTATATGTCGATTCTTGCGAGTGTTTTAGGAAGTAGCGGTTTGTTTCACCCGATCTCTCTGGCAATGGGAGCAGCAGTTGGCTCCGGTAGTATGATGGCAGCTGCTACAGGCTCACTGGCAGTTATTTTCCCAGAAGCTGAAAAAGACATTGCCTTCTATTCTGGAGCGGCAAACTTGATGATGAGTATCGTCGGAACGTACGTATGCATCTTCTTCTCCTTGCCGGTCACACAAAAGCTATACAATTGGTTGGAGCCGATTATTGGCCGTAAAAGCGCTTCTTCTGCAGCAGAAGGGGGGAGAAAAAGCGCATGAATCAGATCTTGACGATTTTTATCATTGGCTTCATTGCTCTTATCGGTAACTGGATTGGATATAAAGTGCCGATCATGGAATCTTTGCCAGGTATTTTGCTGCTGGCAGTCATTACACTGGTGGGAATGGGCTTCACTCGCATTCTTCCGTTCAAATCGCCAGTCATTGTATGGATTTCTCTGTTTGCCATGCTGGCGACATCCCCATTTTTTCCTGGGAACGAATATACCGCCGCAGCGATTGCGAAGATCAATCTGTTGGCATTGGCGACGCCAATCCTCGCGTATGCAGGTCTGTCACTCGGGAAAGATGTTCATCTATTCAAGCAGCTTAGCTGGCGTATCGTGGTCGTATCTCTCGTAGTCTTTACCGGTACGTTCCTATTCGCTACTTTGTTCGCAGAGATTGTATTCAAGATTCAAGGCAAATTTTAACGAAACTGTTTTCGTGTTAGAGCCTCCGTGTGCTTCCTTCTGCCATGGAGGTTCTTTTCACATACCACCGTAAGAGGTCAGGAGTGGAGAGAGCATGATTATTGATGTGAGAAATGTTACCTGGCAAAGAGATGAGACGACGATTCTGCGAGACATTGCTTGGCAAGTGCAAGACAATGAGCATTGGTGTTTAGTCGGATTAAATGGCTCGGGTAAAACAAGTTTGCTGAATATCATCTGTGGCTATGTGTGGCCGACGAGGGGGGAGGTCAGTGTATTAGGCAATCTCTATGGGACAGTCGACTTGCGAGAGGTGCGCAAATCGATTGGTTGGGTGAGCACTGCGTTGATGGCACAGCTTCATGAGCATGAAACAGCACTCCGTGTCGTTTTAAGTGGACGCGAGGCAACGATCGGCTTGTACTCCGTACCGGAGGCAGCAGATGTGGAAAAAGCGTCTGACTTACTCGAATCATTTGGATGTGGTGCATTAAAAAACAGACGGTTTGGCGCTTTATCGCAAGGGGAGAGACAAAAAATACTGATTGCGCGTGCATTGATGGCTTCTCCACGACTGCTCATCCTGGACGAACCTTGTACCGGACTGGATTTGCTCTCACGGGAACAGCTGCTGGCCATGATTGAGCAGATTGCCCAGCAGCCGAAGGGACCTACCCTCATCTACGTCACCCATCACATTGAAGAGATTTTGCCTTGCTTTACGCATACGTTGCTGCTAAAAGCTGGTGAAGTAGACCAGGCTGGAAAAACGGAAGAGGTACTTACTGCTAGGCGCCTGACAAACTTTTTTGGTGTTCCTGTCCACATTCAACATTCGCAGGGCCGTTCATGGGTAAGCTTGGGGGAAGAAGCAACAGTTTGAGTAGGATAAGTTTGGTATGAATCAGCACGGTTGTGTATGATTGTGTATAATATCAATAAGAAATTGTATCTGGGAGGAGAGGAGAGATGGAGGCATGAACAATGTGATTGCACCAATCACAGACTCCACCTGGGCGATCATCACCTATGAAGAAGCGTGGATGAGCTACGTTAACAGCTATGTGATCAAACAAGGGAATGCCTTTGTATTGATTGATTCTCACCAGCGCAAGCAACGTTCGTTTTTTCAGCAAGCGTTGGATGAGATCGGGGTCAAGCCAGAGCTAATGGACTATGTCTACTTCACTCATCGACATGCTGATCATATCGGAAACGCCGATATGTTCCCTTCACGAAACAATTGGATTCACCTCGATGATTATTACGAGCTGGACGATTTTTCACAGACGCTATTCGGTCATACGTTTACGGGTAGTGGGGGAGACCTTCCTTCGCTGCGCTTTCGACAGCTTTCTTTCCATACAGAAGGCTCGGTTGCCTTCTTTGATCCGCAGACGAAAATATGCTTTGTTGGTGATCATCTGTGCTTTGAAAAAACAGAGCTCGGACAAATCGTTGGCGGGGAAATAGACTGTCGGACAGCTTATCAAGAACAACTGAAGCAGTGGGTAGCACGCGAACCCGAACGTGCGGTGGAGTATACGGAGGGCTTGGAGTTATTGCTGGATTGGCCCATTGAGTACTTAGCCACTGGCCATGGCCCGATTCTGCAAGGCGAAATTGCGCCGTTTTTGCAGGAGCTTATTGCCATTGCCCGTCCATAACATGCAGAACGCAAACATTTTCGCTTGCTTTTTCGAAGCCTGCATGACAAAAAAGACTTGTGCGCCCGAACAGGCTGACACAAGTCTTTTTTGTACGATTTATTTGGAAGCAGGAAGTTCTGCTTTGTCTTCTTCTTTCTCTTTATCCTCTACTTTTTCAAATGCTTTGTCCAAAATTTCGACGTCATGCTTTTGCTTCAATTCTTTGATCCATTTACTCATATTGGAACGCTTGTTTTTATCTTTTACTTTCTCGGTTACCTTTGGACGTACTTCTTCCAGCGTACCGCCGAGCTTTTCTTTGTTTTTCTCATAGTATTCCTTGATTTGCTCTTCGGTGATCGGGTACGCCTTCTCGAACATCTTGTCCCTAATCATGATCAAACGTGATCTCTCACGCAATTCATCCTCGGTAATTTCTTCTTCAGCCAAATACTCTTGGAATTTCTCTGGTCCCATTTTTTCTTTGATCGGGTTAATTTTTGCGTCCAGTTCCTGATCCGTTACAGTAACTCCCTGTGCGATCGCTTCTTGTTTGTACACTTCCTTCGTGATGAGATCAGACATCACGCGTTTCCCAGATTCTTTTTTCATAGCCTCGTATGCTTGGTCCTTGGAAATAGAGACATTACCGACTTTTGCCAGCGTTTCCGAAGAGGAGGCAGCAGATTCATTCCCTGGAGTACAGCCAACCACAGCGAGACTGAGCAAGAGTCCTGATACAGCAAGTATGGAAACATTAAATTTTTTCATTTCAAATGACCTCACTTTCTGATAGTAATACGACTTTTCATAGAGCAGCGTTACGGGTACCTCAAAATAAAAACCGCACACATAAAGCCATGTGCGGTCGTCTATCGTTTAGCTTGCTTGTGTAGAGGCTTTTTTCCACTCTTCCATGCGTTTTTCCAGTTCAGCGCGATTCAGGTGCAAAAAGCTGGCTGATTTGTCCATCAATTGCTTGAGATGGGATAGGGCTCGCTCGTAATTTCCTTTGGCAGCTTCGATCTCTGCCAAGCAGTAGAGCTTCCAGTCTTTTGCCGAGCGTTTGCTGGCGATCAACTGGTAAGCCTCCAGTGCGCTCTCTACTTCACCCAGTCGAGCGTGAGAGCAGGCAATCAGAGCTAACGAATCAGTCATACCTTGATCACGCTGATAAATACGAAACGCCACTTCCAATGATTCACTGTACCGTTCAGAAGAATAGTAGACGATCGCCAGGTTGTAGAACAAGTAGTGAATCATGGCTTGATTGAATAAGGTTGGTCGTTCCTTACAGACGTTAATTCCTTGAACGATATATTTTTCGGCCATTTCGTAATTGCCAAGCATGATCTCATGTGTTGATTTATCCAGCATAGCAACAGCACGGGCACGATTCTTCCGATAGGAAGCCTCCAGCCACCGCAACCGAATATCCAAGCGGCGCTTAAAAAGATTAGCCATATACTGAAAGCGGAAGGGCCAGTGCAAGCGAAGAAACATAACCAACAGCACGGCTGCAATTCCTGCCAGCGTTGATGTCAAATTAAAACTCAAATACTCCACGTAGTGACACCCTCTCTATATACGCTGCGTCTATTACCCCATCTTAGCACAGAACCTGTCCGCATGACAGAGCATTACCGCTATTTCGTCAATGGCAAGATATTCTCTTGTTTGGGGGTCAACAGCTGCTTCGTTTTGACGTAATCGTCCGAAACGGTATAGAGAGTGTCACCAATGGTGAGAATCCGTTTAATGTTACTTGTGCTGTCGTACCAGCCTTCTCCTGCCTTGGCGACATCTTCCTTGGACAGATGTGTAATTTGGTCAGTCAGCTGAAACCCTTTCTTCAGATCGAGCTGATACACATAGGCGCCTTGGAAAGTAAAGTGGCCGTAGTCTCGCATATCGTTTTTGGCTTTTTGTTGAGCCGTTCGTTCGTGCACAGTTACAGGAAAGGCAAGCAGATTTTTATCCTTGGAGAAAAGCAAAGCCTTATGATTGTGCAATAGCTCGGAGTCCGTACCTCTGTCCCCGATGACGGTCTTGAACTTTTCTTTTGGCTTCGTAACATCGCTGACGTCAAAGACGGCGATTTTCATGCCTTGGTAGTAGGCCATGTCTTTATCTGCTTCTGCTTCTTTGCCGAAACCGATGATGTGATTTTCATCGTACGGGTGTAAATAATCGCTGTAGCCTGGAATTTTGAGGGCACCTAGCACGCTTGGAGCAGAAGGCTTTTTCAGATCGAGAACGAACAGTGGGTCGACTTTTTTGAAGGTGACCATGTAGGCGCGATCTCCCATGAATCGGACAGAGTAAATGCGTTCCCCTGGGGCGATGCCTTCTAGCTTGCCGTATACGTTGAGCTTGTTGTCCAATACATACAAGTTGTTCTTCGACGTATGCTCATCGTCTCGCCACATGTTCCCGCTCGTGGTGGCGATTCGGAAATAACCGTCGTTTTCATCCATAGAAAACTGGTTCAGAATGCGTCCAGGCACCGACCCTTTTCCCGTATACCGAATGTCTCCCTTGTTCATGGCAAAACGGTAGATGGTTGTATCTGACTCAATGGGAGGTGCAATCAAAGGAGTTGTCGCTCCTTTTTGCTTAACGGCTACCGGCTGGACATTGTTTTGGGTGACTGCTACATACAGATTCTTGGAGGATGCATAGATGTTCTCCCCAGCACCGAGATACGTACTCAGTGACATCTTTTGTTTCGAATCATCGAGATTTACGCCAGCGACGATCAAATACTCCGGACGGAAGTGATCCGGGAAGTAACAAATATCACTGTAGGGAATCGTTTGATATTCGTCATGATGGGAGCTGTCTTTATACGTTGGGCCAGGTAGTTCTGTTTTCTCTTCCAAGATGCGATAGGCATCCATGTACTGATTGGCTGTCACGTACAAGCTCGCTCCGATTTTACGAGAAGACATGTAGTAACCTTCCAGTTCCAGTTGACGAACAAGACGTGGCTGCTGTTTGTTCGAAATATCGTAGATCATTGTTTTGACGAACGAATTGTCATGATAGCGAGGGATGCCTCGTTTGGAAGCTGTGCCAGGAGGATAAGAGATGCTCTCATTCGCTTGCCCGATGACGATCAGTCTACTGTCGTCAACGTACATTTCATGCGGTATGAATTTTCCATTGTCATAGCTGATGCGGCTTGCGACCTTCATTGAGGTTGCCGGGTACGCTTTGATGATGCGGACTTCATTTTGTGTGGATTGATAAAGATAAGTGCCGTCTGACTTTACGATATCTGCTTCATCGACTCCCTGCACCTGTGTGTTTGTCGTGGAAAAATCGCCGCGTACTGCACCACCGGAAGTGTCAGCCATTTTATTGGCGGTGCTAGGTGCGGATACAGGCATTGCTGTAGTCGTTTCCATGGTCGCGTATGGGTAGCTGTCCTGATTTGATTGGATGAGCTTTTTTAGCTGCGCATAGGAACCGACTACGGGTAAATCTTCTGTGGATGCGGCTTGAACGGTTGGCTCCGTTACTGTACCCGTCGTGAACAGGAAGGGTATAGTGGTCACCACCATTACGGAGGCGAGTAGCCCGGCTAATGTTCTTTTCATTTTGATCCCCCTCGATCTGCTTCTTGCCATATTTTGCTGTCGGTAATAAGACGACGCACTTTCGCTGAATGTTTCACACACTCTTTGGACAGCAATCTACGGACAGGTGGAGGAGCGTGTGCTATAATAGTAGGCGGTTTATGCTACCATTTACACCACTACGTCAAAAGGGGCGTCATAGATGGAAAACTTGAAGCAAAGCATTCTGGAACTGATTACGGATACTTCTACGAATCTACCACCAGACGTGCGTCGTGCCGTTAATGCAGCGAAGGTAAAAGAAGATCTGGGCACACGCGCAGCGCTGTCCTTGTCTACGATTGCGCAAAACGTCGTTATGGCAGAAGAAAATGTTTCTCCGATCTGTCAAGATACCGGAATGCCAACATTCGAGGTAAAAACCCCGGTTGGAGTCAACCAACTCATCATTAAAGAAGCAATCAAAGAAATGATTGCAGAAGCAACCAAAACAGGTAAGCTGCGTTCCAACTCCGTAGATTCCTTGACGGGTACAAACACAGGGGACAACCTCGGACCAGGTACTCCTGTTATTCACTTCGAGCAATGGGAAGAGGATGAAATCGAGATCAAGCTGATCCTCAAGGGTGGCGGCTGTGAGAACAAGAACATCCAATACTCCCTGCCCTGTGAGCTCGAAGGCCTGGGCAAAGTAGGCCGCAACCTGGATGGTATTCGCAAGTGCATTTTGCATGCCGTATACCAAGCGCAAGGACAAGGCTGTAGTGCCGGCTTCATCGGTGTAGGAATCGGTGGCGATCGCACATCCGGTTATGCACTGGCGAAGCATCAATTGTTCCGTAAAGTAGATGATGTCAATCCAATCGCTGACTTGGCTGCTTTGGAAGACTACATCATGGAAACCGCGAACCAACTCGGAATCGGAACGATGGGCTTTGGTGGAAACGCTACATTGCTCGGCTGTAAAATTGGCGTGGAAAATCGCCTGCCAGCAAGCTTTTTCGTATCTGTTGCGTACAACTGCTGGGCATTCCGTCGTCAAGGTGTTCGCCTGAATCCAGAGACTGGTGAAATCCTCCGTTACCTTTACAAAGACGAAGAAGTGGCGATGGACTTGTCCCCGGTAGCAGCTACGGACGATGCGGGCGAAAAGCGCCGTGAGGTTGTTCTGGAAGCGCCAATCTCTGAAGAACAAATTCGCAGCCTGCGAGTGGGCGATGTGGTCATCATCAATGGCGAAATGCATACAGGACGCGACGCCCTGCACAGCTATCTGATGGATCATGACTGTCCTGTGGACCTCAATGGGGGGATCATTTACCATTGCGGTCCAGTTATGCTGAAGGACGAAGCAGGCGAGTGGCATGTAAAAGCAGCTGGCCCGACTACCTCCATTCGCGAGGAGCCATACCAAGGCGAAATCATCAAGAAATTCGGAATCCGTGCCGTAATCGGAAAAGGCGGAATGGGTGCGAAAACCCTGAAAGCATTGAACGAGCATGGCGCTGTGTACTTGAATGCGATTGGTGGAGCGGCCCAGTATTATGCAGAATGCTTGGAAAAAGTAGAAGGTGTCGACTTCATGGAATTCGGTATTCCGGAAGCGATGTGGCACCTGCGCGTAAAAGGCTTTGCAGCAATCGTTACCATGGATTCCCATGGAAACAGCTTGCATGCAGATGTGGAAAAGTCTTCCGCAGAGAAATTGGCTCAGTTTGCAGCACCTGTATTTAAATAGAAATGGAACAGGTAAGCCTCTGGCGCACTTCACGTGCTGCCGGAGGCTTTTTTTTTTCAAACGAGGAGGGAGATGAGAAGGAAATAGTTGGATAGATGATGAACTCTCGAAAGACTAACCAGGATTGCGGACAGAAGGAATTTCATTTTTGACAGGGGGAACAGGAATGAAATGGTTGATAGCTGATCGCGTCATTATCGGAGATGGAGAGCATGTAATCGAGCAGGGTGCTGTTGGGATTGATGAGCAAGGAAAGATTGTGGCAGTGGGGACAGAAGCAGCGCTCATGCCTTCCTTTTCAGAAGGAGAGGTAACGCGTTACAGCGGATGTTCCATTTTGCCAGGCTTGATCGATCTACACGTCCACATCGGTTATTGGTGGAGTAAGCCAGATTCCGCTGAGTATAGTGAGAACGATGGATTGGTGGCTTTGCTTGCGACAGCGAATTTGAAAGAGGCACTTTCTATGGGGGTAACGACGATCCGGGATGTCGCAGCACCGGATGGGCTGTGCAACACACTCAAGCTGGCAGCCAAGAAAAAGTTCATAGTTTCACCACGACTGTTTCAAGTGAACCAAGGGATTATTATGACAGGTGGGCACGGCTGGCAATTAAAGGGTGCCTTGCGAGAGGCGAATGGCCCGTGGGAAGTTCGTACAGCCGTCCGTGAACAGGTGAGAGCTGGAGCTGACTGGATCAAGCTCATGACGAGTCATCGTACTCCGACACCTGAGTTCACGCAGGAGGAGCTGGATGCGGCAGTAGACGAGTCACATCGCTTGGGACGGAAGTGCTGTGTGCATGCCTCACTCCAGCCGGCGATCCAGATGGCAATTGATGCAGGATTTGATACGATTGAACACGCGACTTTTATGACAGTCGAACAGGCAGAGCAGATGAAGGACAAAGGACTGGTATGGGTACCGACCATGATTACATTCTTCCAGATTGCTGATTATTACAAGCAGATTTGGAATGAACAGCAGGAGGCGAATCAAGGCATATTGAGCGAGGGACTTATCGAGCAGGGTGCCTTTTTCGTCGATTCGGAAAAGGCATACCGTGAGAACTTCGCACGATTAAAGAACACAGGTGTAAAAATCGCTACGGGTACGGATATCGTTTTGGATGGCTATCCGATTACGCCTGTGGCAGACGAGATCAAGCTGATGGTGGAGCTGGGAATGGAGCCAATTCGGGCGATACAAGCTGCTACCCAAAATGCCGCGGAAGTGCTGGACCAAGGAAGCAAGATCGGTACGTTAGCGCCAGGGTATCTCGCTGATTTGCTTGTAGTAAAAGGAGATCCATTACAGGAGATCGAGGCATTGAAGCAAGTGGAAGAAGTGTTTCTAGAGGGTGCCTCTGTATTTTCAAAGTCTTGATACGGTGAGCCTCGCACATGCAAGTTTGTAACGGCGGTTGTACTAGGTGTTTGACTATTCTTTGCCAAAATGGGTATTGGTTTAGTTCGCGTGTATCAAGGCGGGCATAGGTTAATAACGAATAATCACTGAAAAAAGGGAGTGAGATTCGTGAACTATGTAGTCCGTTCGGGAGATACACTGAACAGTATTGCGGCTCGTTTTGGCGTACCGGTTCAGGAATTGATCCGCGTAAATAATATCGCATACCCCTACTACATTTACGTCGGTCAAAACTTGTTCATCCCGACCACAGCGACACCAGCACCTGGAGCGGAAGTCGATCGGCGTTTGGATCGTCTGGAGAGGCGAGTAGATGCACTGCGAGAAGATTTTCGCAGACTGGATAACCGCGTAGATCGATTGGAAAACCGTGTCACTCGAGTGGAGAGAGCCATTACACCAACACCACCTCCTCGCCCGCGTCCACCTGGTACGCCTCGTCCGCGTTAAGCTGCTGGATAAAGAGGGCAGAATAATTTTCCTACTCTTCGCCATTTCCTCATCGCCCTATTCTGCATAAGGTGATACAAGAGGATTAAGAGGAGGTGCGGCCATGCTAGGGTTAAATGGAAAAAACGTCCGGCACCATTTCATGGGCGTCTATGGAAAAGTGGTACAGATTCGGGAACTGGTTGATGTAATCGATCAAGTTTTTGAGTCCGTCAACAAAGTGGGCGACATTGGAAAGACCATGCTTGGACCCCGGAAATCAAGTGCCAAAAAGCTCGACAAGCTCAGATGAATGGCAAGAAAAGCGATAAAACAACAAAACCGCTTCCGTAACGGAGGCGGTTTTTATTTATCATTCGTTCAATTTCTTAGGGGCAGACTCTATCATCAGAATAACTCATCATAAAGAAAAAGTCTACTCTTTTTTCGGAAATTCCCTTATATTTTTGGAGCTGTTATCAACTGACTTCAAAAAAGGGAGTGATGGAGATGGAAAAGGAAAGGCGCCGCGTAGGATTAGTTACGGGTGGAGTGCTGATGGGGCTAGTCTTGTCAGCGTTGGATCAGACGATTGTATCAACAGCCATGCCAACAATTACGAAAGAGCTGGGAGGTCTAACTCTTTATAGCTGGGTGTTCGCCATTTATATGCTCACATCGACCACGAGCATGCCCATCTATGGAAAAATGGCAGACTTGTTTGGACCGAAAAAAATGTATTTGATTGGCTTGTTTCTGTTTCTCATGGGATCTCTCTTGTGCGGCATGGCTGATTCCATGACGGGTCTTATTGTAGCGAGAGGAGTACAAGGGTTGGGCGCTGGGGCATTAATGCCGGTTGCGTTCATCATTGTGGGTGAAGTGTATCCACCCGAAAAGCGGGGCAAATTTCAAGGCCTTTTCGGAGCCGTCTTTGCCTTGACGAGTATACTCGGTCCCTCGTTGGGAGGAATTCTCGTGGAGCATCTGCCGTGGGGATGGATCTTCTTTATTAACCTTCCTATCGGGATCGCTGCCTTTTTGATCTTGGCTCTGGCCTTTAGGAATCAGCGGCACTACGATAAGAAGCCTGTGATTGATTGGTATGGGGCGTCTAGCTTAAGTGTAGCCATCATTCTCATCCTGCTGTCCCTTGTCATGGTGGGGATGGAATACAAGATCGGGTTAGGGGGAGCGGGTATCTTACTTCTCGGCTTTTTCATCTGGATTGAAACCAAAGCAAAGGAGCCCCTGCTTCCGCTCTCCCTATTTCGCATTCCGGCCATTGGATATGGCAATCTCGTAGGATTCCTTGTGAGTGCCGCTTTGTTCGGTGCAATCGCATATATCCCACTGTTCGTCCAAGGAGTACGCGGTGCGAGCCCCTCAGAGACTGGATTCCTTTTAGTGCCACTCATGCTGTCCGCAGCGATTGCTTCAACGGTTGGGGGAAGCTGGATGGCAAAAGTTTCATTTCGGGCGATTCTGATTCCCAGCTTACTCATCATGGCGACAGGCTTTTTTCTTTTGAGCACGATTGATGCAGGAACAACCAATACACAACTCATCATCTACATGATTGTCACAGGTCTGGGCATGGGGGCAATCTATCCGGCACTCGGTACCGCAGCACACAGCGCTGTAAAACCGGAAGATCGGGGTGTTGCCATGTCGACATCGCAATTATTTCGTTCCTTGGGCGGGACGATTGGTATTAGTGTGTTTGGAACCATCGTAGATGGGGGGATGCGGGCAGGATTGGTGTTTAGTGAAGCTTTGCAAAGCGTCTTTATCACTGGTTTGATTCTGATTGGAATCAGTTTGATAGCCAGTGTCCTACTCGGCAATATTCGATTGCTCGACAAAGAACCCCGCCATTCGCATACATCAAATAGCGGGGTTCCCAAACAATAGGATCACGGTTTTTTATTCATGCCCTCCATTGCCATCCGAACCATTTCTCTGACCATACTGCCGCCCAAGCGTCCTCCGATTCGACCGGCATCGTGAGAGGTTAACTGTCCATTGTAGCCTGGCTGCAATGGAACATGAATTTCTTCTGCGACCTCGAATTTGGCCTGCGCGGGATCAGCAACGTGGGCAACCTGCGCTTTTAGGGCGTCCAGTCCTTTTCGCGCCTCAGGAACGAGGGGGCGTTTGCGTCTGCTCATGGTAGATCACCTCACGCCCTAGTGTGCCCATTTAGACGAGTGCTTTGCGCTGGGTGAAATCAGTATCCTGATAGTAAGTATTAGCAACGAGTAGATTAGGTCCTGCACATGCCGCAGCCGGACAGAAGCAATTGATTTTTTGATTCAGGGTGTGGCGTTGCCATTTTTCAAACATCGACTGAAGCTGATCGGTTTGAATATTGCCTAACGGCTCTACATCTCCGAAATCTGTTACGATTACATCGCCCGTAAAAATGTTGATGTTAAGACGATTGCGACCATCCGGATCATTGCGAGTCGTCACATTTTTCGCAGCGCGCAGTCTGCTGATCAATTCCCTGTCAGCCGCTTCTGGACTACAAGCGAAAAATGGCAATGTCCCGAAAAGCATCCAGAGATCCTCATTGCGTACATCCAGCATCCGATGAACAGCCTGGCGAAGCTCATCGAGGGAAAGCACATCGAGATCGCGGGCAAAATCACTTGCATACATCGGGTGTACCTCATGTCGCTTGCTGCCCATCTCCTGAATCTGACGGTGGAGAGTATCGAGCTTTGTCCAGGTGCGATGATTCAGCATCGTTTCAGCCGATACAAACACGCCTTCCTGTGCGAGCTTACGTGCGTTTTCCATCATTTCATGAAACTGTGCTTCTGCTCTTTTGATTGAAACCGGCTGCCGTGCTTTTGCGTAAACAATATCATGGAATTCTTCGGGGGTAGACCAGTTCCACGAAATATGCATGACGTCGAGGTAGGGCAGGACCAACTCATAACGAGAAAATGGCATGGACATGTTGGAGTTGATTTGTGTCCGCAGTCCTCGTTCTGCTGCATATTGTAAAATGGGCCCGATCACAGTTTTCACGGTGCGCTCGCTGTACATCGGTTCTCCGCCTGTTATACTGATAGTAAGCAGATCTTTTGCTTCATCCAGGCGACGAAGTATCAGATCGACAGGTAGAGCGGGATCGTCTTTGTATCGCAATGTATCACCAACCGCGCAATGCTCACAGCGGAGATTGCACAGATTCGTTACAGTAAACTCGACGCTGGTAAGTTTATAGGCGGGGGGTGTCGCATTGAACAACGGCTCCCATGGATCGTGTAAAGGTGTTAATGGTGTAGTTGGAACCATGCGGATCAATTGTGGAAACCTCCTTCATTCTGCGTACAACTCAACCTATTATAACGACATTAGGGCGGAAGGAGAATAGCTAACGAGATGATTATGGGGATGTCTTTTGGACGCGGTGTGCTTTTTCATGATCGCAACGTGCTGGCTTGCGCGGAAGTGAAAGACGGCGTGATTCATATGTGGGCGGAAAAAATCACGTTAAAAACGATAGGGAAACTCTGGTACCGCATTTTTTTCTCCTTTCCCTGGTACTATCAGCTGTTTCACCTCCTGCTTGCGTGTTACGTAGTAGCTGCATTGGTGAAGCCTGACTGGGCCATCATCGATCCGATGTGGGTGGCTGTTTATGTGGCAGGTTTTCACTTCGTTTTTCCGAAAATGATGAAAAAGTTTCATGGAGCGGAGCACAAGGTGTTCAGCTATGGGGGCAAGAAGTCGCTGGCGGTTTTGAAGGAGATTGGTAAGGCGGATATCGTCAATGACGGCTGCTCCACTAATTTGGTGATGTGGTTTTTTACCGGGTTTATCTTGACGGTATTTTTTGTACCCTTGGAGTGGAGTGTTGCTTGCGGAGTTGTCGGACTTCTCGTTGGAATGTTGGGAGATCGTTACGTTCGTAAATATTTCGGTTTTCTTTACAGGCTGTCGGGGTTCTTTCAAAAATATTGCACGACGAAAGAACCGGATCGCATCCATCTGGAGACGGCAATTCGCTCTTATATGCTGTTTGAACATATGCGAGAGGTTGATCGGTTGCAAAATGCTTCCTGAGAGTAAAAGCGGTGTTTCCACTATGGATACGCCGCTTTATGTTTTCCATGCATAAAGAGGGAACCCGATTGAATCGCTGACTATCTTCTGGTAATATTTGGTCAACTCTGTCGATTGTCATACAGATGGAGGAATATGAGCGGAGGAGAGCTGAGTCGAGATGAGAAAGGAACAGGCAGAAGGGGTGTACGAGCAAGTAGGAGTAGCGATGACATGCCGGTCGTATCAAGAGTATGTCGATATGTTTTCATTGACCGAGGAAGTGCTGTCGAAGGGATCGATATTGGACGTAGGGGCAGGCGCATCGTCGTTTACTGCGGTGCTTTGCCAGCAAGGGCGGGAGGCAATCGCTGTCGATCCGCTTTACCAAATGTCTCCTGAAGCAATTGATCAGAAGGGCAAGCAGGAGATCGAGGAGTCGACTCAAAAGCTTGCGGGGATTGCTCACACCTTGGATTGGAGCTATTACGGTTCACTGGAGAAGCACCGGAAAATCAGAGAAACATCATTGGTACAATTCATTCACGCTTTTATGGCAGATGAACCATCCAAAATAAAGTACGTCCCAGGATTATTGCCCGATCTACCCTTTGCAGATAATCAATTTTCGCTGGTGGTAGGTAGCCATTTTTTGTTTCTGTATCCGAAGCTTCCGCAGCTCATGGAAGAAGTTCATCGGCTTGGGCATGCAGCTAGTCTAGAACCGACAAGGTTTCGATTTTTAGTGGGGGCTACGCATTATTTGGAGATTCGAAAGTAGAGAAAAGGACATGATGCAGATTCTGGGGGGATGACCATGACTGGAAGCATGAATATCCAGATAAAATTAACGGAGCAAGATGAAGCATATATCATTAAAAATATGTATCCCCTCTATTTACACGATTTATCGGGACATCACGGATTAATTCCTGGACATATCCCTAACATGCATGGAATTTTTGAAGAAAGTAACGAATATCGAACTCTTCATGATCAATATGAAGTACAAAAAATTTGGTGGGAAAAATCCAATTGTCTCTATCCCTTCTTAATCCGGGTGGATGATATTCCTGCTGGATTTGCACTCATTGCCACACCTCCTCATTGCGCAAAAGGAACGGACTATTTCGTCAATGATTTTTTTCTGATGCAGCCTTTCAGAGGATTAGGTGTTGCAGAATTTGCGGCGATTCAAGTTTTTGAAAAATTCACAGGAAATTGGGAGCTTTTTACGAATCCATCAGAACGAAATATTGTAGCACAAAAATTTTGGCGGAAAACGGTATCCAACTATACGAAGGGGAGCTACGAGGAAGAGTTCGGAATGACTTTTGATGGAGATAAGTTAATTTTTCGATTTAATAACGCGGGGCAATAGCTAAATAAAGGCAGTGGTGATCCAGGACTGTATTCTTACGTCCGTGGCTTCCACTGCCTTTCCATTATCGAAATAACCGCTTCAAATCAGCTCCCGATGGCTATTCTCTCGCAATCGGATTTTCTTCGAGCTGGCGATACATTTTTCCTTTATCGACATACGATTGGCGGATGCGTACGAATTCTTTCAAGTCCGCCTCGTTCAGCTCTCGTTTGACTTTTGCTGGGTTGCCGACAACAAGGGAGCGAGGTGGCACCTTCATGCCTGGTGGAACGAGTGCTCCTGCAGCAACCATCGCTTCTTCACCGATTTCCGCTCGATCCAATACAATGGCTCCCATTCCGATCAATGCGCCGCGACGCACTACGCAGCTATGTAATACAGCGTTATGTCCGACAGTCACCTCGTCTTCGAGGATTAACGGATTGTTAGGGCTTTGGTGCAGGGTGCTGTTGTCTTGCACGCTGACGCGTTTTCCGATAACGGTCGGTGCGATGTCCCCGCGAATCACTGTATTGTACCAAATAGAAGAATCCTCGCCGATTTCGACATCACCAGAAACGACCGAGCCTTTTGCAAGGAAGACGGTTGGGTGAATCTTCGGTTTGATGTTTTCAAATGAAAGTAGTAGCATAATAACCTCCTGATCAATGAGTAAGCGAGCAATCTGATTGCATCGGGCGCGGGTGGAAAATAGAAAATCGACCTGTAGCAGGATCGCAGTCAATAACCGTCCCGGCAAGCTTGTCTACCTCATGCGTTTGATAAAAGAAGCGAATTCCACTTATTTCTTCGTCCAGATCTTGTTTTTCCGCTTCCGTAATGGCGATGCTATATGTATAGCTGCCACATCCCGTCGTAGTCGGGACGAGTCTGATTCCGAGTTGATCTGCATCCATTTCTTCCGCGATCATCTGTGCAAGACGTGTTGCCGCGGTTGGGGTAATGGTTATCACGGTCATACCTCCTTGTCGCCTATCTATTGTACTACAAATGGACCTTCCAAATCCTGCTTGTTGACCATGTACAAGGCATATGGTAGAGTAAATGTTACTGATTCTGATGTGCAGGAAATGTGGGTAGTCGCTGCCGCAATCGTTTCGGCGATTGGCGGTAGAGGAAAGTCCAGGCTCGCCCAGGCTGAGATGTCTGGAGTGTTCGTACCTGGTGCAAGCCAGGGCAGTGAGGCGTGAGTCTTGCTGACGGCGTGGAAAGGGCTCTCTCTGAGGCCCGAGTACGCTGAAAGTGCCACAGAAACGTAGCTTTTCTGGCGACAGAAAAGATGGAACGCGGTAAACCCTGCGAGCGAGAAACCCAAATTAGGTAGGGGAACCGTCCTGAAGGAATCAAACGGAAAGGACGGATGGTATCTTCGGATGCCATAGATAGATGGCTACCGCTCTTGGTGCGAGGGATTGTCCCGCTTGAAGCACGGGAGAGACAGAACCTGGCTTATAGCATTTCCTGCTGGAATGAAACGCAAAACCACCTGAGATTTCAGGTGGTTTTTTTGCGTTCTGCGAGACATAGTGAACCCTCTACAAATCAAGGCTCAATGGATGATGGAATCATTTACCGTAAACAAGCTTTGAAACTTTTTTGAAACTCCTGTCGTCTAAAAAGAGCATTCGGCCGAAGAAAACAGTTCTACTGCGGGCTATTCCATCATTTCTTCAAATGGGAGTAGTTGCAGGAGAGAATGAACTGATAAAACTGTTACTATGATGGAGGCGTTTATTTTGGAAAAAGCAAAGAATCGAGCAAACAAGGATCTGAAAAAATTATTGGCGACAGCTGTTCTGGCTGGATCGCTAGCATTGCCGGGTACAGGGATGGCTGCGACGGCACTGCCATTCTCCGATATCGGAGGAAATGCGAATAAAGACGCGATTTTGAAACTGAACTATGCGGGTGTTCTGAAAGGTTACACTGATGGCACTTTCAGACCGTATAAAGATGTGACGAGAGCAGAATTCGCGAAAGTCGCCGTATTGGCACTCGGTTACACAGATGCACAGGCGAAGCTCTTGCAAGGAAAGACTGTATTTAAAGACCTGCCAGCAGATCACTGGGCAACCGGATATATTAATCTCGCGGTATCACAAGGCATCATCAAAGGTTATCCGGATGGTACCTTCAAACCGAACAACAACGTAAAAATCGCAGAAGCGCTGACGGTTTACGTTCAAGGCTTGAAGATTGATGTTCGTCCATCCGCGTCTAACGAGTGGTACATCCCATACTTGCTGGAAGCAGATAAAGCAGGGATTTACGATGCAAAAGAAGCACCAACTGCTGCGGCTCCACGCGATATCGTTGCGAAATATACGGATCGCTTCATGGAAACGCCTGTTTACGCAAACGGTGCATACTACGATAGAAATGGCAATGCCAAAGGAACCATTCAAAAGCTGCCAGTCGTAAAAGGAACAGTAGCTTCTTATGACAAGTCCGAGAAAAAGCTGAAGCTGGTCGGACAAAAAGAGGAAATTGAAATTGCAGGTTCCGCGCAAGTATACGGCAATCTGGTCGTAGGAGCGCAGGTTGAATACATCGCGAAAAACGGCCGGGTTGCGTTCCTTACAGTCGTTACTTCTGACTCCGAAATCGTTGAAGGTATCGTGAAGACTGGCCTTAATTTTACAACGGCTGTAGGCGATGAGAAGAAATTCAAGGCAATCGTTAACGGAAAAGAAGTCGTATTGGAAGTAGAAGATGGCGTGAATGTAAGCCGTTCTCACATCGGTCAAAAGTTTGTGGCAGTCGTGGGTGACGATGGCAAGATCAAATCCATCACGATTAGCGACAACACAACAAAAGGAATTGTGGAAAAAGTGTCTTCCGTGAGCGGTTCCAACTCGAAGAGAGAGCTAAAAGTGGACGGAACGACGTATGCTCTGGATTCCAAAGCATCCATCAAAGGTAAGGAGCATCCGGAAGCGAAGGAAACAAGTGCTTCGTTCTCTGACATCGAAAAAGATGACTTAGTCGAGCTGACACTCAACGTGGACGGCAAAGTATCTGAGCTTGTTTACACGAAGCTGAGCTACACAGATACAATCACCGTTGATACAGACAAAAACCGGATTCGCGTTGGCAGCGTCAATTACGAGGTGCATGAAGATACAGAGTTGTTCGTAGACGAAGACGAAGTAGATGAACTGGATGAGTTGACGAGCGGCCAAATTGCAGTTCTTACGTTTGACAAGAATGGAAATCTGGTGAAAGTAGAGCAGGGTGTGGGGGCAGCTACAAACAAGCTGGTCTCTGACACAACCGCGTATGCATCAGGAAAGCTGGCAACTGTGAAAATCGACGGGAAAACCTACGACATCTTGACCAATGCGAAGCTGACTGTCGATGGCGATTCCGTATCACCAACGACGATTAAAACCGATCAATTCAATGACCACCGTATCCTTACATGGAAATACAACGTCGGCACGAATGACATTGTGGAGCTGACTTTGGAAAAGCAAACGGTAAAAGGATACGTGACGAAAAAGTCTGGTTCGAAAATTACCGTGAACGGGAAGGTGTATGAGCTCTTGTCCGGCGTCAGCATTGATAGTGATGCTGCATCCAACGACAAAGAGTACACACTGACACTCAACAACGCTGGCAAAGTAAAAGCCATTTCTGGTGCGCCGAAGAAGGTAAGCGGCGTAGTTGACTCCGTTGAGGTTCGCAAGGATGATGGCAAGGTAACTTCCGCGAAAGTAGAAGTTAACGGCAAGACGTACGAGGTAAATGATGAGGATGCTATTGAGGATGTGGATCAATTTGAGTACGTAACATTGACCCTCGATCGCGACGGCGAAGTGACTGCAGCTTCCACCGTTGGCAAAGTAGCGAAGGAAAATGTGAAATTCGTCGGAATTGAATCCCGCGTGAATAAAGATAAATACGTATTCTTCAATGATGTATCGACTAGCTTGAAGATGACGGAAGACGCGAAAATCAAATACTACAACGGGAATGACTTGAAAGAAAGCGATCTGTCCTCCAAGGACAAAGTGGATTTGTGGACAAATGATCAAGGCCACGTGTATGTCATTGTCGTAGCAAAACGATAAAATAATTGAAAAGGCGATCTCTTGCTCGATTCGAGAAGGGGTCGCCTTTTCATTTGTCGACAGGAACGTTGTAGTATCACATTCTCGGAATGAAAATATCTCGTAAATGATACAATTTGAAATTTTGTCAAAAAGCAGGGAGAGGATCGTATGTCTGTTTCATTCCAGATGAAAACGGCAGAGAGAACAAAACGTGCCGTTTCATTGGATCTGGCTAGAGGTGCTATGCTGCTACTTATTGCACTCGCACATGTACCGCTGTATTTGTACGCTTTGGAACCCGGGATCGTTCACAGAGTGGAAAGTCAGAATTTCTTTGATCAAATTGTGAATCTATTTGGCATGCTCGTTATTGACAACAGGGCAAGACCGATGTTTGCTGTATTATTCGGTTATGGTTTGGCGCTGGCCTTTGATAGTCGAATCGCAAAAGGAAGCAGAGAAAAAGATGCCATTCAGATGATTCGCAGGCGCTCCTGGTATTTGATTTTATTTGGAGCAGTTTTAGCGGTGATCATTGGCGGTCAAGATATTCTGATGGCCTACGGGGTAGCTGGACTTCTCGTCAATTGGCTGTTACCACGTGAAAACAAGATATTGATTCGAACCTTTCTTTTTATCACGTTATTCTACATCATCGTGAATCCGATCTTATGGGGCTTTTTGATGGAATCCATGGGCGCTTATGGATTTCCTCCAGAGGTTTTGGCTACAGACACCTATCTTAGCACAATGATGCTTAGTTTGATTTCTTTTCCATTTATCCCTATTTTGATTCATAGTATGTTCCCGATTCTTCCTTCTGTTTTGCTCGGCATGTGGATGGCCAGATATCAATTATTAATCAAGCCGGAGCAACAGTTACGAACTCTTTGTTTCATAACAATGATCGGCTTAGCTGTCTCCATACTAGGAGCATTGCCTTTAACATTTATCGGGAACATTTGGAACCCCAGTTTTTTTCTTTTTGGTTTCGTATACGGATACCACATTCTAACCGGAATTGCTGGCGGATTAGCCTATGCGGGGTTTTTTGGAATCATTGGGACAACGTTAAAAAAAGAAGGGCCTTTTCTCCGTTCGTTTATGGCTTTAGGAAAGCGTTCCTTAACATTCTATGTATGGAATGAGACGATGCTGGTTTTATTATTGTCACCAGTAGCACTTGATTTAGGAGGGCAGATAAGTAACGGGATCGCAGCTTTGATTGCCGTGGGTATTTGGAGTCTTTCTCTCCTATTGGCCACGATTTTTGAAAAACATCATCTGAACGGACCATTAGAAACAGTAATGAGACGATTCGTATATAAAAATCATTAGCTTTGCATTTATAATAGCGTATAAAAGTAGTTACTGTTATCAGAAAGAGGGAACCTCCATGACTTATACCACCCAGGAAAATGGTATTTTTCCAGCAGTTTGCTCTCTCGATTGCCCGGATCAGTGCGGATTGCTCCTTCATAAAAAAGAGGGAAAGATCGTCAAAATTGAAGGGGACCCGAACCATCCGGTGACGAAGGGAAATATTTGCAACAAAGTCCGCAACATGACAGAGCGCATTTACGATCCCAAGCGACTCACGCATCCACTGAAGCGCATTGGCAAAAAAGGGAGCGGGGAGTTTGTCCGAATCAGTTGGGAGGAAGCCATCACTACCATAACCGAACGCTGGCGTACCTTGATCGATGCAGAAGGCCCAGAGAGCATATTGCCTTACAGCTTTTACGGTAACATGGGTCGGATCAATGTCGAAGGTATGGATCGCCGTTTTTTCCATCGTATGGGGGCCAGTCAACTTGACCGTACGATATGCAACAGTGCAGGGGCAGTAGGGTACAGCTACACGATGGGTGGGGCCTTCGGAACAGATCCGGAAGACACGATACATTCCAAGCTGTTCATCATGTGGGGGATCAATACCGTTAGTACGAACATGCATCAAGTGGTGTTTGCGGAACAGGCTCGAAAAAACGGGGCGAAGATCATCGTGATTGATGTCCATAAAAATCAGACAGGTCGATGGGCTGATTGGTTTATCCCGATTTTACCCGGAACTGACACGGCTTTGGCCTTGGGCATCATGCATGTGCTTTTTACTGAAAACTTGGTTGATTCAGCCTTTATGGAAAAATATACGGTGGGACATGAAGAACTGAAGGAGCATGTACGGACGTACGATCCTGCTACAGTATCTGCGATTACGGGTGTTCCTGTCGACGATATTTACAAATTGGCGAGAATGTATGGCACCACTTCGCCCTCCTTTATTCGCCTTGGAAACGGCATTCAGCATCACGATAATGGAGGCATGTGTGTAAGGACGATTGCTTGTCTTCCGGCCCTTACAGGGCAGTGGCTCGTCAAAGGTGGTGGGGCCAATAAAGGGAATAAAGGCTTCCTGGAGCACAACAAGCTTGCCGTGCAGCGACCAGATTTGCTGGAAAACAAACAGACGAGAGTCATTAACATGAATGAACTTGGAAAAGCGTTGCTCGATACAGAGCCGCCGGTGAAGTCGCTCTTCGTGTATACGAGCAATCCGGCCATTGTCGCGCCAGAAGGAAACAAAGTCCGGCAAGGCTTGGCGAGAGAGGATTTGTTCACGGTCGTGCATGACTTGTTTTTGACGGAGACGGCTCTCTATGCCGATATCGTTTTGCCTGCGACTTCTTCTTATGAAAACACTGATTTTTACACGTCGTATTGGCATCATTACATTCAGCTTCAGCAACCGGTTATCGCCCCGTTTGGCGAGAGCAAGTCCAACACGGATGTTTTCCGTTTGTTGGCTGCTGCCATGGGATACGACGAACCCGCATTTCAAGACAGTGATGAGGAGATGATCAGACAGGCGTTGCAAGGGCATGGCAATCCTCATCTGGAAGGAATCACATTCGAAACATTGGTCGAAAAACAATATGCCAAAGCAGATTTGGAGCCTTTCTTTTTGGAACACCTTCCAACCCGAAGTGGCAAAATTGAGCTTTACTCACAAGTTATGGCGGATCGAGGTCTTCCTCCATTACCGACGTACACGCCTTTAGTGAATGATGGAGATTTTCCGTACTTATTTGTACCGGGGCCCAACCATAATTATTTGAATTCTACGTTCTCGAATAATGAAAAGCATAAGAAAATGGAAAAAATTCCGCGTTTGCATATGAATGTGACAGATGCGAGTGCGTCAGACATTAGCGATGGGGATACGGTGCGCATATGGAATGAGCGGGGAGAGTGCGAGCTCATCGTAGCCGTAGGTGAAAATGTTCTTCCTGGAGTAGTGGTGAGTCAAGGGTTGTGGGCAGACGATACTGGTCCGAAGCATTATGTGAATGCTCTCACACCTGACCGAATCGCGGATATGGGTGGAGGAGCTACATTTTTCTCTGGGCGTGTCGATGTAGAAAAGATCATGCGATAACAAGCAGCGAGTGCCCTCCTGTAACAGGGCACTCGCTGTTCATTGTCTATAAAAAAGTGTCCCCACCGCACATGGCACAGGGACACTTTTTCATCTCAATTACAGTACAAAGCTGACAACAACACCAGACAACAGGCTGACGAGTGTTGCACCGAACAACAGCTTCAAACCAAAGCGAGCGACTACATTGGATTGCTTCTCGTTCAGCCCCTTCACCGCACCAGCGATAATTCCGATGGAGGAGAAGTTCGCGAACGAAACGAGGAATACAGAGAGAATCCCTACTGTACGTGGGCTCAGTTCAGATACGACCTTGCCCAATTCGATCATGGCTACAAACTCGTTCGTTACGAGCTTCGTCGCCATGATGCTACCAGCCGTCATCGCTTCCGCAAAAGGAATACCCATCAGGATGGCAAAAGGAGCGAAGACGAAGCCGAGCATTTCTTGGAACGTCCAGCCGAAAATCATGCCGAACAAGCTATTCACAGCAGCGATCAAGGCAACAAAACCGAGCAGCATCGCACCCACGACTACCGCAACCTTGAAACCGTCCATGATGTACTCGACAAGCATTTCAAAAAAGGACTGCTTCTCATTGCTTTGAATCTCCAGCAAATCGTCTTCTTCTGTCACCGTGTAAGGGTTGATGATCGAAGCGATAATGAAGCCGCCAAACAGATTCAGGAACAGCGCAGTTACTACGTATTTCGGCTCAATCATGGTCATGTACGCACCGACAATTGACATCGAAACAGTGGACATAGCCGATGCACACAGTGTATACAGACGGTGCTCCGGCAAAGAACCAAGCTGTTTTTTCACGGTGATGAATACTTCATTTTGTCCGACAATAGCGGAAGCTACAGCGTTATACGACTCCAGCTTACCCATGCCGTTAATTTTGCTCAGAACAAACCCAATCGCTTTCATGATAATCGGCAAAATCTTAAAGTGGCGCAAAATACCGATCAGGACGGAAATGAAAACGATCGGGAGTAGGACACCCAGGAAAAAGGACATCTGTCCATCGTTTGCCAAATTGCCAAATACGAAATTAATCCCTTCTGCAGCAAAGGCAAGAAGCTTTTCAAACGATTTGGAAATGGCTGAAACGAATATATACCCAAACTTGGTATGCAAAAGAAGAAAGGCAAGCAAAAATTGCAGGACGAGCATGACGATGATTGGCTTAAATTTTACCTTCTTACGTCCATTGCTCCCTAACAATGCCAGCCCAATCACGATGAGTAAGCCAACGATGGGAATGATGAAATTCATTACAACCTCCGAAAAATTTAATAATGCTAAACTTACAAGGCAAAAAAACGCACTTCTCATAAAGAGAAGTGAAAGCGTTTTATATTCTATCATCTCGATAATATGATTGCAATTTATATGTGTGTTCAGAAAACTCGTCCATTAGGTCCGTATCGCAGAAATCGGGCGTACTAGCATAAGCCCACCACCATACGGTTTATGGAGGAGGTGAAATCCTTGGATGAGTTGCAGAGGCTCAAGCAGTTTATCGCATCAGCAGAGCATGTCTGGACTCAGATCGCGAATTCGCCGAGAGGAAAGCCTGTTTATACCGTAAACGGTGTCGATTACACGCCATTGCCCGAGAAATACAACTCCAAACGAAAAATCTCCCGTATTTTCCGCAGGTATTGGGGAAAGCAATTGACGGAAGTGATGATTCGGAATCTCAATTTGCGGATGCTGAAAGGCAAGCTCTGTGTTCCTTATCGTGAAATCCCGACTTTTCCTACAACCGTGCAATCGCTGCAGATAAAAGTAAATCGGCCAGATCATCGGACTGTGGCTGCGATACTGAGCGGCGGAGGGAAAAAAACACGAGTGGACTACCGATTAATTCGAGTTGGAGAAACCAAAACATTCACCATCATGAAACGCTCAGGCGATCAGTTTGATCTGAGATATCAACCCATTGTTACCATCCCCCTCAACCCCAAGTCAAAATCCATGCCTCGAACCCAGCATAGGGGAAAAACCAAAAAGTGACGAAAAGCTCCTCAAATCCCCCTAATCAAAAGGGACGAGGAGCTTTTGTCTTGATTAGGCACGGATAGATACACGATACTCCCGCAGCCAATAGTCTAATTGACCCAGATAGGCGAACAATTGGGGGGTACTCATGAGCTGACCGAAAAACGGGATGCTCGAAGCCTGTGCGTCAGACTCGGCAATTTTGCGGATGGTTGGAACGTCAACTAATTGCAGAAGCGGAGAGGTAGGGTCGTTTAAGATATCCAGCAACCAAGAGCGAACGGCCTCTGTATAAGCGGGATTGTGTGTTTTCGGATAAGGGCTTTTCTTACGATACAGCACCTCATCTGGCAAGATTCCTTCCATCGCCTTACGCAAGATTCCTTTTTCTCGATTCCCGTGTGTCTTCATATCCCAGGGGATGTTCCATACGTACTCGACGATCCGATGATCACAGAAGGGGACGCGCGCTTCCAGACTGGCAGCCATACTCATGCGGTCTTTGCGATCCAACAGCGTGTTCATGAACCACGTGATATTCAAGTAAAACATTTCCCGTCGGCGAGCTTCCAGTGGATCTTCGCCCGGAAGGTGTGGCACCTCATCAAGAGATTCCTCGTATCGCATGGCGACGTATTCCTCGGGTTTGACCCAATCACGAAGCTCTGGTGTTAACCAGGATGCACGTTCTTTTGTCGCTCTCGACCAGGGGAATGTCCGGGCATTCAGCAGATCTGCACGGTGGAACCACGGATAGCCGCCAAAAACTTCATCTGCGCATTCTCCAGAGAGGACGACGGTCGTCTCTTTCTTAATTTCACGGCAAAATAGGTAAAGGGACGCATCGACATCTGCCATACCTGGTAAGTCACGTGCGAGTGTCGCGACCTGTAAGGCACCAATCAAATCATCGGTATCGAATGTAATCGTGTGATGCTGGGTACCCAAAAACTGTGAAACGAGTTGAACATAGGGCTCATCTTCATTTGGTTGAAAGGCACTCGCCTTGAAATGCTTCCTGTTGTCGACGTAATCGATCGAGTAGCTATGCAGTGTCCTGCGTCCCGTATTTTGAAAATGTTCCGCCGCGACGGCTGTGATGATGCTCGAGTCTAACCCGCCAGACAAGAGGGTGGAGACAGGCACATCTGCAACTAATTGGCGCTCAATCGAATCCGTAACCAATTCCTTGACACGTCGTGCAGTTGTCGCAAGATCGTCAGTATGCGGATGGCTTTCGAGCTGCCAGTAGCGTTTTTGCTTGACTCCATCCCGAGTCACCAATAGATAGGAGCCGGGTCGAACCTCGTGTACATTGTGAAAAACACCGTGACCAGGCGTACGAGCGGGACTGATACCGAAAACCTCCGCCAAGCCCTCGCGAGACAGCTCTGGCTTCACTTCGGGGTGAGCGAGCAACGCTTTTAGTTCGGAGGCGAGTAGAAAGGAGCTGCCTCTTTGGGCGTAAAACAGCGGCTTAACCCCCATACGGTCGCGGCCGACAAACAGGCGTTGTTCGCGTTCGTCCCAGATCGCAAAAGCAAAGATACCGTTCAGCTTTGTCAGACAATCTGGGCCCCACTCCAAATACGTGTGCAAAAGCACCTCAGTATCAGAGTGAGATTGGAAAGTATGTCCGCATGCTAACAAATCTGCTCGCAAATCCTCGGTATTATACAATTCACCATTGTAAATCATGGTGCAAGCATGCTTGTTTTTAAGAGCCGTCATGGGCTGCTGCCCCCCGGCGGGGTCTACCACAACAAGGCGACGATGACCAAGGGCAGCGCGCGGAGTCAGCCAAAATCCTTCTGCATCAGGGCCTCGATCCTTGAGGCAGCCGGTCATTTTTTGCAGCACATATCGTTCATTCGATAAGTCCTTTTCCCAATCAATCCAACCTACGATTCCACACATTGTCTGATCACCCTTCTCCTCGTGCATTGCACACACAGCGTATGCAATCAGCCTAGCGAGGTTGTCTGTCCAGCAGGGAAATGAGGATAATGTGCGGAATTTATAGAAGATTTAAACTAAAGGAGGCTGCGGTGGACAATCTCACGTTATTGCTCTTTGAGAGAATGGGCATTCTCTTGACGCTGGCATTTATTTTGACTCGTATTCCGTTATTTCGCCAGCTGTTAGACCGTGAATTACACTGGGGGACGTCAATCGCATTTTCTGTCATGTTTGGCTTGTTTGGGGTTGCAGGTACTTACGCAGGTGTGGTCGTTTCGGAAGAGGGCTACAGCCCGGCTTTTTGGATTTTTCGTCTGTCTGATGAAGAAATCATCGCCAATTCTACACAGGTAGGGGTAGTGATTGGCGGATTGCTTGGAGGACCGATGGTTGGCCTGGGAGCCGGAGTCATTGCGGGCTTTCACATTTACGAAATGGACGGTTTTGCAGCTGCGCCAATGGGACTGTCGATACCGATTACAGGATTATTGGCAGGCTATGTAGCGCGTTTTTTCTCGCAAGAACGAGTCATTTCACCTTCCAAAGCGATTTTTATTGGCATGTTCGCTCCCGTGATCCAGATGTCCCTCTTATTGATTATGTCGAGTACTCCAGACTTGGCACGGACAATGGTGAATGTGATTGGGATTCCTATGGTGCTGACAAGCAGTATTTCGATCGCTATTTTTACGACGATGATTCGTGTTGCTTTGCAGGAGGCTGAAAGATCAGCAGCCATAGAGGCAGAGCGCTCTTTTACGATAGCAGAACGTATTTTGCCACACCTAAAGCGAGGGCTTACTCCCCAAACTGCCATGACAGCTGCACTCGTGCTCCAAAAAGAAGCGAAAGCGGCGGCGGTTGCAGTCACAGATCGTGAGCGTGTGCTTGCTCATGTAGGAGCGGGAGCTGACCATCATCTGCCGGGAGAAGAGCTTCAGAGCGAGCTGGATTGGCGAGCTATTTACAGTGGTGCCATTGATACAGGACTATCGCGAGAAAGTCTTGGTTGCAAGCATAAAAAATGTGCCTTGCAAGCAGTTATTCTCGTGCCGATCAAGGAAGGCGGAAGTGTGGTTGGCTTGATTAAGCTCTACTTTCGCAGGCCGCAACAGATTGGAAAAGTCCAGGAAGCATTAGCAAAAGGTCTCGGCAACCTCATTTCCAACCAATTGACGCTGGCGCTCGCTGAACAAATGAAAGGTCTGATGAAAGATGCTGAGCTGCGGATGCTGCAAGCACAGATCCACCCGCACTTTTTGTTTAATACGTTGAACTCGATCGTGACACTGATCCGTGTTGATCCTCAGCTTGCGAGGCATATGACCATCCAGCTTGGCGTGTTTATGCGCTTCAATCTAAAGCTCACGGCAAATCCTCTTGTCACTGTCAGGCAAGAACTGGATCATCTTCATGCGTATTTGGAAATTATTCGGATCAGGTTTTCCGAACAGTTTGTTGTTCGAACATTCGTTGATCCAGGCGTGGATGATGTACTGATCCCGCCAGGCACGCTTCAGCCATTAATGGAGAACAGTATACAGCATGGCTTGCGTGACATGCCTTCGGGTGGAGAAATCATTCTACAGGTCATCCTTCAGGACACGCATGTTGTGTTCCGGATTGAAGATAACGGGAAGGGTATTCCGGAAGAGATCCTTCCTAGTCTGGGGAGGGAGCCTATGGCGAGAAACGAAGGAAATGGTATCGGTGTCCATAATGTCAACCAACGCCTCATAAGCCTTCGTGGGCAAGAAGCCAAGCTCCATTTTGCAAATAAACCAGAAGGTGGGAGCGTTATTACATTTGCGATTCCTATTCCAAAAGAGGTGAGCGCTTAATGCCAATTCGTATCATGATCGCAGAAGATGAACGACTAGCACGTGAAGAGTTGACGTACTTGTTGCAGCAAGAAGTTGACGTTGAATTGCTTCCTTGTGCAACCAACGGGCGAGAATTGCTAGAAATGGTAGATTTGCATAACCCGGACGTGGTCTTTCTCGATATGAAAATGCCAGAGATGGAAGGGGGACAAGCAGCTAGGATGCTTGCCTCACGAAAGCAACAGCCACTCATCGTCTTTTGCACGGCACATGAGGAATTCGCAGTCACTGCCTTTAAGCTGAACGCTGTGGATTACTTGTTAAAACCGACGGAGCCTCAGAGATTGGTGGAGACGATGCAGCGGGTGCGAGAGCGACTCTTTTCGCACAAAGTAGAGCATGCGACGACGAAGCGTTCGAAATTGCTGGTAGAAGAAAATGATCGCCTCGTTGTCATTGACCCCGCCGACATTATATATGCTGTTCGCGAGGATCGGCTCGTACAGATTTGGACCAAAACGCATTCATATACGACTCGGATGACACTGACAGAACTGGCAGGGAAGCTTCAATCGCATGATTTTTTTCGGACGCACAAAAGCTATCTGGTCAATCTCCACTACGTAAGCGAGCTTACGCCTTGGTTTAATGGGGCATACAACCTGTCCCTGAAAGGCGAAAGCAATGTACGAATCCCGGTTTCTCGAACAACGGTCAAGTCATTATTGAAAAAACTGGAAGGAAAGTAACCCATCGACAAAAAAAGATGGGTTTTTTGCTTTTTATGCAAGGGAAACGACATGTTAGACACAAAAAATACAAATATTCAAAATAAACCTTACAATAATTAAAGCGCTTTCATTTTTCTTACTACGCAAAGGAGGAGCGATTATGTCCAATACCGGCATGGCACCTGAGATTGCACGCAAAAAACAAAAAGGGCAAGGGGACAAATCACTAACCACGCAATTTGTCACCGCGGAAGAATTGGAAAAGGTTGAATCATCTTTTCGTGCCCAGCGCAGACTCAGCTTCACGTTCGGGTTTTACTTTTTTCTCATTACTCTCCTCATTCCGTTTCTAAGCGGTACTTCAGAATGGTGGTACGGTACACCGTTGCTATTCGGTCTCACCTTGAACTTTTGGACGACCTTGCTCTTGTTTCATGTCATTTATTGGCTGATGGCATTCGTCTTCGTCAAACGAGCGAATCGATTAGATGAAGAACTGAAAAATAACTAAGAACGTAAAAACGTGGATGAAGGGGAAATGCGCATGATCAACATGTGGGCAATCATGATGGTACTTTTGCTCGTTGTGGTAACGATCTGGATTTCTATTTACACACGAAAATTCAATTCAAATACAGCTAACTTTTATTTAGCAGGACGAAAAGTCGGCTTTATGACGAATGCGACTGCGATTTGTGGAGATTACTTTTCTGCAGCCTCTTTTCTTGGGGTAGCTGGTGCCGTATACGCATCTGGTGTAGACGGAATGTGGTATGCGATAGGATTTGGAGCAGCGTTCGTTCCGGTCGTTTTGTTTTTGGCCAGTCCGCTGCGCAAATTCGGTGAGTATACGATACCAGACTTTTTATTTGCTCGATTCGGTAAAAGTCATCGTGCGCGGATCATCGGTGTGATCATGGTTCAATTGATCTGTATCTTTTATTTAGCGCCACAGATGGTCGGTGCCGGAAGCACATGGGATGTCCTCGTTGGATACGGATTTTTGGGAATGACCCCGTACCAGACTGGTGTCGTCGCGACCGTTGTCGTCATGATGTTCTATGTGGCATTGGGTGGTATGAAAGGTACGACCTTGAATCAAATGATTCAGTTCTGGGTCTTGTTTACGGCGATGTTCCTCGTTTTCGCACTGGTTTTGTTCAATGGTGTAGGCAATTATGCTTCCCAGAACAAACCGTTGACCAATTCTTCCACAGTGACTGTCGCGAAGCTCATGGAAGGGGAGGAAGGGAAGCGTGTCTATGATAAAGCAAAAGCGACAATGAGTCCTGAAGCCTTTACCAAAGTGGACGAAACGGTCCAAAAGGGAGATCCGAAGGCGACTGTCAATATTGTGTTGCCACAAACAAATAAGCTTCATCCCGAACGTACGATGACGATGCAAGAGCCTGGACATCGGTACGACTGGTTAAATCAGTTCTCGATGGTGCTGGCACTCGTGTTGGGAACGATGGGTTTACCGCATATTATGAATCGCTACTATACCAATCCATCTGGAAAAGTCGCTCGACTGACTACGTTGTGGGTATTGGCCTTCGTTGCTTTCTTCTACATCATGAGCTCCGTAGTAGGATTAGGGGGAAGAAGATTCATTCCGGAATTGTCCGGAAGCGATCCTGGTGTCGCTGCCCTCACTGTAGACGGTTTACTTCTGAAATCCGATCAAATCTTGCCGGTATTAGGAAAATTACTGTTCGGCGAGTTTGGGCTAGGGTATGTGGCTGCCGGTGCTTTTGCAGCGATGTTCTCGACAGTAGGCGGTTTGCTGATCGCTTCGGCTGCTTCGTGGGGCCATGACATCTATGAAAATTACATCAATCCGAATGCTCCCGAGTGGAAAAAAGTTTTGGTAGGCAAGGGTGCAGTTGTTTTCATGTCACTTTTCTCCTTGTTTGTAGGGCTTGGCATTCCGGCGATCGGACTGGATAAGGCATATCCTTCCTTGATCGCGATGATGGTGACGTGGGCATTCGCGGTATCAGGAGGGGCATTTGTTCCGATGCTACTCACGTCGATTTGGTGGAAAGGCACTACACGAAATGGTGCAATTACGGGCATGATTGTTGGTGGTGGAGGTTCGATTTTCTTCATCTTGATGAACATTCTGAAAGAGACAGGAGTGCTCACACCTGGTAGCTTTGCCGCTACGCTGGGCTCCCTCACCTTTCCGTCCATTTTTGTCATTCCGTTGAGCTTTATCGCGATCTATATCGTCAGTGTAATGGACAAAAATCCGATGCCAGTATATGTGAACAATATATGGGCGCGTATTCATGGCTCAGATGAGCTTTCTGAGCGGATTCGCAAGCAGATGCAAGAAGCTGAACAGGCTTGATGACCAAATCGGAGGGAGAAGATCATTCTCTCTCCTTTTATCATTCAAAGAAAGGGAGAGACATGGTATTCTAATAGAAAATTCAGATAAAAAGAGGTAAATGGATGAGCCTCCAACAATCGATGACCAAATCTTCGCAATACCGTCTCCTTCTTCAGAAAAAAAAGCGCTTTTTAATTCCGATTACCCTGTTTTTTCTACTCTTTTATTTTTCCTTACCTGTTTTTATTACGTTTGTACCTGAGTGGATGAATCTGCCTGTTTACGGCAGCATCACACTTGCCTGGATTTTTGCGGTATCACAGTGTCTCATGACTCTCTTTCTTGCTTCCATCTATATGTGGAAGGCACGCCAGTTCGATCGGATCGTGAGTGAGCTGGTTCCGCAGGCGAAAAGAGAGGATGGAGAATGAATCTATCCTCTGTCATTTTCTTTGTAGGAGTTATTATCGGAACGTTGGCCATTACGTATTCCGCTGCTAATCGCACCGGAAATACGAACGAATTTTATGCAGCAGGCAATCGATTAACCGGCTTGCAAAATGGGATTGCGATCGCCGGAGATTACATGAGTGCCGCTTCCTTTTTAGGGATCGCGGGGACGATTGCATTGTATGGCTTTGACGGGTTTATTTACGCGATTGGCTTTCTCGTTTCGTACTTGATCATTTTATTTTTGATCGCCGAGCCGTTGCATAATTTGGGAAAATACACACTCGCTGATGCGATAGCGGTACGGTTTGAGAGCCGTTTGTTACGAGGTCTGATTGCTTCCACTACATTATTTATTTCCATCATGTATATGCTCGCCCAATTAGTGGGAGCAGGCGCATTGATTCACCACTTGTTTCAGGTGGAGTATGGACTTGCTGTGATGATTGTCGGCTTCTTGATGACCATTTATGTTGTGTTTGGCGGGATGGTTGCGACATCATGGGTCCAAATTATTAAGGCGGTACTATTGCTATCAGGTACACTTATCCTTAGCTTGATTATCCTTTCTCGTTTTCATTGGAGTCCTTCTGAGATGTTTCATTACGTGAGTACGGTTACGCCTTTTCAAGAGCGTTTTCTTCAGCCGGGCAATCAATTAGATGATCCATGGGAGGCGATTTCCTTACATCTCGCACTTATCTTGGGGACTGCCTGTCTGCCTCACATTGTCACGAGGCTGTTCACGGTCCGTGATGCCATTACGACACGCAAATCTATATACACTGCGACCTGGATTATTGGTGCGTTTTACGTCATGACGATTTTTCTCGGCTTTGGTGCAAGTGCGTTCGTCGGATACGAGGAGCTCAAGCGTGTTGGGTTCGGCGGAAACTTAACCGTAACATTATTAGCGGATGCCTTGGGTGGGGAGTTTTTGAAGGCGTACATAGCCGCTGTAGCGTTTGCGACCATTTTGGCTGTTGTGACAGGCTTGGTTCTCTCCGCTTCCTCAGCCTTTGCTCATGACGTTTACAGTCATCTCGTACGACGGGGGATGGCGTCAGAAAAGGAGCAGATCATCATTGCAAAATGTTCTTCCGTTGCGGTAGGGATTGTCTCGATCCTGCTTGCGCTGGGTGCCCAAAAAATGAATGTGGCAAGCCTCGTAGGGTTGACATTTGCCGTGGCGGCATCGGCCAATCTCCCGCTGTTTTTATTGACCTTGTATTGGCGGCGTTTTACCGTACAGGGAGCTATTTTTGGTATGCTGACGGGCTTAATTTGTTCCTCCGTCTTGGTAGTGATAGGGCCGACAGTCATGAACATCCAAAATGGCATCATCGCAAGAGAGCCTATATTCCCCTTGGCTAATCCGGGTATTATCTCCATACCATTGGGCTTCTTGGCCGCTGTTATTTGCAGTTATGCCAGCAAACCGGCGATTGGGGCAGAGGAGCATTATGATCGCGTACTTTTTCAGGCTCTGACAGGAATGAGTATTGCACCTGCCAAGAAAACCGAACAAGAATCTGCATAAAGCATCACCACCTGCCCCACTCTAAGAGAGGAAGGAGGAGGGGTAATTGGGTACGAGCCAAGAGACAGATGCTTTGTTGCATGACGAGCCGGACGTATATGAGCGCACGAGACTGGCGCTAGGTGAACTGATTGAAGAGCTGTGTGAAGCACTTGACGAGGAAGATACCGAATCGTACAAGCGAAAAGGATACGAGATGATCGGACATTACTTTCGAGAGCCGGTCAATACAGGGGAGTTAACCTTGATTTTTGCAGCGGTGCTTGCCGATATTCTCTACAAGCTGGAATTGACACAGCAAGGGGAACACGTAGCAATGGTCCGCGATCAGTACAGTGTCATGAAAAAAGAGGAGTAGTTGCGACCCACTAGGAGGGTCGTTTTTATTTTGGACATACTAGGGGGAAACTACATTCTAAAACGGGTGATTTGTATGGAAAAGGTCGGGCTCGTCTTGCAGGGAGGGGGTAGCAGAGGGATATATACCTCAGGTGTCCTGGATTACTTCATGGAGCCGGAGCTTTACATCCCGTATGTCATTGCGGTGTCGGCAGGCGCGTGTAATGGAGCAGCATACCTGGCGAGTCAGCGTGGATTGGGCAAGATTTTTCATACAAAATACATTCGGGACCCCCGCTACTTTTGTCCAAGAAAAATAATGTCTTAGACTGGATTTGTTGATTTGACACGGTTTTCATCTTTAAAAATCAATTGCCTTACAAAAATAAGTTGCTAACCGCTAGTAAATTACCATATTTATCCATACCGTCAATTGGTCATTCGAAATAGTAAAATAGCCCTGAATTTTGATCGACCGTTGGGGAAACTACACCATTTTCTGTTATGATTGTTTGATTTGGAGCTTTTGTTGCTCCAAGATGAACTATAAAAGATTTCTGCGATTCCGTCGTAATAGTTGTCTTAACAATAGACACAGGTTCTTTATTGGCATCTAGTACGACAACTGGATTATTTGCTCGATACCAGGCAAACTTTCCGTCAGCTGTTGCAAGGCTTGCAACAGCAAGTCCTGTCCCGTCTGGCAGTGTGATTTTGTACACAATGAGTGTCTCTCCGTCTTTTTCAATCTTATCTAGCACATCACCTTTTGATAAACCCTCTAGTTCAATACCGCTCTGAATGGCCTCATCAACAGTATCAAACCATCGAAGTTCAGCGTGATTGTTTGAGCATGCGGTAATAACCATGAGTAAAAGTAGCATGGAAAAAATCCATTTTTTCACTACAGTCTCCTCCTAAACAAACAAATGTTTTTCGTGTTTTACCATCATATCAAACTAAATAACACGAAATAACATAGATAGTAAAAATAAGGAGGTAAATTCACAAAAGAGGACACAGTCTACATCTTTATTTTCTAGTCTAAAACTTTATTTACTGCGAACAACTTTCACTGCAAAAATTTGATCACGCAGCGTTCTCTGTTTGGAATGGATTTTATTTTCAACGAAATGCCCTACAAGCTGGAGCCGTTCGCCTTTGATCGGTTTCGTGAAGCAACGGAACAGTTTGTCGTCGTCACAACGGATTGCACGACAGGAGAAGCCGTTTACTTTACAAAAGACGACTGTGAGGATATTTTCCAAGTGATTCGTGCTTCCTGCAGTCTCCCGTTTGTTTCTCCCAAGGTTATGATCGACGGACGTCAGCTATGGGACGGAGGCATTGTACATCCGGTGCCAGTGATGAAGTCCATGCTCGATGGTAACCAAAAACATATTATTGTGCTAACCTCTTCCTGTTCGTCGAGTAATTGGTTGCGCGACTTTTGGCGAGTCGAACGTCTTTTCTCGAGAAGTACGCGGCTGTGTCAGGCATTCATGCGCCATTTTCGTACGTTTTATGAGGTGATCGAGCAGGTCAAAGAGTTGCAAAAGGAAGGAAGAGCGTTTGTCATCGCACCGCCGGACGGTACCTTTATACGCAGCTTTGAACGGAGAGAGGAAAAGCTGCATCACTACTATTTACAAGGATATCATGATGCACGCACCCAATTTTCAGTTCTATGTGCATGGCTTGGTAGGAGCATGAGCAGGTAATCGGTCATACGGCATCCGGTTGCACGGGTGCTTTTTTCAGCGAAAATCATGCGAAACAGGTTTTTCCAACGCAAAGATAGGGAAGAAGCATCAGGGGAGGATGAATCAGGAGGAAGGCCCCATGAAATATGTGAATGTAGACCTAGTAGAGCCGGGAGATGTTTTGGCTCGAAGTATTTATACAAGCGAAGGCTTGACGCTCTTGCATGCAGGTGTCCAGCTGACTGTCGGAATGATTAATAAATTGCGCCGGTTTGGCGTCACCATGTTAAGCATTAAAGACCCATTGCTGGATGAAGTAAAAGAGCAGGAGGTCATCACAGAGACTACTCGTAAAGATGCCATCCGCAATTTGTCGCAGACGATATCGTGCGTGCAGTCCGGCAAAAGCTTTGATGTCCGAGGGATTCAAAAATCAGTGGGAAGTATTATCGACGAAACATTGAAAAATCGGCGTGTGCTCTTGAATCTGGGAGAAATTCGCACGAATGACAACGCTTTGTACATTCACTCCTTAAACGTCTGCATGATGGCGACGGTAATGGGGGTGGGATTGGGCTACAATACGGCTCAATTGAAGGAGCTCGCCATTGGGGCGCTTTTGCATGACATTGGCAAGCTGTCCGTAGACAAGGACGCGCCAGCCTACAAAAAGAACAGCAAAACCAATCATCATACGTGGCTCGGGTTTGATTTGCTGCGCAAAAAACATGAGATGAGCATCGTCTCCGCACACATTCCTTTGCAGCATCATGAATGGGTGGACGGTAGTGGAATGCCACGGGGTTTGACTGGCGACGAGATTCATGAGTTCGCCAAGATTGTCGCGATTTGCAATTACTACGATAATCTCATCTCTCCTTTTTCAGAAGAAGAGGAGACGTTGCCCGCTTATGAGGCTTGCGAAAAAGTCATGGGGCTGGCGGAGAAACGCTTTGATCATAAAATGGTCATTCATTTCTTGCGTTCCATTGCCATGTACCCGACAGGAACCTCGCTGAAGCTCTCGACAGGAGAGATCGGTGTGATCATTGACCAAAATAGAGGTTTGCCCTCGCGCCCAGTAGTTCGGGTCATTCGAAGAGACCAGCAGGCGAATCGACGAATGGTGGACGATCATGAGATTACGGACATTGATTTGAGTGAGAAGCCTACTATTTTCATCACAGCTGTAATGGAATAGGGGATTGCAAGAATAGGCCTCCCTATCAGGGAATATCCCTACCAAGATCAGGGAAAACCCCTACATACACGTAAGTACTCACAGGGCTACAATGGACGCAAGGCAGATGAATACATAGTGAAACACCTCATTTGCCAGATGAAAAAGAGGAAGGACGTGTCATTATGTCCCGTATTCTAGTCCCTGTTGATTTCTCTGCGCAGTCCATTCAGGCGGTCCGCTTCGCGCTGGCATACGCCAAAAATAAGCATGATATCACATTGCTTCATGCCATCCCTCCGTTCCCTTCACGCAATGTTGTCAGAAGGTTGGGACGAGATGTCGTTGAAGATTATCAGCTGGATGAAGCAAGAGATGATCTGAAAAAATTCCTGTCGATCGTCGAAGAAGCCGGTATTACGTATGAGCTGGAGATTGAATTCGGAGAGCCACATGAAGTCATTGCGAAGCACGCTGCGAAGGACTATGCAGCCATCGTAATGGGAACACATGGTTACGGCCGCATAACAGGCTTCCTGTTGCAGAGCGTCAGCTATCCGACACTCCACGACGCCAAAGTTCCGGTCTTCCTCATTGCGGAGGAGACAGATGAGAGTCGCTTCCCTTGGAATAAAGTACTCATTGCAGTAGATGGCTCCGACCATTCGATGGAAGCAGCGAAAAAAGCCATCGAGATGGGTCAGCACCTTCCAGATGTATCGTTTACGCTCCTCTCCGTTGTCTTACCGCCAGTCACGTACGCAGGTGTATATGGAGTGGGTTGGGATAACATGAACACACTCGAAGGTTGGGGACGTGAAACGTTAAAACCATGCGAGGAGATGCTAGAAGCCGCATCGCTTCCTTATGAAAGCAAGGTCGTAATTGGTGATCCAGCTACTGTGATCCGCCAGACGGCTGAGGAAATCGACGCGGGACTGGTTGTGTTGGGTCATCATGGCCAAGGTGCAGTAGCAGGTACGCTGCTTGGCAGTGTCACATTCAAAACCATCCATCGTACGAAAACACCGCTCCTTATTGTGAAAACGTAGCATATTGCTAGACAAAGCTGTCCACTTGATGGACAGCTTTTTTGTTTGATTGCGTACCCTACGATAGTGTTTGTGCTTGCTTTTGTTCGAGGAGATGGTTAGCTCCATCTTGCGTAACTTCTGCCGAGTCCCATTTGATTCGAGTACATCCCCATGCTGTGAGCAGAAGGATGACGGATGCGATCAAAAATACCGTGATCAACGAAGTCATCTGCATGAGCGGACCTGCAACAAAGGAACCGACCATCATGAGACCGATCATGAGCGGTGAAATCGTTCCATTCACCCGTCCAATATACGCTTCATCAACGAGCTTGATCATGAACGTACTGATCACGATCTGTAAAAATGCCATTCCAATTCCAGTGAAAAAGCGCATCGCTGCGGTTACGTATACCCATACAGAGAGAACTTCTACGGCGACGGAGAGAGCGAAGAAGATTAATCCACCTGTAATAACCCAGCGACCATTCAGGCGATCGAGGTAAATGGAAGCCAAAATGCCGCCCAGCAGCATCCCCAATCCGTCTAAAGCCGTAAACCATTGAATGGCTTCTTTGGAGAGTAGAAGACGATCCGTGACGACGAATACCTCCAGCGAATTAATAAACCCCGAGGATAACCCCAAACATGCAAAAGTAATGGCAATCCCGCGCAAGGCTGGTCGCTTTTTTACATAGGCGAAGCCTGCTTTAATCTCAGAAAGGAGGGTTCCGTCTTCCTCTGTTGCACTGGCAGTTGAAGGGGGGAGTATCAGCAGGATCAGTGCCGAGACGAAGAACAGGCCGGCCATCGTTAACAGGGAAGGGTAAATGCCCCAATGCTCATAGAAAAAGGTACCAACAATCGGGCCAACCAGTAGAAAAATCGAACCCGTACTTTGTGAAATAGACACGGCTGCTGCAACTTGTTCATCAGGAATATGGCGCTTCAACATCTTCGCAGAAGAAGGCTGGGAGAACTGCGACACGACAGCCGAGATAAAAGTCGCGAAGAAGACAGCAATCCACATCCCTTGCCAGAGCAAATACACGATAACGAGAACAGAGAGGGCGCTTAACAGGTTCCCGGCTATCATCGTTCGTTTCGGATTCCAGCGATCAGCCAACGCCCCGCCAATGATTGAAAAAACCAAGATTGGCGCAAGTTCGATGGCGGTCAAGAGCGATACGGCGGTTGGATTGTTGCCGCTCGTCTCCATCACATAGTAGAGCAAGGCCATGTTGCGAATCCATATACCGATGTTCTCTAAGGTATCCGTGATAAAAACGGTGAGAAAAACTTTGTTTCCCCAAAGACCTTTCATAGTTCACTTCACTCCCGATAAAATATACCGAACGTCCGGTCTAATTACAGGTGAAAAAAATGCTACTTGGCAATAATGCCATGCAGCAATACGTCAATGCTCCTTTTGAGTAGGGCATGAAGACGCTCTTCTTCCATTTGATAGCCCACATTGATGATCCCGCTCATCAACCCCTCCAAGATCATCGCCAGCTCTTCTGGATCACATGGAGCGAATTCGCCGCTATCGATCCCTTCTTGAAAGAGCGAGGTATAGAGGGTATAAGTGGAGCCGAGCATTTCCAGCACTTGTTCCAGAATGACTGGATCTGCGAGCTGGCTACCGGAGAACTCTTCACCTGCTTTTTTTAGAGGGTGGGACAAAAAATCCTCCAAGAAAAAAGCAGCTAAGCCATACAGTTTATCAATGGAAGTCGAGAACTCTTTTTCCTTTTCTCGCCAAATATCTTCCCATTCATTGTATTGCTTTTCTAATAAGTACAGGAACAATTGCTCTTTGTTTTTAAAATGGTAATAGAGGCTGCCCTTACTGGCTCCAGTTGCTTGGCAAATGTCCTCAATGGAAGTGGCGGAGTAGCCTTTCTGAGAAAATAACTCGGTGGCTTTCTCTACGATATGTTGTTTGGTTTTCTCCCCATCGAGGCGACGCTTTGTCATTATACGAAGGCTCCTTTTTTCTAGACTGAACGTTCGGTTTAGTTTTAGTTTATTCGATCTGACAGCGAAGCGCAAGGGCACCATTCGATTGAGAAGAAGTAACAGAGGGAAAAATGATAGGAAGTGCTGAGGGGAGGGATTGCCTTGCAAATCGGGTGTCATGTCAGTATTCGTCATGGGTACGAGGAAGCCGCGAGATCCGCATACAAAGAAGGTGCGCTCTCGTTTCAATTTTTCCCGAAAAACCCGCGAAGCTTAGGCGTCAAGCAGTTCGATACTCGGGATGCAGAGCGCTGTCGTGCTTTTTGTCAGCAGAACGGCATGCTCTCCATTGCCCATACGCCATACCCGGTGAACCTTTGCGTTGAAGAGCAAGAGCTGTTTGCAGTCACAGTGGGGTCGGTGCGCAATGACCTTGAAATAGCAGAGGCTTGCGGTGCACTTGGCGTGGTCGTGCATTTCGGTCAGTATAAAGGCGCTGACGTGCTTGCGGGCTATAAAATCATGATACAGATGGTCAATCAGATCCTGGATGGCTGGAATGGCAGAGCCCAGCTGTTAATCGAAAACAATGCAGGACAAGGCAACCGAATGGGCACGACACTCGAAGAGCTTACGCAGGTAAGACAATTGTTCGCCGAGCCGCAGAAGGTAGGATTTTGTCTGGATACGTGCCACGCGTTTGCCAGCGGTCTATGGAAAGGAAATGATTGGGCACAAGTAGCCGATCGGATGCGGGAACTTGATTATTTTACGAGCTTGCGCGCTGTTCATCTGAATGACTCCGTCTATCCGAGTGGCTCCTTTCGAGACCGACATGCCCCCATTGGAAAAGGAATGATCGGTGACAAAGCGATAGCCGCATTTTTGCAAACACCCGAATTTCAGGGACTCCCCATTGTGTTGGAAACAGCGAGAGGATCAGAGGGAGGGCATCGCGAAGAAATCAAGCATGTTCGATTACTCGCAGATCAGTGGCACGGTTGACCTTGTTGTGGTAGAGTGTGAAATGATGTGTTCAACATGGGAGGGGTACGGATGAAAAAGCGTATTAAGGTGACGATCGCGGATTTTGCTCCGCTTAAAGAAAACTTGAACAACCAAGAAGAGCTCGCTCTGTACGAAGCTGCGAACGGAAATACATACGATGCTGAAATCGAGCATGATGGATATGCGATTGTGGATGTGACGGAAGAAGATTATATCGAGCTGGCCCCAGGGGAGTATCAGCTGATGATCGAGGAGTGGACAAACGCCGGACAAATCGGCGAATGGACACTGCAAACCATGTCTGATCCGGCGGATGACAAGGCTTTGCTGTATCGCACAGTGGACAAGACCGGAACTGAAATGCAGGCACCACAATCCTTGCCGAAGCAAGTAGTCGAGCTGGTCGCGAATACATGGTTTGGCAAAAAAGCAAAGAAGATCGAGGAGTAATTGAGGAAAGAAAAGGAGCGCTGCGAGGTAGCGCTCCTTTGTTATGTTTAAGAGAGTATTCGATGAACCACCAAAGCTGGTGAGAAGAAAAAGCGCAGGGCTCGCAGACCTTGACAACGACTACCCAGTCGGAACTTCCAAAAGGGGACCACGCTTGTCGAACACCTCTTCCCTGAGATGCTTCCGCCCGTAGGGTGGCTTTGGCTCGACGGTCCCCTTTTGGAAGTGGAGACGGACAGTCAATCCCCATGCTGGCGTGTCAGAGTCGAAGAGAACTGTGCTTTTTCTTCTCCTCCACAATGTTGACTCAAACCAGAAAAAACGGTTTTCCAATCACTCGTCCTCAGAATCAAGCTGAATCCCATACTTTTTAATCCGCCGCATGAGCAGTGACTGGGTAATACCAAGAGCAGCGGCTGTTTTGCGAGTCGTCTTGTGCGTGCGCAATGCTTGCATAATGAATTCCATCTCGATTTTCTCCATCCGCTCTGTCAGGGACAGAGAACCGAGTGAGAGAATACCATCCTCCAGCTCACGTATACTCCTCAGCTCTTCTGGCAAATCACTGACCTGGATTTCATCCAGCTTCGACGTAATGACGATCCGCTCTACCAAATTTTCCAGCTCTCGCACATTCCCTGGCCATTCGTATTGATGCAAAACATCCAATGCTTCCGAGGAAAAACGTCGTTTCTGATTATGCTTGGTATTGAATTTCTGGAGATTGTGGTGAAGCAACGGAAAAATGTCGTCCTTTCGCTCACGTAATGGCGGAACATTGATCGGCAATATATTAAGACGATAGTACAGGTCGTGTCTGAATTTGCCCAAACGCACAAGCTCCTGAAGATTGGCATTGGTTGCCGTTATGATTCGGATGTCTGCCGTATATGTTTTGGTGCCGCCGATGGGCATAAACGTTTTGTTTTGCAGAAGCAGCAGCAGTTTTGATTGCAAATGGTAGGGAAGCTCGCTAATTTCGTCCAAGAATAGCGTCCCTTTGTCTGCCATCTTCACTAATCCGATTTTCCCTGAATGACTCGCTCCCGTAAAAGCCCCTTTGTGGTAGCCGAACAGCTCAGACTCGATCAAGGTTTCCGGAATGGCGCTACAGTTGACATGAACGAATGGCCCACCCCTTCGCTCACTTAGCTGGTGAATTTGCTCTGCGAGATAGCTTTTTCCCACGCCTGTTTCACCTGTAATGAACACGGTCGTGTCGACAGGGGCAGCTTTTTTCATTAATTCCAGCAAAGCGAGATAGGAACGGCTATTGCCAATCAACGTTTGGGAGGAGCTCTGGCTCGCTTCCCACTTCATGAGCTGAATCTCTTCACTGTACCGCTTTAGCAATGCGACCGTTTCTTCCAGTTGCGAACTGGCACGGGCTGCCTCTGTGATATCTCGTGAATGGGCAACGATCAGCTCGGGTCTCCCTTCCTCATCGGGAATGATATGCCCAGTCACCAGGAACTTCCCTTTACTATTGACGAGCTGAATGGTCGTGGTCGGTTTTCCCGTTTCTAGAACCAAGCGGGTAACAGAAGGGCTGAATATCCCCATTTCTTCAAGATCGGAAACGTTTTGTCCGATGAGCTCGGCTTTCGGCATGCCGCACAGGTTCTCACTGGCATTGTTCAACCATAAAGTAGTTCCCTGCGCATCAGAAATGAAAATACCGTCTGCCAATGCGTTCAGGATGTCAATCAAACGATCAACAGAAGACAAAGCTAAAATCTCCGCAGCCTTTTCCATCTTGATTAGCTCCCTGGGTTTTTCAACTGATTGTACAAGATCAAATCGATCATTGTATAGTGAATCGAATTCGAAAAAAATTGAGTCGAAATAGATTCACGCAAGAAGATTGACTTTTCCTACTTTTCGATTCAAAAGTGAGTCTACTTCGACTCACCAAAATCGACCACGTTTCAACAAGATTCGCCATGCAAACGATTTTTGAGGATTGGCATGAGAGTTGCTATTACATAGGTTGACGTAAAGTGATTTACCCAACATTAAGAGATAAGGAATTGCATGCGATGCTATCTAAACTGGTGACGCACGAACAAGCAGTGGAGCATGTTCTGGATGGCACCCGGCTCATGTATGGCGGATTCGGTACGATTGGCTCCCCGGCACACTTGATAGATGCGATTTTGCACAAGGGCGTGCAAAATTTGACACTCATCGGGATTGATGCAGGGTATCCGCAAGTAGCAATAGGCAAGCTGATCAGTCATGGGCGGGTGAGGCAGCTAATCACAACGCATATTGGCTCCAATCCCGAAGCAGGTCAACAAATGATGGACGGGAAGCTCGAGGTGACATTTTGTCCACAAGGGATTTTCGCAGAAAAGATTCGAGCGGGAGGTGTTGGCATTCCGGGAATCGTTGTGGATGCGAGCATGAGAGGAGAGCGAATAGAAGAGCGAATAGAAGGGGCAGAGCCGTTTGTCTATGCCGGAAGACCTTGTCAGATTGAAGCCGCTATTACAGCGGAGGTAGGGATCGTCTATGCGAAACAGGCAGATACCTACGGAAACCTCATTTATGACAAGGCAGCAAGAAACTTGAATCCATTGGTAGCGATGGCCGCAGATATCACCATCGCTGAGGTGGAAGAAATCGTTCCCACAGGAGAGCTCGACCCGGAAAAAATCGTGACACCTGGCATTTTCGTGGATTATATCGTAGTTCGCGACGGAGGGAACAGCTAATGGGGCTGGGAATGGATCAGCGAAATATGGTCGCGTGGCGTGCAGCCAAAGAGGTCGCTCCCGGAATGGCTGTGAACTTGGGGATCGGGATTCCCGAGCTCGTTGCTGATTTTATCCCGCATGATTGGCATGTGATGTTCCACTCGGTAAATGGAATCCTTGGGGTCGGACCGACTCCGATAAAGGGAGAAGAGGATCAGCATATTTCCAATGCAGGTGGAGCGCCTGTGACTGTTGTACCGGGAGCGTCGTATTTTGACAGTACCATCGCGTATGGCATGATCCGCAGGAAAAAGCTCGATGTAGCGTTTATCGGGGCTTTGCAGGTGAATCGACGAGGCGATTTGGCAAACTGGATCGTTCCTGGATCACGGGTCCACGGAATTGGCGGGGGAGCGGAGCTGGCGTACTACGCCAAGAAAGTGATAGTGCTGATGAGTCATTTGAATGAGGCAGGAGAGCCCAAAATTCGCAGGGAGTGCACATTGCCACTGACGGCGAAGGGCTGCGTCGATCTCATTATTACCGAGAGAGCCGTCATTGAGGTCACGCAAAGAGGGTTGCTTTTGACAGAGGTGATGTACCCATACTCGTTGGAAAATGTCATCGCGAATACTGGAGCACCACTCATAATTTCAGAAAATTTACAAATAGTAGAGTAGTGAGAAATGTAAGCGCGCACAATATAAAATTGGGGGATGTAAATTATGAAAAAAACGATCAAAACCATCGCAGGAGTCGTATTCTCCTTGTCACTTCTGGTCAGTGGATGTAGCCAAGGCGCATCAACGGAAAGCAGCGGAGGACAAGCAGGTGGGGCACCTTCAGGAACTGCATCGTCGATGACGAAAGAGGCAGGCGTGTTTGTTTATGCAGCTTCGGGTGAGTACCAGCCATTCAGCTACTTCAAGGATGGTCAATTGACCGGATTCGATGTCGAGATCGGCAATGAGATCGCCAAGCGTTTAAATCTTACACCAAAGCCAGTCACTTCGCCTTTTTCCGGCATTATTGCAGGGGTAAAGGAAGGACGCTACGATGCGGCGATTGCCAGCCATGTCATTACGGAGGAGCGGAAGCAACAGGTTGATTTCGCAGATCCGTACTACTTGTCCGGTGGTCAACTGTTCGTTCGACCGGATGGTACAATCAGCACGCTGGAAGGATTGAAAGGCAAGGAAGTAGCGGTTGCACTTGGCACTACACATGAAAAGATGGCAAGGGAGTATACGGATAACATCAAGACCTATGACAGCGATGTAACGGCTCTGCGTGCCCTCGAGCAAGGAAAACATGATGTGGTGATTACGGATAGCGTGGTAGGAGAAATTGCTATTGCACAAGGCTTGAAGCTCAAGAAAAGCGGGACTCCACTTTCGGAAGTCCAGCATGGCATTGCGGTGCGCAAAGGGAATACGGAATTGCTGAACAAGATCAACGAAGTGCTCAAGCAAATGGTTGAAGACGGCACTTATCTGAAGTTGAGTGAAAAGTACTTCAATCGCGACATTAGCAAAGCCGAATAAAGAGTCGCAATTCTTTCACTTGCCTGTCGTACTTTGGCACACCACGGTATGACAGGTATATTCCATTACGAGCGAGGGGTGGCATCCAGTGCCCAGTTTTGCCCATCTGACTGAAGAGTTTTTCCGTACATTGCCGTTTTTTTGGAAGCCGCTGCTGCTGACGTTCCAGCTGACGATTGCTTCCGTCATTGTAGGCTCGATCATCGGGTTGTTTGTCGCCTTGTTAAAGGTGTCTAAGTTTCCGATCGCACGCTTTATCGCGAATGCGTACATCATGGTCATTCGCGGTACGCCACTGATCGTGCAAATATTCGTCTTGTACTTCGGTTTTTACAAAATGATTGACCTCGGGCAATTTTGGTCGGCTGCACTCGCACTGGCCATTCACAGCGGTGCTTATATCGCAGAGATATTCCGGGGCTCCATTCAATCCATTGATAAAGGACAAATGGAAGCAGGACTGTCTTTGGGCATGTCCGCTCGTCAGACCATGCGCCGGATTATTTTGCCGCAAGCCATGAAAAGGTCGATCCCGCCGCTTGGCAACCAGTTTATTTTGTCTCTGAAGGAATCGTCACTGGCCGCCTTCATTGCGATGGACGAATTGTTCTCTCTGGCACGCCGTTTGTCTGCGGAAACGTTTGATGAAATGACGTACTTTCTAATTGTGGCCTTTTATTACTTGGTCATTGTCATGATGTTTACCTATGTTGTCCACATCATGGAGAAGCGTCTGGCCAAAGGGGACGCGTAGAGTGGAGGGAAAAACGATGGATAGCAAACAAGAAATGATCCGCGTGCAAAATTTGAAGAAAAGCTTCGGCAAAGTGGAAGTTCTCAAGGATGTTACGCTGCAAGTGGGTAAGGGCGAGGTCGTCGTCTTGATTGGCGCCAGTGGCTCGGGCAAGAGTACCCTGATTCGTTGCATTAATTTTTTGGAGATTAAGGACGGCGGCGAAATATTTATTGAAGGAAAAAGCATCGATTCGAAAAAGGATGACTTGACCAAGGTGCGGCAAAAGGTAGGCATGGTTTTCCAGCACTTCAATCTGTTTCCGCATAAAACGGTTCTGGAAAACATCATGGAGGCGCCACTGATCGCAAAGAAGGCAGACAAGGAAGAAACGAAGCAGGAAGCTCTCAGACTGCTGCAAAAGGTTGGTCTGTCTGAAAAAGCGGACGTCTACCCGTCGAGCCTCTCCGGTGGACAAAAGCAACGTGTGGCCATTGCTCGTTCGCTGGCGATGAAGCCTGAGATCATGCTGTTCGACGAGCCTACTTCCGCACTTGATCCAGAGCTCGTAGGGGAAGTGCTGGAGACGATGAAGCAGCTCGCCCAAGAAGGAATGACCATGATCATCGTGACGCACGAAATGGGCTTTGCCAAGGAAGTAGCCGATTGGGTTGCGTTTATGAATCAAGGCAAGATTGTCGAGATGGCCAGGCCCCAAGAGATATTCAACAACCCGAAGGAAGAGCGCACAAGAGAATTTTTGAACCGCGTACTGTAACCGCATATAAAGAAAGGGAGCTGTGGCATGAGAGATGTAGTAATCGTGGCGGGTGTGCGCAGTGCAGTTGGTGCATTCGGCAAAAGTCTGCGTGACGTATCGGCAACGGAGCTGGGACGCCAAGTATTGGAAGGCTTGATGAGCAAGGTCGATTTGCCCAAGGAACAAGTCAATGAAGTGATTTTTGGCAATGGTTACGTACATGGGGGAGGACTCAATGCTGCCCGTATTAGCTCGCAGCTGGCGGGATTTCCACGTGATGTCTATGGACACATTGTCATCAAGGCCTGCGGCTCGGGTTTGAAAGCGATCGGCAACGGAGCGTTAGCCATTACTGCCGGTCAAGAGGACGTCGTGATTGCGGGCGGGGTCGAGAGCATGAGCAACGTTCCTTACCTCGTGAAGAACCGTTGGGGCAGTAAATTCGGCAACTTGACCATGGAGGATGCGCTCCTGTCGGATGGTTTGATTTGCTCGCTTGAGGGTGAGCACATGGGCATTACAGCAGAACGGCTGGCTGTACAGTACGGGATAACCCGCGAGGAGCAGGATCATTTTGCCTATGAGAGTCACAGAAGAGCAGCAGCAGCAATCGACGCGGGGAAATTCATTGCTGAAATTGTTCCGATTGAACTCAAGGATCGAAAAGGCACTCGAATTTTTGCACAGGATGAATCAGTGCGGCATGATATCAAGCTGGAAGAGCTGGTCAAGCTGCGCAGTGTTTTTCAAAAAGAGGGGACGATCACGGCCGGAAATGCATGTCCGATGAATGATGGTGCAGCCGCTGTGTTGATGATGTCTCGTGAAAAGGCAGAAGAAGCCGGCTTGACTCCACTCGTGAAAATAAAGGCTTTTGCCAGCGCAGGAGTCGAGCCGGGTGTGATGGGGATCGGACCAGTGCCAGCGACGCAAAAGGCGCTTGAGAAAGCGGGATTAGCCTTGGGGGACATTGGGCTCATCGAATTAAACGAAGCGTTTGCCGCTCAGGCTTTGTCTGTGATCAAATGTCTGGAGCTGGACACGAGCAAGGTAAATGTCAATGGTGGCGCAATTGCCTTGGGTCATCCGGTAGGAGCGACTGGTGCCAAGCTGACTGTGACGTTGATGAACGAGATGATTCGCAGACGCGAAAAGTATGGCATGGTGACACTGTGCATGGCTGGCGGGATGGGCATGTCCATGATTTATGAAAATATGACGATATAAGCTTCTCATGTGCAGATGACAAAGCCCCGAACGTGAATGATTCGGGGCTTTTGGCATGAAAGCGTGATCGCTTATTTGGTGATCTTTTGCTGTTCGTGTATGTGATTTCGCAATGTAGCCGCTACTTCGGTTGGGTTTTCCAGTTGTACAATCACATGCTGATATTTGCCATGACCCTCTATCTCAAGGATCAGCAGGTTCTCTGTCTGAGAAAATGAAAGGAAGTACCACTCATTTGCATGCTGAAAGCTTCCTTCATATATGTTCAATGGAGCAATAGATGTCCCAGGCATGCGTAACATCCATTTTGGCGGAACAAAAGAACCGACCTCGACATGCTTGATCGACTGATACGGTAATGTGATCGTGCTCTTCAAGGCGAAGACGGCATGCAAGCCAGTGAGACGCAAGGTAAATTCAGTCTTGCCGAAATGTACACTTCTTCCCATCGTTGCTCACCTCCATCAGATACTCATAGCTCCATTATCTCACAGATGAACAATGATGACACGGGACAATCCAAAAAAGCCGGTGCTACCCCACAAGAGGAAAGCAACCGGCTTTATCATTTACTGAATTACATTTCTTCTGGAGCAGCCAGACCGAGCAGACGCAGACCTTCCTTCAGCACAGCAACGACTGCTGCTACGAGCTGGAGGCGGGATGCTTTCACATCTTCTTCCTCAGCGAGGATGCGTACATTCGCATAGAACTTGTTGAACGTTTGCGCCAGGTCGATCACATACTTGCCGATTTGCGACGGATCGAAGTTATCGGCAGCACGTTCAATTACCTCTGGGAACGCGTTCAAGAGGGTAATAACTGCCCAAGCCTCTTTGCTGTCGAGTGCACCGGAAGCCAGGTTCACCGTCGTTGCTGGCTGGTAGCCGCCTCTGCGCAGCAGCGAGCATGCACGCGCGTGTGCGTATTGCACGTATGGTCCCGTTTCGCCTTCGAAGGTCAGCATCTCTTCCCAAGAGAAGTTGACATCATTCAGGCGGAAGTTTTTCAAGTCATGGAAAATAACTGCGCCTACCCCAACCTGGCGAGCAACCTCTTCTTTAGTTGACAGCGTAGGGTTTTTCTCTTCGATGACTTTTTGGACATCGGCAATCGCTTGTGCCAACACTTCTTCCAGGAGAACGACTTTCCCTTTGCGCGTGGACATTTTCTTGCCGTCCTTAAGCATCATGCCGAATGGGATGTGGTGCATATCCGCGGACCACGCATAGCCCATTTTTTCCAACACTTTATAGAGCTGCTGGAAGTGGAGGCGTTGCTCGTTTCCTACGACATAGAGTGCTTTTGCAAAATCGTACGATTCATGGCGGAACAGGGCAGCAGCCAAATCACGCGTTGCGTACAAGGTAGCACCATCTGATTTCTTGATCAGGCATGGTGGCATGTTGTATTCGTCGAGGTTCACGACCATCGCACCGTCGGATTCCGTCAAGAGACCTTTTTCCTCCAACAGGGTAACGACGCGATCCATTTTGTCGTTGTAGAACGCTTCACCGTGCGTGGAGTCGAAGGCTACGTTCATCAGGTCGTAGATCTTCATGAATTCCTTGAGGGATTCATCACGGAACCATTTCCACAGATGCTGTGCTTCCTCGTCGCCATCCTCGAGCTTTTTGAACCATTCACGGCCTTGATCTTCCAAGGTAGGATCGTTCTCGACTTCCTCGTGGAAGCGGACGTAGAGGCTTAGCAGCTCCTTGATCGGTTCTGCTTTTACCTTTGCTTCGTCACCCCATAGGCGGTAGGCAACGATCAGTTTACCGAATTGCGTACCCCAGTCACCCAAGTGATTAATGCGCACTGGCTCGTAGCCTTGCTTTTCCAAGATGTTCGCAATCGCGTTACCGATAACGGTAGAGCGCAGGTGACCCATGGAAAACGGCTTGGCGATATTCGGAGAGGAGAGGTCGATTGGTACTTTGCGTCCTTGACCGACATTGCTGCTTCCGTATGTGCTGCCTTGTGTCAGGATTGTTCCGATTACTTGCGTAGCCACATTTTCCTGATCCAGGAACAGGTTCACGTACGGACCAACCGCTTGTGATTCGCGCAAGGGTGCACCGGAGAGTTGACCAGCCAGCTCTGCTGCAATCATCGGTGGAGCTTTGCGCAATGCTTTTGCCAATTGGAAGCAAGGGAAAGCAACATCGCCCATAGCAGGGTTCGGTGGTGTTTCCAGCATGCCGTATACGGCTTCTTTTGTCAGCGTGTCTACGCCCATAGAGGAGAGCGCAGAAGCAATCTTTTCAGCGACTTGGTGTTTGTAGCTCATTTGAATATTCCCCTTTCCATCAATAAAAAAAACCTCTACGTCTCCTGTGAAAAAGAGACGAGAGGTTATACTCCCGCGGTGCCACTCTTGTTGTTTTTACCTCCTATAGAACAGGTAGGCAAAAACCGCTTGATCTGCTGTAACGGGCAGTCCCGGCATAGCCCTACACGATCCGCTGTCCATGATGGCTGGCGTAGGATGTTCAGGCCGCATCTCCGAGGGGCGCTTCCTCACATGGTTTGGCATCGGGCTCACACCGTCCCCGACTCGCTATAGCCATACACAAGGAGTACTTTCCTCATCAACGATTCATTAGTTTCTCTAGAATTATAGCTGTTTTGTCCGTCAGGATGCAACTCACTGTTCGGGTTTTTTCAAAATCTTATCTAATTCCGCGAAATATTGCTTGGTCAGCTCTTCCTTTTCTGCCGCGCTGAGGTTATCCGCGTTCATCATTTGCTCTTTGTACTGTTCCAGCTTTTCGAGCATGGCCAGCTCGGCAGCTGCAGCCTCTTCCAGATCATGATTTTCCGATGGATCGAAGGGGATCAATCGATTGTCATTACCACTACGCAAGAAAGAGGAGCGCCAGTTATCAGGATAGTGGTAAGGCTGATCACCGAACATAATCCCTAAAATATCGTCGGATTCAATCGGCAGGAAATGATCGTAATCGTCTCTTCTGCCTCCCTCCGATAAGTTTATGTGGGACAAAAAATAATGGAGATAATGTTCCCCTGTTTCGGTATTCTTAACGATGGAATATGTTTCAAAATCGGATTTCGATAATTCTTTGATTGTCTCCAAACAGGACAGAAATTTATCTTTTTCACGCGCTTGCAAGGCGTCCATTTTCATATCGTTCCTTTCGTTTACGCATTCAGCCTCATGATAGCAAATGGAATGTGCTCTGACAATGAAAGCAACGTAATGGAGTGCAGCAGATAATCTTGTCACAAAAATGAGCCAGCTGGATCAAATACATATCAACACGCAAAAACAGTCATGGCCGTCTTTGCTGACCGCAAGCGGTCTTATCTAATTGATGAAAAACGGCTAGTCGTTTTTCACGAAAGAGGAGGTGAACAGCACGTGAATGCAAGTGCCAAAAGTAGCAAAGCGGACTGGACGCTGAAACTGACCAACGAGGAGAAGCTGACGAGACTCATGAGCGAGTACGGAGATAACATCGTGCAGCTCGCCTACTTGATCGTCAAGGATAGGGGAATCGCGGAAGACATCACACAGGAAGTGTTTCTGAAGGCGTATCGGGGGCTAGATCAATTCCGGCACCAGAGTAGCGTGAAAACGTGGCTTTACCGAATCGCGATCAACGAGTCCCGTAAATATTTGCGTTCGTGGTCATTTCGCCAGATTTTTTCTACATACCTCTCCAAGGATGAAGCACCACCGGACAGAGTGGACACCGCAAATGTTGAATCGGCAGTCATTAGACGAATGAGCAAGGTAGAAGTAGCGGAGCAGGTGATGAAGCTCTCGCCACTCTACCGAAAAGTCATGGTACTTCATTACTATGAAGATTTGTCGATAAAAGAGATTGCACAAGTGTTGGATATTTCAGAAGATGCCGTACGAACCCAATTGTCCCGGGCCCGGAAACATTTTAAGGCATTGTGTGAAAAGGAGGGATTGGAATGGACGTAGATAAGCAAATTCGTGAAGCGGTACGGGATGGAAGCCAAGAATCTATAGAAGAAGTGAGGTTTACAAAAGAAATGGAATTACGGATCAGAGGCGCGATTGCAAAGGATAAACACAAGAATCGAAACAGAATATTCATGGCAGGATCGCTGGCAGCTTGCCTGGCAGTAACAGCAGTGGGCATGCAGCAACAAGGCTGGTTTCCTCCACAAATGCCAAGTGGCAAAAATTTGGCGAACGCAGTTGCAGCGAATGGAACGGATAAAAAGAATACAGAGGCAAATCAGAACAGTGTAAAGGTGGCGCCAGAAGAGGCCATTTTGCCATTGAAAAAGGCGCTTCCAGCTTTGAGCAAGATGACAATAAGAGTGGATAGTACCCGACATTCGATTACTGACGTAACGCTATTGGAAGGTGATAACGCTCGTGCCACGGTTGCTTATGATACACAAACTGGACAAATCGAGAGCTTTATGATTGAAAGTGAGAGACTGGACCCAGATCCGGATGATCGGGAAGAACAACAGGCAGTAACATTACCTTCAGCCAAGACTGCTGAGAGTGTAGCGAGTGTATTCCTTCAAGATTTCTTGGGGGAGGAAAGCAAGGCCTATCGGCACATAGGAACAGAGGTCTATCGCAACGACTATTGGGCAGAAGGCGAGTGGATGAGCGTTAACTATCAACGAATGGAAAATGGCCATCCTGTTCCGTTCGATATCACGTCTGTTCGCGTTAATAGCAAAGAGCAGGTCGCGTTTTTTGGGCGTATAAACAAGAGTGAACAAGCCTTTTTCACCAAGCTGACAGATGCTATGCCTGATATGAACCATTCGCTTCTTCTTTTTGATAAAGCAAAGAACAGCGATGGCATGTCACTGGACGTAGGGAAAGTCAATAAGGTAGGGCACCAGGCTTCTCTTCGTATCGTTGGGAATGGGCAAGCCCTGGAATTCTACTCCGTTGAGAAGAAGGATGAAAAGAAAGCAGAAGGAGAAAAAGCCAAAGAGCAAGAGCGTCAGTTCCTGAGCAAGCTGCTCGGAGCAGATAGCGAGAATTATCGACTGGCGGACGAGAGCAAGCCAGGCTTGTACCAACGTTATCATAACGGATTGCCGGTATTATCTGATGTGATACGCATATCTACAGATGAAGCTGGTAACCTCCTGTTTTTCAATAAGGAGCCCGTCACATTCGACGCTTCGCAGTACCCGGATGTGTCTACTGCGGTTTCTGAAAAGGTCGCCATCGAAGAGCTGAGTGAGCACATGAAGCTTCGATACGTACAAATGCTTGATACCAGCTCCGGAGAAAAAGTAGAAAAAGGCAAGCCTGTCTTGGAGTACACGCCTGGTGTTTCCTTCATGCTGGCGGGACGAGAGGATGGAACGGAGTGGAACATTGATGCGACAACCGGCAAAATTGTGTATGGTACGGGAAACAACGGTCTCGCATACGATCAGTTGAATACAAAGAAAGCCCATGCGATTTCAACTCCGAAGGATTACGTCAAGGTTCGCTCCAAGGAGGAGGCAAAAGCACTGCTGCAAGCCGAATTTGGCATACAGGTAGATGACTCGACCTACAGAGAGAGTACGATTGATCGCGATGGACGCAAGGAATATGTGTGGAATGATAAAAACGACAAATATATCGGTGTAGAAGTTATTGCAGAAACAGGCAGTGTCGTAGGACTGGGAACACCGCGATCGGATACGAAAGTCACAGTCAAACGCGAACAAGCGGAAGCAGCAGCACTGGCTTTCCTGCATAAATACGTCGATCCAGGCGTAACAGAAGTACAATTGGCGCAGGTCTTGGATGCAGGCGAAGCGAATCCGGTGTCATCAGGAGAATGGGGATTCGAGTATTTCATAAGCAAAGACGGCATTCCTGTACTGGACGACGATAATCCAAATTCGGCCTATTCGGTAACGGTCGATCCCTCGACGGGCAAAGTGACGAAGTTCCATAATTTTAGAGAGACGCATGAACTGGTGGAGCTGCCTGCCGCAGGCAACATCGTCTCGAAGGACAAGGCTGTAGAGGAGTATTTACGTGTCATGCCTTTAAAGCTGGTCTATTTGATAAAAGATGTGGATCAGAAGCAATTAACGCAGCCTAAGCTGGCTTATGTGCCGTGGAGTGACGAAAAACTGGCGAATAAAAGAATGACGATCGATGCTGTGACAGGTGAGATCATTACCAACTAAAAACGAAAAAAAGGCTATCCCGCAGCCATTCCTGATGGCTTTTGGGATAGCCTTTTTTATCACTTATCTAACAGTCGTCACACGAACACCCAATAATTACCAACAGGATAAACAGCACGAGCACGATTGCGAAGCAGTCACCGAAAAATCCGTTACCGCAGAATGATGTACTCATCTTGCTTTCCCCTCCTTTCCGTTATACTCCAGTCTATACACGAATGCCGATATTGGATTGGGCGGATGCCCACTGATGCAAAAATGGGCGCGTAAGTGGAGTGGCTCAGTAAAAAATAGACAATTCACAATTGACGGGGAGACAAAGGGGGTGTTAAGATACTTGCAAACATTCAAGACAATTCGTAAAACAACTAAATGACAAATGTACGACTCTTATCCAGAGAGGCAGAGGGACTGGCCTGATGAAGCCTCGGCAACCGGTAAAAATCCGGTGCCAATTCCAGCAAAGCTACGTGCTTTGAAAGATAAGAGGATGTCTCAGGCGTTTTCGTATCTGCTGACAAATCCTCTTCTTTCAAAGAAGAGGATTTTTTTATGTACCGAACTACTGAGAAATAAGCCGATGCAAGGGAGAAAAGGGGCACGTCAATGAAACCAACTTTTCGCGAACAGCTTTCCCGGAAAATTCTGATTCTGGATGGTGCGATGGGCACCATGCTTCAACAGGCAAATCTGACAGCAGATGATTTTGGCGGTGAGGCCTATGATGGCTGTAATGAACTCCTGAACCTGACCAGACCAGATGTGATCCGTTCGATCCATGAGAAATATTTGGAGGCGGGCGCAGACATCGTTGAGACGAATACGTTTGGTGCTGCTTCGATCGTATTAGCTGAGTACGATGTGGCTGATAAAGACCTTGAAATCAATATAGCGGCTGCCCGCTTGGCCAGAGAAGCGGTGGATGCCTATTCTACGGAGGAGTGGCCGCGTTTTGTCGCAGGAGCGATGGGACCTACGACCAAAACTCTTGCGTTAACAGGCGGTGTCACTTTCGATGAGCTGGTCGAGGCGTACTATCGTCAGGCAAAAGGCTTGATTCTCGGCGGCTCTGATGTTCTGCTTTTGGAAACCTCACAGGATACGCTAAACGTCAAGGCTGGAGGAATCGGTATTCGCAAGGCTTTTGCAGAGCTCGAGACAGAAATCCCGGTGATGCTGTCAGGGACAATTGAACCGATGGGCACGACGCTGGCGGGTCAGAACATCGAGGCCTTCTATTTCTCCTTGGAGCATTTACAGCCAGTTTCGATTGGTCTGAACTGTGCGACGGGACCGGAATTCATGCGTGATCATTTGCGGACGCTGTCGGGGCTCGCCCACTGTGCAGTCAGCTGCTATCCGAACGCAGGATTGCCTGACGAGAACGGTCATTACCATGAAACGCCCCAAGGACTGGCTTCCAAAATGCGCGCATTCGCTGAACAGGGCTGGATAAATGTTGCGGGTGGTTGCTGCGGAACGACGCCAGACCATATCAGAGCCATGGCGGAAACATTGAAAGACTGCAAGCCGCGCAGCGCAGCTGTAGACCCGCTGAGTGTCGTCTCCGGGATCGATGTTGTTTATGTCGAGGATGACAATCGTCCTCTACTTGTAGGGGAGAGAACCAATGTCATCGGCTCCAAAAAGTTCCGTGATCTGATCGCGGGTGGCCACTATGAAGAAGCATCTGATATTGCCCGAGCCCAAGTGAAGCGTGGAGCACACGTCATCGATATATGCTTGGCTGACCCGGATCGCGATGAATACGAAGATATGGAAAAATTCCTACAGTTCATCGTGAAAAAAGTAAAGGCTCCTCTCATGATAGATTCGACAGATGCCAAGGTCATGGAGCTGGGACTTCGCTATTCGCAAGGAAAGGCTATTCTCAACTCGATCAACCTGGAAGACGGACTGGAGCGTTTTGAGGAAGTGGTGCCGCTCATTCACAAGTTTGGTGCAGCTGTTGTCGTTGGTACGATCGAGGAAGCGGGTATGGCTGTCACACGCGAAAAGAAGCTGGAGGTTGCACAACGCTCCTACGACCTTCTCGTGAACCAGTATGGAATAAAGCCGCAGGATATTATTTTCGATCCACTCGTTTTCCCAGTAGGAACAGGGGATGAACAATACATCGGTTCTGCGAAAGAAACAGTTGAAGGTATTCGTTTGATCAAACAGGCCATGCCTGCGTGCAAGACGATCCTTGGTGTCAGTAACGTTTCCTTCGGTTTGCCTGCAGCGGGACGGGAGGTACTGAATGCGGTCTTCTTGTACCACACGACACTCGCAGGTCTCGATTACGCCATCGTGAACACGGAAAAGCTGGAGCGCTACGCATCGATTCCAGAAGACGAGAGAAGGCTGGCAGAAGCACTGCTTTTCGAGACGAATGATGAGACGCTGGCGGCATTTACAGAATTTTATCGCCAAAAGAAAAAGGAAGTCAGTGTGGAAGTCTCTTCGTTGACTGTCGAGGAGCGCTTGGCCCGCTATGTGGTCGAGGGTTCAAAAGATGGTCTGGTGGAAGACCTGAAGCTGGCTTTGGAAAAATATGCACCGCTGGAGATCATCAACGGACCATTGATGACAGGGATGGAAGAGGTCGGTCGCCTGTTCAACGGCAATCAACTTATCGTCGCAGAGGTTTTGCAAAGCGCGGAAGTTATGAAAGCATCCGTTTCGTTTCTGGAGCCATTCATGGAAAAGAGCGATGCCGCTGCGAAGGGAAAAATCTTGTTGGCGACAGTCAAGGGCGATGTACATGACATCGGGAAAAACCTGGTGGAAATCATCTTATCGAACAATGGCTACAATGTCGTCAATCTAGGAATCAAGGTACCGCCAGAGCAATTGATTGCCGCATGCAGAGAAGAAAAGCCCGATGCAATCGGATTATCGGGGCTCTTGGTAAAATCCGCACAGCAAATGGTCATTACCGCACAGGACCTGCGTGATGCAGGAATTGATGTCCCGATGATGGTTGGCGGTGCGGCTTTAACCCGCAAGTTCACCTCGAACCGGATTGCACCGGAATATCGCGGTATCGTTTTATACGCAAAAGATGCCATGGACGGTCTGGAGCTCGTCAATCGTCTGCAAAATCCGGAAGAGCGTGATCGCTTGGTAGAGGAACAGCAGCATTTGTTAGAAGCAGTCGCAACAGAGCAGCCTGTTGTGGAGGAGACAAAAGCACCTTTGCCAGCTCGCTCAGCCATTAGCAGAACAGTCCCGATTCATCTGCCGCCAGATTGTGATCGCCATGTCCTGCGACAATATCCGATCAGCCACCTTCAGCCGTACTTGAATCTGCGGATGCTTCTCGGAAAGCATCTCGGTGTACGTGGAAATGTGGATAGATTGATAGAAGCAGGCGACGAGAAAGTACTGGAGCTGTATGGCATCGTAGAAGAACTATTAAATGAAGCGAAGCAAAAAGGAACCATTACGACACACGGTGTGTATCAGTTCTTCCCGGCACAGTCAGATGGCAACGACATTTTGGTTTATGATCCAAAAGACCACAGCAAGCTGCTGGAGCGCTTCTCGTTCCCGCGTCAGCTGGAAGAACCACATCTATGCCTCTCCGATTTCTTACGACCAGTGGAGAGCAACGAAATGGATTATGTTGGATTCCTCACCGTAACAGCTGGTGGAGGGATTCGTGAAAAGTCTACAGAGCTAAAAGAGCGTGGCGATTACTTGCGCTCTCACGTCCTCCAAGCTTTGGCTCTTGAGCTTGCAGAGGCATTCGCTGAGCGCATTCACCACGTCATGCGTGACGTGTGGGGAATACCGGACCCGGTCGAGATGACGATGCTGGAACGCTTCGGTGCCAGATATCAGGGGATTCGTGTATCCTTCGGTTATCCTGCTTGCCCGAACCTGGAGGATCAGGCGCAGTTGTTCCGTCTGCTTCGTCCGGAGGATATCGGTGTTCAGTTGACAGAGGGCTTCATGATGGAGCCAGAGGCTTCCGTATCGGCAATGGTATTTGCTCACCCAGAAGCGCGGTACTTCAATGCAGGTCCATCTATTTTTGAAGTCTAAAGATAAATGTAAACGGGAGAGAAGGGATTGAGTTGACGACGAGCAAGAAAGATTTACGAGCGTATTTGAAAGACCACCTGCTAGTCGGAGATGGAGCGATGGCGACCCAGCTGCACGGGCTGGGCGTCCCGGTTGGTGTCAGTTTTGAGGAGCTGTGCTTGTCCAATCCTCGATTGGTTCATGAAGTTCATACATCGTACTATCAGGCCGGTGCGCGTTTTTTGGAGACAAATACGTATTCTGCTAACCGAGAAGCCTTGAGCAGATACGGCTTGGAGCATAAGGTAGCGCGAATTAACCGACTCGCAGTAGCCATTGCACGAGAAGCAGCGCAGGATGATGCATATGTAGCAGGAAGCATCGGCTCGATTTTGGCTGGACGGGTGAAGAAAAAGGTTTTGGATGAGTACCGTGATCAGTATGAGGAACAGGCAATTGCTTTGTTACACGCTGGTGTAGACGGCATTATTCTGGAGACGTTCCTGGACTTGGAGGAGCTGCTTCTGGCTATCGAAGTGATTCGTCCATTAACAGATGTACCGGTAATCGCCCAGTTAGCTACCTTGGAAGTAGGGCGTACGCGTGATGGCTACGCATTGACAGATGCTTTTTCCGAACTGAAAGCCGCAGGTGCTGATGTAATCGGACTAAACTGTCGCCTAGGTCCTGCGGAATTACTCCGTTCGTTTGAAAATACGGTGATTCCAGAAGATACACTCTTGTCTGTTTTCCCGAATGCAGGTCGATTGGGAATGACTGACGGAGAATACGCCTTTAAATCATCAGCTGAATATTTCGGCCAGAGTGCGCTTCGCTTGCGTGAGCAGGGCGTACGACTGATTGGTGGATGCTGCGGAACCACTCCAGCACACGTGAAGGCGATTGCGGATGCACTCGAGTCACTCGAGCCGCAAGCGCGTGTGAATCCGACCATCGTACCAGGAGATCGTCCGTTGATTTCTGTGCAGAATACGCGTGAGAGGGATAAACCGAGCATTGTCGAACGGGTAAAAACCGCAACGACGATCATCGTTGAATTTGATCCGCCGCGTGATTTGGATGCTGATCAGTTTCTCCATGGATGCTGCGAGCTTCACAAGGCCGGAGCAGATGCCATTACGCTTGCGGACAACTCGCTGGCAACAGTGCGGATGAGCAATATGGCTCTGGGGGCACTCATGAAGGGCAGGCACGGAATCGATCCGCTTTTGCATATCGCTTGCCGCGACCGCAACCTGATCGGACAACAATCGCACTTGATGGGGCTGCATGCATTGGGGATCGACCAAATATTGGTGATTACAGGTGACCCCTCGCGCTTTGGTGATTTGCCGGGTGCCAGCTCGGTATTTGATGTGACGTCATTTGATCTGATTCGCATGGTGAAGCAGTTGAACGAAGGCGTTTCGTTCTCGGGACGACCGTTAAAACAAAAAGCACAGTTCATCGTGGGTGCTGCGTTTAACCCGAATGTTCGAAATATGGATGCTGCTGTTGCCCGTTTGGAAAAGAAGGTCGAGGCAGGCGCGGATTACATTATGACGCAGCCTGTGTACGATGCCGAATCCATACGGAATGTGTACGAAGCCACAAAGCATATTGGCATTCCTGTCTTTATTGGTATCATGCCGCTAACCAGCTCGCGCAATGCGGAGTTTCTGCATAATGAGGTGCCAGGCATCAAGCTGTCCGCAGAAGCACTCGAGCGGATGAAAAAAGTTCAGGGAGAAGCTGCTAGACAAGAAGGAATCGCGATTGCCAAGGAATTGGTCGATACAGCAGTCCGTTACTTCAATGGAATCTACCTGATTACACCGTTCAATTATTACGAGATGGCGGCAGAGCTCATACAATATACACGCCAGCAAAGCTCATTGGTAAAACAGGCTCAGGTCTAACTGTATTCTCTCGTCAAATGTCAAAGGCCCATGTGGATAGACAGGCTTCTGCCTTGCGTCTATTGCACATGGGTCTTCATTTCGTCCAGCATATAGGCGGTCTTGAGCGCTTCTCGATTGCAAAACTGTTGAATCTCGGCGATGTCCATCTGCGCATACAGCTTCTTCCGCAAAAAACGTTCGATAATATGCGGGAATGCGAGATCGACGAAGAGCAAATGCAACTGTGGGACAGATAGCGGGTTTTCTTGGAGATAGCCTCTCAATAAATGAGAGAACAATTCCTCGTTCCACTGGCCATCTTTTCGCATCGCTAGGGATAGCACACGAGCAATATCTTTGGAAGGGTAATCGTAACGAACGTCTTCCCAGTCTATGATCGCGATCCTCTGATTGCTGACCAGCAAGTTACCATTGTTAAAATCTCCGTGACAGAGAAAGTGGTTGGTCAGCGGCTCCCTTTTCCATTTGGAAAAGAATCCAGATGCTTTCAACTGTTCCTTGGCTGTCGCTCCTGCTTGTCGAAAAAAAGGAAGGTATTCCGCGATAGCAGAGTATTTCTGATCCTTCTTCCCGGCGTTGCGAAGCTCCCACTTCTCAAGAACAGCCAAATCGGTCATGTATTCATCCGACCATTTTTCTGCACCATGGTAAAGCTGGCCGTGCTTCGAGGAAAAGCCAAGCGAGCTGGCATGAAATTTGCCTAACACGATACCCACACGTTCCATGCGATTTGGGGAGTTATACGCAATATTCGGCCAGGATAGCCATTGGTGGAGCACGAAATAATTTTCCTTGTAGCTCATATATCGCTTATTACTCTTGGTACGTTGTAACGCGGGGATGAGGATGCCATTTTTGCGTAAATGTGCTTCCGCATTCAGAATGAAATGTTGACGTTCCTTTGGCAGAAAGGATGCTTTTCCGATGAACTTGCCATTGGGGGTTTCTAAGTAAACGACAAGTGATTTGGGTGTATTCCGGATGACCTTGTGATGCAGGACAGTCATGTCGTACTTTTTCTGGATCGTTCGGATGAGGTCGTCCATTGCTGCTGCCCCTCCTTACGTACTGAGCCTACCCATTATTGTACGGAAGGAGAGGCGTGGTTGACACAGAGGAATCTATGGAGGAGGCAGGGGGAGAGGGTGCCAATTCATCTGGCGTAAAAATTGACTCAGTTCTGCAAACTTGGTGATACGTTCCTCACGTGTAAAGGAGGCGTTGGCCCCACTTGTAGACGGGATGACAAACACATAGCTGCCGGGCCAATCTTCTGTCCCAAAAAAACGTTCAGGCTGTAAGCCAAGGGAAACCGGTTCCTTTTTTTGTCCAGTGGCATGACGAAATGCAGTGATGCCATTAAAGCAAATAACACGGGGACGATATTGTTGGATCATCTGGACAAACATCTCGGAACCTGTAGCGTAATCCTCGCTGCGAAGGTCTGTTGAAGAGCGAGTAGGGCGCGAAACGAGATCGGTAATGCCGTAGTTGTAGTCAAGTAGGGTAGCCGTTTCTTCCGGCAAGAGCTTGTGAGGGGTCAAGCCGCCTTCGTACAAGCCGCGCCAAAACAGGTTGGCCGGATTGGCGTAGTGGAATCCCGTTGTAGCCGATATGCGCCCTGGATTGATCCCGCAAAATAAGACCGCCAAATCGCGGCGAATGTATGTAGGTAACCATTTTTCCGTGAACTCAGCCAAAGCGAACCCCTCCTGTTTCCCACATTGTAGCACATCAGTGAGCGCTTTCAGAAAGGATCAAAAAAAGCTGCCCAATTCGGCAGCTTCAGGGTATATTCGCTCAAGAAATCGCTCTTATAACTGAGGATGAGGATACGGCAGCACTTGCTGTGGCTCATTGAAGGTGAACTGCTCCATTTCATTCCGGACGTATTTTTTCGTCTCGAATGGAACGACTTCTTGCTCTTCATTACCCCACAACCAACTTGACAGCATTTGTATCATAAGGATACCCTCCACTTTGTGGAAATGTTTTACATGTTCATCATACTCCTGTTGAGGGCATTTTTGGTTGGGGAGGTGTGAATAACGCGTGAAGAAATCGTGGATAGAACGTGAACAAAAAGGAAGCGATTTCAGTATGTACGTCAATTACTTCACGTTATGGAGAAGGTGATGGGCGAAATCCACGAAATCCAAAACTTGCGCTTTTTTCAGTCTGTCATTGGCTCTTACATGTATGTGATAGTCATATTGCGAGTGTGTCCAGTGCATCTGCCAGGCTGGAACGGATGTTGCTTGCTCACATAAAATGACTTCCACAGTTGAAACGCTTCTCTTCTCGATATTCCATTTTGTGCGTGTTCCCATATTTTTGCCTATTGCCTTGGGAAAAGGGCTTGCCAGAGATTTGGGAGCCTGCCAAATCCATATACAATCGGTTAGATTACGACAATCTCGGAACAAGAATTGGTACTCCATCCCATCAGCATGCTGGTAATTTCCTACGGAATCACAAATAAATGATTGAAAATGATCTTTGCCATCGAGAAAATATGAGCTTTGCCAATGTACGCGATTGATCGGATCATTTTCAGTCCAGCGAGGAATATGGAATCTGGCCGTATGGCTTGTTAACGCAAAAGCCTTTTGACCAATTTCTGTAACGGATTCTTGTACAGATGGAACTAAGCCTCCCAAAAAAGAAAGTAGCTCCTCAACCTCAAAGTGTCCCTCTATTACAGACAATTCTATTTGCGTGAACCATCGGGCATGAGCGGCTGCCACATTTCCCTTGTAATCGGTGCCAATAAAGCCCGCGATATCGGGCAAAACAAAGGGTTCACCTTGACCTACCAAATTGGTGTCGGCATGAATTCCCGGAATAGACCAATCGTAAAAAAATTGCTTGATGCGAAAGGATCGATCCGTTCCTGTCACTTCAAAACGAATGGATGAGCGTGTTGTTGGCGTTTCTTTTCTAACAGTCATTTCAGATAGCTTGGTGCCGAATGGAAGGATAGTTGGTTCCAGGATAACAAAATTGACATAGGCTTGTGCATCTTGAAAGGAAGTGGTTGTTATGACGTCTCCGTCCGTTGCGATTTGGGGAAATGGATTGATCCACATGCTAAACCCTCCTTTTTAAACTAACGAAACAGTAATATTTACAAAATTCTGTGTTCGCTGTCTATTTCCTTTCTTCCTATGAAAAAAGCGAAAAGTAATCCGCCCGTACGAACGGAATCTTTTCGCTTTTTTTGTAAGAGCTATTTCTATGGATTGGTGGACCACAGTCCAGCGGATTTCACAAAAATACGTTTGTTCAGCTTCAGCTGGCTGACTACGAACTCCGCAATATCCTCAGGCTGCATGGTCTTCTCTGGGTTACCGTCGGTCAGACCCAAGTCAATTGCCATATCGGTTGCTACTGTGCTAGGTGTCAGTGCCGTTACGCGAATGTTGTGTTTACGAACTTCGAGAGCCAACGATTCAGTCAAGCCAAGAACACCAAATTTGGACGCACTGTACGCGCTAGTGACAGGAGCTCCTTTTTGTCCAGCAGTGGAGGAGATGTTGATAATGTCACCGGAGTTTTGATCAATCATGCCAGGGAGCACAGCGCGAGTTACGTAGTACACACCCATCAAATTGACTTGGATGATTTGCTCCCATTCGCTCGTTTCCAGCTCCATGAACTTGCCGAATTTCGCGACGCCTGCATTGTTGAGCAGGATATCAATTTGACCCAGTTCATTTTTGATAGAGGTAACGGCTGTCGTGACATCGTCATAGTTGGAGACGTCTGCTGTCGCAATTGCGACCTTCACGCCGTATGCTTCTACTTCTTTGGCTACTTGCTTCAAATTTTCCTCAGAGCGAGCCAAGAGTCCGAGATTCACGCCTTCTTTTGCCAAAGCAATTGCGGTAGCGCGACCAATACCTTTACCCGCACCTGTAATGATTGCTGTTTTTCCTTTTAGATCGATAGCCAATCGATAACACTCCTTTTTCGAGACAATAGGAATCTCATGTATATTGTGCAGTGTACTAGTAATTATCCGTAGGGGGAAGGGTGCACTTTTATGTACGTAGGTTACAAAAGGTAACTGACGCTAAAGTAGCAGGGAATAAAAATGTTCCCCCTGATCAGGGAGAACATTTGATAGCGTGCGTACAATTCCTTACAGCTTGTAAACATCTGTGTATTTTTTCTCAAGGTAATTCATCAAGTAGGTCGCATTTGTACCTTCACCTGTAATCGCTTGAACGAGTTCACGAGGACTCTTCATTTTGCCGTATTGATGAATTTTTTCCTTGAGCCAGTCGCGAATGGGAGCGAAGTCGCCATTTGCGATCAACTCTTCGTAGCCGTTGATCTCTTTTTCCATGACGTCAACGAATTGTGCAGCATACACATTACCCAGCGAGTAAGTAGGGAAGTAGCCGAAGCTTCCTCCGGACCAGTGTACATCCTGGAGAACTCCAAGTGCATCTGTTGGTGGCTCGATACCCAAGTACTCTTTCATTTTTTCGTTCCAGATTTTTGGCAGATCGGCTACTTGAATGGTTTGATTGATCAAGCCCTTCTCGATCTCGTAACGGATCATGACGTGCAGGTTGTATGTCAACTCATCTGCTTCTGTTCGGATAAAGGAAGGAGTGACTGCGTTAACCGCACGATACAGATCTTCTACAGACACGCCTTCGAATTGAGTCGGGAACGCTTTTTGCAGGTCAGCGAAAAAGTGATTCCAGAACGGCAGGCTGCGTCCGACCATGTTTTCCCAGTAGCGAGATTGAGACTCGTGAATCCCCATAGAGGTACCGTCGCACAGTGGGGTAAACAGCAGGTCTGGATTGATGTTCTGCTCGTACATGGCGTGACCTGCCTCGTGAATGCAGCTGAAGAGCGCGGAATTGAAATCATTCTCGTCATAGCGCGTCGTAATGCGGACATCACCAGGATTGAAGGTGGTGCAGAACGGATGCGCACTGCGATCCATGCGGCCAGCCTTGAAGTCGTAGCCGATTTTCTCCAGGATGAAACGGCTGAAGGCTTCTTGGACTGCTACCGGGAAGTTTTTCGTCAAGAACGATGTGTCCGGCTTGTTAGGGGAGTCGGCAATCGCCTTTACCAGCTTGACGGTTTTCTCGCGCAAGGTAGCGAAGATCGGATCGAGCTGATCGACAGTCATCCCAGGCTCATACAGGTCCAAGAGGGTGTTGTACTTGTTTTTGCCGTCGTGGCCCCAGTACTCGATGAATTCGAGCTGGAAGTTCACGATTTTCTCCAAGTACGGCTGGAACATCGAAAAGTCGTTGTTCGCACGTGCTTCTTCCCACACGGTTTCTGCTTTGGAGGTCAGCACGACGAACTCTTGATGTCTGTCAGCCGGAATTTTCTTGTTGCGGTCAAATTCCTTTTTGCTTTCCAAAACACTATAGCGCGTGATTTCATCCAATGTTTCGAGAACAGCTGGTTCACTCAACTCCGTCAAAAACGCTTCCATTTCTTTGGACGTCGCCAGTTTGAACTGCTCGCCTGCCAATGTCCCGATGATTTCGGAGCGGGCATCCATTCCTTTACGCGGAGCTTGCGTAGCTTTGTCCCAGTAAAGAACGTTCAGTGCTTGTGTGTAGCTGGTGATTTTCTTCACGTAGTCGCGAAATTCGGCCGCACGTGTTTCAACAGTTGTTGTCATAAGGTTCCTCCTGTAGGTTTGTTATATACTGGTAATCAATATGTAAGTCATGCAGTCAAAAAATTTTTACTACTGAATATTATATCGTTTCTTAGGAAACTTGGCTATGCAAAGCCTTTTACATGGCCTTAGTTACCCTTCTAGTGTATGAAAAATTACGAGGTGGATGAAGCAAGCATTTGTCGGTATAATCGTAGAGGAAACGAATGTGGTTACTTATTCGCGATGACAGGAGAATGAAGATGAGTCAAACCAATCCCCAATGGGAAAATGAGATAGCAAAACGCCGTACCTTCGCGATCATCTCCCACCCGGACGCGGGTAAAACGACGATGACCGAAAAGCTGCTCTATTACGGCGGAGCCATCCGTGAAGCAGGGATGGTCAAGGGGCGCAAAAATTCCAAGCATGCCACCTCCGACTGGATGGAAATCGAGAAGAAGCGCGGAATCTCCGTTACGTCCAGTGCGATGGATTTCGAATACAATGGGCACCACATCAACATTTTGGACACACCTGGTCACCAGGACTTCAGTGAGGATACGTACCGCACGCTGACTGCTGCTGACGCTGCTGTGATGATTATCGACGTAGCAAAAGGGGTAGAGGCGCAGACGATCAAACTGTTCAAGGTCTGTCGCATGCGTGGTATTCCGATCTTTACGTTTGTTAACAAGCTGGACCGTCACGGAAAAGATCCATTCGAGCTCTTGGAAGAAATTGAGCGCGTATTGGGCATTCGTTCTTATCCGATGAACTGGCCGATTGGGATGGGCAGCTACTTTAGCGGTGTATTCGACCGGATGAAGTCTCGTGTCGAGCTGTATCAAAACAACACGCAGCACGAAGAAATCTCCTTTTTCCCTGTAGAGGGAGCAGAAGACCCGTTGATCGGCGAGCGTGTCGGTCAAGAATTGTGGCAGCAATTGCAGGACGAAATCTCCCTGTTGGATGTTGCGGGAGACGAGTACGATCCTGAGCTGATCAATAAAGGACAACTGACACCTGTTTTCTTCGGTAGTGCGATCAACAACTTCGGTGTACAGACATTCTTGGACAACTTCCTGCAAATGGCTCCAGCACCTTCTGCGAAGAAGAGCACGGAAGGCTTGATCGATCCGTATACGAACGCATTCTCCGGCTTCATTTTCAAAATCCAGGCCAATATGAATCCAGCTCACCGAGATCGTATCGCTTTCCTGCGTATTTGCTCCGGAAAGTTTGAGCGGGGGATGGCAGTCAAGCACGTCCGTCTTGGCAAAGACATCAAATTGGCGCAGCCGGTACAATTTATGGCGCAGGATCGTGAAATCGTAGACGAGTCTTTCGCAGGTGATGTCATCGGTTTGTTCGACCCGGGTATTTTCCAGATCGGAGATACGCTCTGTGTCGGAAAATCGTTCGAGTACGAAGAAATGCCACACTTCTCGCCAGAGTTTTTTTCCAAGGTAATGGTGAAGGACGCGATGAAGCACAAGCAATTCCAAAAAGGCATCATGCAGCTGACAGAAGAAGGAACGGTACAGCTATTCCGTACCCATCCGATGGAAGAGCTGATCCTGGGCGTTGTAGGTGTGCTGCAGTTCGAGGTGCTGGAATACCGTTTGAAAGCCGAGTACGGGGTAGACATCATGCTGACTCGTATGCCGTATCAAATCGCTCGCTGGCTCGAAGGGGAAAAAGCAGACCTCGATGCTGTGAAGAACAGAACCGTTTCCGACCGTTATGGCCGCCCGGTTATGCTGTTTGAGAGCGAGTACCAGCTACGTGTCGCGATGGATAAATACTCGAATATCAAATTCCACGAGAGCTCGCTTGGATTGAAATCTGTTCACAATTAAATGACGATGAGATGGAAGGGCCTCCCAGACATGGTGAGGCCCTCTTTATCCCTTAAGGAGGCAATCTTATGCAAATTTTGTTAATACGACATGGTCAATCCGAAGCAGACATTTTGAATGTGCATGAAGGCAAGGCAGATTTTCCTTTGACAGAAGAAGGGCGTGAGCAGGCACGGCGAATGGCAGCGCGCGTACTGGAGCAGTTTCCGCCAGACTTTATTTGGGCGAGCACACTCAAGAGAGCCAGTGAGACCGCTTCTATTTTGGCTGAGAAAGTAGGCTGTCCAGTTCAGTACATACCCGAGCTGCAAGAGCACAATAATGGAGAGCTGGCAGGCAAGCCCTTAGAGGAAGTCCCGTTCCCGTGGGGAATCTTGCCGCACGAAAAGCTGGGCGGAGATGGCGAGAGCAAGATCGAATTTCGCGCACGCGGGGAGCAAATCTACTCCGCGATCAGACATCTCAGCGCTTCTTATAATAGAATTGCGATTGTTTCCCACGGTGGCATGATCACAAGAATCATCGAAAGCTTCTTGCAATTGCCTGTTTTACACGATATTTACTTTGCGACTGGTGACACAGGTATCCACTTGTTGGAGTATAACGATCTCGGCCGTCTCATCCGTTTCACCAATTCCACGACTCACTTGGACAGTATGAACTAGAACTCGATGGCAAAAAACTTGACCTCCTTCGTCTCGTTTGGAAGGGTAATCATCCCTTTTTCTTGCAGACCGATTTTCTTCAGCAGCTTGCCTGAGGATGCATTATCGAGGTCGGTGATTGCTACGATGCGCTTTAAGCCGACAACTTCTTTTCCGTGGGCAAGAACGGCAGAGGCTGCCTCATACGCGTAGCCTTTGCCCCAGTATGCGGGCAGATAGGCAAAGCCGATATCGACATCTTCCAGCGAATCTCTCTTGATCAGCCCACATAAGCCGATCGGAACATTTCCTTCCTTCAGCTCCGCCAAATACAGGCCGAAGCCATGACTCTCATACATCGCGACAGCACCTTTCAAAATATAGTTGCGGGCGTCTTCCGTCGTACGTAGACCACGATCGCCAATAAATCGAATCCAGGAAGGCTCATTCATCAGTTTCAAAACAAAATCAGCGTCTTCGGCAGTTTGCCAGCGGAGGATGAGGCGATCTGTTTCAAGTACTTTCAAGGGAACGACACCAGCCTTTTCTTTTGTCATTTATTCACCGATTGTTTGCAGCTCTTTGGGGAAAGAGGTCAATACTTCTACGCCATCCTTCGTGACGAGCACGTTGTCTTCAATGCGGATGCCACCGATCTTCTTGTTGTAAATGCCCGGTTCAATTGTGAAGACCATGCCGGGGATGAGTTCTCCTGCTGCCTGGCTGTGAACGTACGGGGCTTCATGAAGCTCCAATCCGATCCCGTGTCCTACACGGTTGATAAAAAATTCTCCATAACCCCGGTCCGCAATGACAGCTCGTGCAGCTAGGTCAACATCTGCGATAGGAGCCCCTGGTCGAACGGCCTGTATCCCGGCCAGATTCGCTTGCAAGACCGTATCGTACATGTCCAGCAAGTCTGCACGCAGTTGACCGACAGCAAACGTACGAGTCAGGTCCGATACATACCCATCGACGTAGACCCCTGCGTCAATCAACAAAACTTCTCCTGCCTGAATCACACGATTCCCCGGGTCTCCATGGGGGAGTGCTGCTCTTTCTCCAGCCAGCACAATCGTGGAAAAAGAAGGACCTTGAGCTTTTAGCTTCTTCATCTGGTATTCCAGCTCTGCGACGACGTCCAATTCTGTCATCCCTACACAGATCAGAGGGAGTGTACGGCGTAGAGATTCCTCCATCACCCAAATGGCACGCTTGATGGTAGCGATTTCCGTTTCATCTTTCTCAACGCGAATATTGCACAGCAATTCTCCGACATCCACTGCTTCTGTAGCGTGCACCATCGCTACGAGCGCCTCATACGTTTTCGCTGTCAAATGGTTCTTCTCCACACCAATATGAGAGAGGGGAGTCGGCAGCAAGTGCTGAAGCACGGTTAACGCATCCTGTGAATCGTCATGGGTGTAAATCGGAAGGGATTGGGATTGACACGCCTCCTGTGCTTTATCACCGTCTAGTAGGGGAACGAAGAGGAAGGGGGACTCGCCTCTCACCAAGACGAGGCCCATAAAGCGTTCATGCGGCTCCGACAAAAATCCGGTAAAATAGTACACGTTTTTGGGATGTGTAATCAGCAATGCGTCCAGTTTGTTGCTTTCCATGTACGCGTGGAGCTTTCCCAGTCTTTCTTGCATCCAGATCACCCCTTTTTAGCTTCTAAAAATGACAGGCGTCAAAACGGACAGAATCTCAGCTTCTTCAACAGCGGAAGGATTGTACCACGTATGAAGGAGAGAGGAAGGGAAGTGGATCGTGTCTCCTTGTTCGAGATGGTATTCTGTTCCGTCGACAACGATAGTGACACGTCCTTTTACGACGTAGTAAAACTCTTCACCGGGATGCTGAAAGGCGACATGCTTCATCTGGCCGGGTGGCAGCACGTTGAGGAGGGGCTCAAGCGCCCTGTCGGGGAAATTCCCGCCGATTCGAACGTACTTCACAAGTGACCCTTCAATCTGCAACGTTTGCCGCTTATCAATTGGCGTGTGGTACATCACTTCTTTTTCAACTTCAAAGAAGTACGTAATGGGGACACCCAGACATTCCGCAATTTTTTGCAGAGAGGTAATAGCGAGCGAGCTGTTACCACGCTCTACTTGTGATAAGAAACTGACGGAGAATCCTGATTTCTCGCTTAAATCCTTTAAAGTAAGCTCTTGCTGCACACGAAGCGCTCGTATTTTTTTGGTAACGTTCTCCAAAAAGTCACCTCCTGACCAAAAACAATTACGGTATTACAGTAAATATTACGGTAATACAAAAATAAATGCTACATTTATTCTGAATCTTCTATCTCTTTTTCTTATCCTACTTGTACAACTCCCTTCATATACTGGGACAAAGACAGGCCGTTAGAGAGGAAGGGAAGGCTTTGAGGGTTCTTCTGTTAGTGGTATTGTTCCTCGTTTCCTTTGACATGCACGCGCAGACGCCTCTTCTTGCGCCGTATTTAAACGTATTGGGTGTATCCGCTGCGATGATTGGCTTCGTACTCGGAGGGTATGCGATCAGTAACTTGACAGGCAACCTGATCGCAGGCCCATTTCTCGATCGCTATCCGAAAAAATGGTTCATTGCTGGCGGATTGATACTGGCGGGAGTGATGCTGATCGGTCAAGGCATCGTGCAAACTACCGCAGGCTTTTTTGCCTTTCGCCTGATGCTCGGGTTCCTGATGGCGTTCGTATCTCCAGCCTGTTCCGCCTTGCTCGGAGAAACAGGAAAGACGGCACTGGAGCAGGGCGAGATCATGGGGAAAAAGGGACTGGTCCTTACCTCGGCAGGCATCGTCTCGCCGGCAGTCGGTAGTTTTTTAGCGGTGCAATTTGGCTATGGACAGTCGTTCGTGATCCTCGGTTACATTATGATCATTGCAGGCGTTTTTGCTTGGATGATGCTGCCGGAAAGTGTGGAGGGAAGTGCGCCGCCCACGACGCGGGTAAAAACAGGAGGTAAACAAAGTCTCTCGGCAATCCTGGAAAATCGGATGCTGTACCCCGCATTTCTAGGGGGATTTGCAATCATTTACGCGCAGGGAACCATCATCTATGAAGTGCCTTTGCTCATCCAAAAACAAGGACTGTCACCAGCAGTCACGGGTATATTGTTCAGCTTAAAAGGATTGGGGGCACTTGCGATTCTGTGCCAGTTTTGGCTACATCGCGTCCCGGTTGAGACGAGAACGTTTGCGGGGTTGGGTGTTCTAAGCCTTTTGCTGTACGCCCTGGCGATTGGCATGGCGATTCCGATTCATCTGATGATGTTTTTCTTCGGTGCGTGCTTCGGGATGTTATTCCCGGCTTTTGCGACGATTTTGACGGTACACTCACCGCGAGAGCTATACGGGAGTGTGTTCAGTATTTATTCTGCCGTGCTGTCAATCGGAGCGGTATTGAGTCCTGTACTGGCTGGCTTGCTGGGGAATTGGCACCATTCCTACTTCATTGCGTTTTTCGTGACAGCAGGTGTGTGCTTGATCGGAGGACTGCATCGATTCTTGTTAAGCGGGGTCACACGATAAAGCTGCAAGACGGATAGAAGAAGGACTTTCTGCTTTGGGTTCACAGGTAGGAGGTCTTTTTTCGTTTCCATAAACAAAAAGTTGAGCATTACCGCATAATCCGCTATAATACCCATTATGATTTTGATAATTATTCTCAATGAGAGTGTGGTCAAGCTGGAGAAGGTAGCTTGATACATAGTGCAGATGGAGGAGTATCGAATGAAAAAAATAGCGAAACATTCAATAGCAAGCATGGTATTAGCAAGCGTAGTGCTCATCGTGAGCGCATGCTCTGGTTCACCGAACGCTGCAACTCCTGAGACGCAAACGGGTGATAGCCAAACGTCGACTCCAGCTGCTGATGCGACACGGGTACTGAAGGATGCGATGGGAAATGAGGTAAAGGTGCCAGCCCAACCGCAGCGTGTAATTGCTTCTTATCTGGAGGATCATTTGGTTGCATTGGGTGTGAAGCCAGTCGCACAATGGTCAGTAGGAAACAGCGACGTGCAAGGCTACCTGCAAAAAGAGCTGGCGGGTATTCCAGCGATTCCTTTTGATCTGCCGCCGGAAGTCGTGATGAGTCATAGCCCTGACCTGATTATTTTGGACAGCGCGACCTTGATCCAAGGCGATAAGTATAGTCAATACGAAAAAATTGCTCCAACCTATACGATTGGGAAGGAAAAAAACAGCGATTGGCGCAAAGAGCTCTTGACGGTAGGGGAAGTCCTCAACAAGAGTGAAGAAGCGAAAAAAGTGCTAGCGGATTATGAAACATTTGCGTCAGAGTCTAAACAGAAGCTGAAGCAAGCAATCGGTGATAAATCAGCGGCAGCACTGTGGGCAACTGGAAAAAATGTGTATGTAGCACGCCAGGACTTGTCTAGCGGAGATGTGCTCTACAAAGACCTCGGGTTTGCGGTTCCTTCCATCGTACAGGAAATCTCCAAATCTGGAGAAGCAAACTGGAACGCGATTTCCATGGAGAAATTGGCTGAGCTGGATGCCGACTACTTGTTCATCGTAAACAGTAATCCCACCACTACGGAACAGATGCTGAAGGAGCCAGTATGGGCGAATATCCCGGCTGTTAAGAATGGACATACCTATTCGTTTGCAAAAGATTCAAGCTGGCTCTACACAGGTGTCATTGCAAACCGCCAAATGATTGAGAATGTATTGAGCAACGTCATGAAATAATAGAAAAGCCTATCCACCCTTTCCGTTGCAATTGAAAGAGTGGATAGGCTTTTTACTTGTGTTTTTTTCCGGCAATCATAGTGGACCTTCTTGCCTTTACGTGCTTCAATTCTGCCACGATAATAAAGCTCACAATGACGAGTAAAAACCACGAGCTGATTTTGCTGAGATGAACGAGCTCCCAGCCCGCTTTTTGATTGGGATAATTCCAGGCGCCGAGAAAGGTAGCGATATTCTCAGCAATCCAAATGAAAAACCCGATCAAAAAGTAACTAAGTGGGATGGGCATGAAAAATCGCTCGCCCGCGACGCTAAAATAAACACGCGTTTTCCAAAAGACAATGAAAATAGCTGCCATCAGCACCCAACGCAAATCCCATATATAATGGTGGGTGAAAAAGTTCAGATAAATCATTGCGCCCATAATGGTGGCGATGATCTGATTCGGCCAGCCCGAGAGAGAGACCTCCAGTCGGCGCCAAGCCTGACACAAGTAGCTCGCGACACTGGCGTACATGAATCCACTGTAAAGCGGGACACCAAACACCTTGCTGTACGCTTCCTCAGGATAGCTCCACGATCCCATATGTACCTTGAAAATTTCTAGGCACAGACCGATCACGTGAAAGACCGAGATCACCTTTAGCTCGTCGCGTGACTCCAAGCCGCTTTTCACCATGAAGATCTGGAATATTAGGCAGAGCAAAAGCAATAAGTCATACCTAGGCAAACCAGGGATGGTGACTAGCTTGGACAAGGCCAGTGATGCAAAGATGAACACAGGAAATAGGCAAGACATGGCTTGCTGATAGCCAAAATGGAGTAATAACCTTATATAACGTATCATTTGGTTGTCCTTTACGTTCTGAAAGTAGTTTCAGAGGACTAATCCGTAAGCACAAACCTCACAAGTCTATTAATGGCTGAAGGCAGTACGCTTACGTGGCCCTCATCTTCGAATTTGATATAGCTCGTTTGAACGCCTCTCGTAGCGAGTGGTTCCATGCGTTCGACGACCCGTTGTGCTCCCTCGACCATGAAGGGGAGTTCATCAGCGCCCACGATGACAAGGAGCTTCCGTTCATAGTCGCCTTTCCATTGTGCGATGAAGCGCTCCTGCTCCCTCAGTACCTCGTCATTGCCCCACCAAACAGAAGGGCTGCCTGCTACGACGTGAGAGAATAGCTTCGGACGCGCAAACATCGTATACAGTGTAAAATGACCACCCAAGGAGTGTCCGAAAATTGCCTGTTTGTTCGGGTTAATCTGCCACTCGGATGCAATGGCTGGCATTAGCTGCTCCTCAAGGAAATCCAGGAACGAATCAACTCCGCCATGCTCTGGCCAAGGGTGTCCGTTCGGTCGCTCTGGAAGCGTAGCCGCATCAACAGGCATGGTCAGATCATAGCATCGGCGATCCATGTCGAAGGGCAATCGCGATGGATAGCCTATTCCTACGACAATAGCCGGGTTGAAGCCCTTCGGCTTGCGTGTCTGCACCTTCACTGTCTCCGCAAGCGTACCGAACATCGCATCGCCATCCACTGCATAAATAACCGCATACCCTTCAGGAGGAGCCTCAGCCTCAGGAACCGCAATCATAATTCGATAGTCACGACCTTTGAGTGATTGCAGGGACCATTCCACACAATTAGCAGGTGCATAAGAGCTTTTCTCTTTGATTCTCATTTTGCAATCAGTCCTTTCACATCGTCAATGACTTTCATATGAGCGATAAGGCCACCGCTGAGCCAGTGATCTCCCTCTACCTTAAAGGTACGCCCGTTCTTCACAGCGTCCATGCCCTTCCATACGGGACTCTCTGTCATTTCTTTCTCGTGAGCATCTCCAGTACCAGCGTCGTTGATGAGGAAAATGTAGTCTGCATCCAAATCAGGCAAGCTCTCAAGTGACAAATTGACGTCGCCACCTGTTACTACCTGACTTGGGGTGAAGCCCAGTTCATGTGTGAGCACGTAGCCGCTGAAGAAATCATATTTGATGAAGAACATTCCTTTGCCATTGAAACGAATGATCGCCGCTTTTTTACCCTGGATATGAGGGGCAAGCTCCTTCTTGGCTGTCTCGACATATGCTTTGTAATTCTGCAATGCTTGTTCTGCCTCCGCGGACTTGCCCAGCAGATCGCCAACGATCCGTACGGAAGACTCCAGATCCGCATTAGCATGCTTGAACACGTAAGTCGGAGCAATTTTCTTGTATTTATCGTACACGCCACTATCCATATGATAGGAGTTATGCAAAAGGATGAGATCTGGCTCAAAGGCCATAACTGCTTCCGGCTCAGGCGGTAATCCACCTGCAAAAGTTATCGTTGGCACATCTTTTAACTGATCTTGCAGATACTCTTTTGGTCTCGAACCAGTTGACCATTGCATGACAGGTGCTACGCCAAGAGCAACCAGTGTATCTTCGAGGTTTGGCGCGAATATTTTGGCAGGTGAAGCAGGCAATGTCACTTCATTCCCCATCTCGTCCTTTAACATTCGCGGGTAAGCAGTCGGATCGGCAGGAGTATTTCCTTTTTCTCCTGTACCTTTAGAAGCAGACGAATCGACTTTTCGCGTCTTCGTCTCATTGCTCGCCATGTTCCCGCAGCCTGCTTGAAGTCCTGCAAATAGCATGGTTGTGGTCAGCAGCAGCGCCAGTTTTGTTTTCTTCGTGCTACGAAGCTTTTCTTTATATTCCATTACAGCTGGAATCCCCTCTCGTTGATAATGTTTCTCACTGAAAAACATTATAAGCCACGAAAGAAGGGGGCTCCATGGACAACACCTTGAATCGCATTTGGACTTTTCCCCGTTAGCATAAGCAGCATCTCATCCAGCATACGGTTCATGGCAACGGGTGAATACTCGTACCACGGATTAGAGGGCAAGGGGTAGAGGTGCCCATTTTGAACGGCGCGAAGTCCTCTCCATAGCGAATGATGCTGAAGCGACAGCCAGTTTATGCGAGTAGGCTCATCCAGACAAACAAACAACAGGATTCGATCTGGGTCCAAAATTGCAAGCTGCTCGAGTGTGATTGGCTGATTGCAGGGTTCTGCCTCCTCAGCAATGAGAGCAAGCTGCAAATCATCTCGGAGAAGCTCCTTCATCCCCTTGTTGTTGTAGAGATGAATGCCGTCACGGTATAGGCGAATGATCGCAAATTCATCTTGTTTGACCTCAGACTGAAGCGCCACGCGAACAGCAGCAGCCTTCGCCTCGTAATAACCGATCCAGGAATCACATGCTGCTTCTCTTTCAGTGCATCTGGCAATCTCACGTAATTGCTCTCGCCAATCAGAAGAATTTAGGGTCAATACTTCTATGCAATGTGCGGATAATCGTTGCCTCATGCTCTCAGGAAGCTGCATGTGGCTAATAACGACATCCGGCTTAGCTTGGAGAAGCTTGAATTCCTGCTCATCCTCATCCCATTGTGTTTCGACCGCTTTCAGATGAACGGCAATGCGATGTTGGTACTGCTGATAATAATAAGGAGTCCACTTTGCATCCAGAGGTGCAGCGACGGGTATGATCCCCAGTACAACAAGATGTCCCAGCAGGGTAGGGGAGTAGACGGCTACTTTTCTCTCGCACGTTCTTTCATAAGCGGAGGGGGACACACCCACTTCCTTCTTGAACTTCCGGCTAAAGTAAAACTCATCGCTATACCCGACTGTTTTGGCAATGTCCCTTAACCTCATATTTGTTTCACGCAGCAGTCGCTTGGCGTGATTCATACGCAGCCCAGTTACATAGTCCATGACACTTTGTCCGTAAGCCTTCTTGAACGAATCCCCAAAATAACTCGGACTTAAGTTTGCCATCGCTGCCAACGTAGTTACGTTTAACGGACGATCGAAGTTACAGATCATATAGTCACGAACCTCACTAAGCGACATTGGATGTCGTGGCTCGTACTCTTCGTTATGCTTCATGTGACCATCCACCTTTTCAGGCAATTGCTGTAAGGTAAGTACCTTACATGATAATGATAATTATTATCTATGAACGGTAACGAAAATGATAGAGGAAGAAAAAAATAAGGCGACCACTCCCCGTGATGTTTTTTGCCTGAGGACCGAACTGCTCCTGTTTCCGAGATAGCGCTCACCCTCTCGAGAATTCAGCAGCACCTTCTCCGGACTTCTCTGTTATACGGCATGAGAATGTACACGAGCATTTCCGGAGTCACCCGAGGCGTGCACGTACAGGGACTGAGGAGGCAGTATAATTTGAAGCACGGCAAAAAACCACCTGCGCCAGAGCCAAGTAGAAGAGAAGCAAGGTATTACCTCAAAGGTGAAAGTGGGGAGTGTAAGTTGTAATTCTGCTGTTTGTAGGGCTCACATCTATATTGAAACAAATTAATAGGTAATCGTATAATAAAGTATCTAAATTGTGGAAAGGGGCTGACGTTGTTGTGATTCATGAAAGTAAAGAAGTATCTAAAATTGAAGTAACCGATATAGAACTAACTTTCAATGACATTTATGAAAAATCATACTTTCCCAAGAAGCATGCCGAAGAAATACAGCGTGCAAACGCTCTGATCATACCATATGAAGAGGGATTTCGTGATCATAAGAACCCACTCTTTCCCGAACAATCTGGGGTGTTTTTTCAATACGTTAAGGAGGCTTCATCAGGTACTGAAGCTACCTTTGATATTTGTGCCTCGGATGAACAGTTTCAGGAGCTTCAACTCCATGATGACCTAATTAATATTCCTAATATTATTATGACAGTTGTTGTTTTTCCTGTTGTTACAGGACTGATAACAAACTATCTGTACGAAAAGATGAAGTCACGACGAACTGGACTAAAAGTTAAAATAGACCTAGTAGTGGAAACAAAGGGAAAGTCGAAGAAAATATCATATGAAGGCGATGCTGACAAGTTTGAAGCAACTATTAAAGCAATTAATCTCTTGGATGAGTAGGTTGAAATTATGGATATATCAGCCATTAAAAACTACTTGCATGCTTTTCGGGGTACAGTCCTTAAGAAAGATATTCTCGATCATCTTAAATCACTGAAAGCAAATGAAGTTTCCCAAAACAATCAATCCACTGCAAAAGAAATTTGGTGCTTAGAACAAGTATATATGGTAATTCAAAAATACCTATCTGCCTTTCGAAATTTGCAAGAAAAGAAATATTATAACGCGTGGAGAGAATTTGATCTTGCAGATATAGGAATATCCTCTCTTAAAAGGCATCTGGATTTTCAGGAAAATCAATACCATTTGCAATTCTATGATAGGATGATATATCAATTTCAGAAGCTGTTTCCATATCGATATTTCATGAGTCGTGAGATGGTTGTAAAAAAGGCTAGCTGTTCGATATGTGGGGAGACCATTTCTATTAGAAACCCTTGTGGTCATCGGGTGGGGGAAATCTACAACGGTGAAGCATGCGGTCGTAGTATTCAGGAGGCCGAATTACTAGGTATTGCAATAGTGACAAACCCATTCGACAAGTACACCGTACTTTTCCCTCAAGGTAAGCAGTATAATTATTCGATGCTGGATAATCTGATAAGTCAAATATCTGAACCTTACGCTGACTGGGATCTGGATATAGTAAAAGAACGAAAGCAAGAATTTATTGGAGTGGGAAGAAATAAGCCATGTCCTTGTGACTCTGGAAAAAAGTATAAATTCTGTTGTCTTGGTAGTAAAAACGAACTTTTTGACCACTATCGCATAACGGTGCATAGAGAGACTCCCGGGAAAATCATTCCACTACATACAGTACACACATGGAAGTAATTTTTATATTTGAAGGTAAAGTGACTGTCAGTCAAAGTTAATCTTATTAATGTTACTTCAGAGACAATAATACAAAAGGACTCAGTAAACCAGCCGCCTAAGTTATGGTGGCTTTTCGTGTTCCATATTGAGAGGAGCGTTTTCGCATTCCCTAGCAACAGCAACGCGCGAACTAATGAAATTCGTTACGGCTTTACAATATTTATTAGTATAAAAACTTACGACCCGCAAAAAATTGAACTGGGAGGGGTACAGTCTGAATCGAGGGAAGTTAGGATTGATAACTTTTAGTACTATTGACAATATGGATATTTCTGATACTGACTTATTTGTTTTACTCGATTCTTTCTAGGTAGGTTGAGAAGCATCAATAAAACCGATTATAGCGAGCGATTCAAGAGAATAATACTAAAAATAAAGAGGACCGTTAACTTTTTGTTACATCGTACATCATTATAATTTGTAGCCGTAACTTGTGCATCCATTGTAGGGTGACTATCACCGTTTGTCACGATAGTGGCAGGTAGCATAAGGCGTAGAGAAGATGAGTTAAAGCCAGAATAATTACGCTGTGAAATTTACTGATATTTTCGAGTATTACGTGATTTAACGATTGATTTCCCCAACTCCCTTAATGCTATTGGCTCCGGTGTTCATTCAACTGCTTTCTCCGTCTTTTTCAAGTTGCTGAACGGAAAACCCAAAGAGGGCCGCAACAGTCTCCTTGCTCATAACCTGTCACTGCCCTCTGACCCTTGTATGATGCGGCCTCTCGGCTTTTACTCTTCGCCCGTAGCTACGGGATTATCCTGATACGAGCTCCAGTCACTCCAGCTTCCCAAATACAATTTGACATCTGTTCGACCAGCAGCATGGAAGGCAAGCAGATTGGAGCAAGCCGTCACTCCCGAGCCGCAATACACGATCAATTCCTTGTCCGCATATGGGGCAAGACGCTTTTGCAGCTCGTCTGCCGGAAGCATCGTCTGATCAGAAGCGAGGTTCTCTTTGTAAAAGAAATTATGCGCTCCTGGTATGTGTCCTGCTTTTGCATCGATTGGCTCGTTCTCACCGCGGTATCGCTCGGGTGCACGAGAATCAAGCAAGATGGTTTGCTCGGCACGGTTGCGGACTCCCTCAATGTCAACCAGCATGTCATGGCGGACATGGGGGATGAACTCGCGAGCTTGTACAGCAGGTACTTCTGCTGTTGTCTCATAGCCCGCCCTTTTCCAAGCTGCATAACCGCCATCGAGTACAGCTACCTGATCGTGCCCGAGGTATCGCAGCAGCCACCAGAGACGTCCTGCCATCGCCATCTCCTGATCATCGTAGGCAATGACCGTCGTGGATGCATCGATTCCCGCTTTGGAAAAATGAGCAGCCAGTACATCCGTATCTGGTAGGGGATGTCGTCCGCCATGCTCGCCTTTAGGACCGGAAAGATCTCGGTTCAGGTGAAAGTAGAGGGCCCCCGGGATATGATCCTTTTCGTATTCCTCTGCACCTGCTTCAGAAGCACTTAATGCAAAACGACAATCGACGATTACGATATTTTCATCGTTCAAATGATCCTTGAGCCATTGAGGAGTGACGAGTGCTTGCATGAATCTCCCTACTTTCATTTTTTTCCTTCATCATAGCAGATGACCATCCAATCAGGTACAATAATTACGGTAAGGTTAGGAGAGAGGAGAAGAGAGATGAAGCGCTTCATTCGATATTTTCTAGAGGGGTTATTGTTTGTCATTCCTTTGGCAGTTACGATTTATATTTTGTACTGGATTTTCACGACAGTAGATAACTGGTTCTATCTGCTCGTTAATCATTGGTTTAATCTCCAAATCCCTGGGCTTGGCTTCCTCTTGACCATTCTAGGTATCACGATTGTAGGCTTCCTTGCATCCAACGTGCTGACTCGCGGAGTGTTATCGCTCGTGTCGACGGTTTTTGAAAAAGTGCCGTTTATCAAGCTCATTTATACTTCCATCAAGGATTTGATCGGTGCGTTTGTAGGGGAGAAGAAGAGCTTTGACAAGCCTGTACTCGTGACACTATCGAAGGATGGGAATGCGAAGGCAATTGGATTTATCACAAAGGAAAGCCTCGATTCATTCGGTCTCACAGACCACGTAGCGGTCTACCTGCCGCAGTCGTACAATTTTGCAGGAAATCTCTTGCTGTTTCCGAGTGATCAGGTACAGCTGTTAGAAACAGAAAGCTCAGAAGTCATGGCGTTCCTCGTATCAGGCGGAGTATCTGGAGGGCCGCAAAACGTGAATAAAAAAAGCAGCGATGCCTAAAAAAGAGAAGACCCTCGAATCAGAGGGCCTTCTTTTTATTAACTGCTAAAAAATCCACTATGGCTGGAATATTTGCGACGATAGCGACGATGACCGTACGTTCGATGTCCCATCTTCCAGAAAGGCCGGTATCGGTAATCACTGCTGCTGTACTTGCGATAGCCACGTCCAGTCATTTTCCATAAGAACTTAGCGCCTTTTTTAAAGATGACCGCAACAATTACAACTGCAATAATCAATAAAACCAAGCCGATTCCCAAAATCGTCAATAGGACTGACATCCACATCGTCTCCTTGCCAAAAAGGTCTTACTTCTTTTACGGATCAGTCCACAAGAAGTTTCAATTACCCTTCGGCGTTCAAATATTTCTCATAGGGCGTGTAGTCGATCTGTTTGGATTTCAGGTGGGCAATGAGCCATTTGTGGTCACGTTTTGGGGTTGCTACAATGTATCCCTTTACAATTAAATCAGTCGTAATGGTGGTTGCTTTCTCTTCCAGCGCGATCTGACCGATTCTAGCTGCGATGGATCGTCTTGCAACGTCACGAAACAGCTGTGGTACCGGTTCAACCAATTCATTGAGCAAGGTCAGACCCTCGTCTGTCCAGAGAGCACGTGTCTGATCAATGTAATGATCTTGCCAATCCAAATCCGACTTTCCGTCTTGCTTGGGCATAGACTTGAGGAATTTGCGGAACATGAAATACCCGCCAATCGCCATGAGACTCACGAGAACAATCGTCCAGCCAACAATAAACAGGGAAAACCCTGTCGACATTTCACCCATACCTAGTACACCTCATTACCAATATCCATTCACTAGTAAAAATTGTACCTTATTTTGGTTCGGGCAACAAACTTTTTGTGCGTTTGCCTATCCTTGGGGTTTGCACTTCACAAGAACACATACAATTTAGTATGATTAGAATTAATCTTTATTGGGAGTTGACGCTCATGTTCAAGCTTGGACAACGCGTCGTCATTGTTGCCGACTCCTTCGAGCAAGGTTTGCCTTTGGGTGAATACGGATACCTGATTGCTCGCGACCGTAATCCAGACAGCGCATTTTCCTGGGTCATCCGCATTCCTAAAATTGATAAGCATATCGCCGTGGTAGAAGATGACATCGCCCTTGAGGAGCAATTGCTTGCGGAAGAAGCAAACCGCGTCTCGCATGAGGCTTTGCTCGACTATGCTCTGGCGACCAGGAACGAAGCACTGTTTCGACAACTGATGGGCATGGAAGCTGCAGAAGAGGCAAATGACGAACCCGCGAAGGAATCAATGGAGGAATTTATCCGTAAAGTAAATATCAAAGCATGGATCTAATTGGCGGTTTTCCTTATGTGGGGAATTTGAAACTTTTGTGAGGAAATGAAAGCGAGGCTGTTTCATGTCTGAATTTGTGACGTTTACCAATGAGTTTGGTCAGACCATCGATATGTCCCGAGAGGATTACCAGAAAAAAATTATTCCACAAAATCTGGATAAGTACTGGGATGAAAAAGAAAAGCTTCGCGATTTTGCGATGGAGTTGGTGAAGGATCAATTTCATGAGCAAGCTGCGGTCGCTGCCGACAGGCTTCTCGAATTATATGGTCCAATCGAGTCTGCTCTCATTTTCCGTGCAGTCGTTCATATGCAGGCGAGAGAATTTGAAAGCGCTAAAAAAATCTTGACAGATTGTCTGGAACGATTTCCATCGTCAGGTACGGCTTGCACGAATTTGGCAAAAATCTTCGCGTTTGAGGGTGATGAGGCAAAAGCATTTGAGACCCTACATACAGGTCTGCACAAAGACCCGAATCAGGAAAATGGTTTAACGATGTTTATCGAGAGCTTTTTGCAAAGAGGGAAAAAGGATGAGCTGAGAGAACAGCTTGAAGGCCTGGCAGGCAAAGAGGGTGCATGGAGACCACAGCTTCAGCTAGCACGTCTTGCGCTGTCTGAGGAGGATTTGCTTCATACTATGAAGTGGTACACCGCTGCGATTGAAGGTGCGAAAGATCGCTTTGAGGTCGTTATGACGGTGACAGGCGAATTGGGGCAAAGAGGGTATGTTTATCAGTTGATCCAGATTTGCGAGAAGTTTTGGACGCCGCATTTCCCTTACCCTTATGCTGGATTCAATTATGCAAACGCTCTGTTGGCTACGGATCAAATGGAAAAAGCGATTGTGATCCTGCGTGACATGCAAGAGCATTTGCCAGACAACTACAAGCCAATGGTCGATCACTTCCTGAATCGGGTACCGGGTGCTCTGGAGGTTGAAGCAGCCACTAAGCAAAAGGTTGTCGAGACCCAATCAGGCGACACCGAGACAAAGAAGAGCCGGTGGAAGTTCTGGAAGTAAGAGACGTGAACCATGAATAAAGATAGCGCCCGGCGTTTTGCAGTCGGGCGTTTTTCTATCGGAAAGGCGGGGAGCAGAGTGTTACATCATCTCGAAATATATGTATCGGATTTGGAGCGGTCCAAGAATTTTTGGGGATGGTTATTGGAGCGTGAACTGGGCTATGAGAGATTTCAGGAATGGGCAAGCGGAATCAGTTGGAAGCAAAACGGGACGTATTTGGTGTTTGTACAGGCAGAAGAGCGTTTCCTCGATATCCCGTATCATCGTTGCCGAGTCGGTCTGAATCATCTGGCATTTTACGCAAGGGATCGCGAGCATGTCGATGAATTGCGGGAAGAAGTAGCTCGGCGAGGGATTCCCTTGCTCTATCACGATCGGCATCCGTATGCTGGAGGCGAGGGGCATTACGCTTTGTTCTTCGAGGATCCGGATAGAATCAAGGTCGAAATTGTAGCTCCATAACCTAGCACAAAAATATAGTGATGCGTGGAAAAACGGTGCGATCATCCCCGGTAGATGATTTGCACCGTTTTTTCGAAGCCATCTATTTAAACTGGCTGGTGAGTCGCCGCTCTATATATGCCACGCCTTGATACATCAGGGTAGCGATAACAGCGATAATAGCGAGACTCATCATGACCAGGGTAAAATTAAAAACTTGGAAACCGTATATGATCAAATACCCCAAGCCTTGCTGGGATACAAGAAACTCCCCGACAATTACTCCGACCCACGAAAGACCAACGTTCACCTTCAGGGTAGCGAGAAGCGTTGGAATGGTAGCTGGCAAGATCACAAGCGTGAAGATTTGCCGTTTGCTGCCGCCGAGTGTTTGCACGACTTTGATGTAGTTTTGATTGACTTCCCTGAAGCTGGTGTAGACGTTAATCGTGGTAATAATGACAGAAATCGCTAATCCCATGGCGATCACTGAAAGCAAACCAGGTCCGAAGCCGACGATGAAGAGAGGCCCGAGTGCAACCTTGGGCATACTGTTGGCAATAACCAGATACGGCTCTAGCACACGGGAGAGGAAGGGGGACCACCAAATGACGGTTGCGATGACAGTTCCCAGAATCGTTCCCAAAAGAAAGCCGATGATCGTTTCCCATACCGTCAAACCAACATGCGGGAGAAGACTGCCATCCAGCAGCTGCATCCAAAATTGAGCCCAAATCTTGGATGGGTAGCTGAAGATGAGCGCATTGATGGTGTTTGTTCGAGCAAGTAGTTCCCAGAGCCCGAGAAAGATAAGAAAGAGGATCAGTTGTGTGGAAAGTACGGTATAGCTCATTCTCTTTTCTAGCTGTAAGTAGCGACGATGGGCCGATTCAATTTCCCTTGGCTGCATCAGATACTACCTCCATCTCTTTCCACACGCGATGGAATAGTTCTTGGAATCCATCTTCATTTCTTGCGTGAAAAGGTAGCGCGTCACGGATCGGACCAGGTACGACAATCTCACTGTTGATACGTCCTGGGTTGCGTGAAAAGATATAGACGCGATCTCCCATTGCAATCGATTCAGAGAGGTCATGTGTCACAAGGACTGCCGTTTTCTTGTGCCGACGCAGGGTCGAAAAGATCAGGTCTTCGAGCTTTAGCTTTGTCTGATAATCCAATGCCGAGAATGGTTCGTCAAGCAACAGCACATCAGGCTGACAGGCGAGTGTCCGTACGAGTGCAACCCGTTGCCTCATGCCACCTGATAGCTGAACGGGAGAGGATTTACGCACATCAGACAGTTCCATTTCATCTAACAAATGCAGCGCGTACTCTTCTGTTTCCTTGGTACGTATACCTTGGATGTCGAGCCCGAGAAACACGTTCTCCTCGATGGAGCGCCAGTTGAACAAATAGTCTTGCTGTAGCATGTAGCCAACTTGACGAGACGTTCCGTTGACCTGCTTCCCGTCGATCCATACCTTGCCTGCTGTAGGCTTCTCCAGCCCTGCAATGAGTGAGAGCAGTGTCGTCTTGCCACAACCGCTGGGACCAACCAGACAAATGAATTCGCCTTCCTCCACGCGCAGGTTAATGTCTTGGACCGCCATGAACGCCCTGGTCGTGGTTAAATAGAGATGGGTCACGTGGCCGAGTTCTATTTTTGCCGGCGTAGAAGAAATCTGCTTCATGACGGCCTATTTCCCTTCCTTGGATTGTGTCGCAAACGTGGTGTTTACCAGCTTGGCGTAGTCAGCGCGCTGCTTTAATTCACCGGCTGCGTCCATAATATCTTGGAGTTGGTTCCATTCTTTTTCGTCCAGAATGGGGTCAGTTGCATAGGAGCCCTGTTCCAAATAGCGTTGGACTGCGTTTTCCAGAATCTTTGGATCGATTTGCGGGAAGTACTTGGCTATGACATCAGCCGTTTCTTTTGCACTGTGGCTGGCAACCCACTGTTGCCCTTTGTAGACAGCATTGGTAAACTTTTGGATAGCAGTCGCGTTCGAGTCAATATAGCTTTGCTTTGTCATGAACACGGTGTAAGGAACCGTTCCGCTCTCTTTGCCAAAAGAGGCGACGACATGACCGATTCCCTCCTGTTCAAAACGTGAGGCTTCCGGCTCAAACAACTGTACATATTGTCCGGTTCCAGATGCGAAGGAAGACGCAATATTTTTGAATTCGATATTCTGAATCAATTCGAGGTCGCCTTGCGGATTGATCTTGTGTTTTTTGAGTACGTACTCACCGACCATTTGCGGCATGCCGCCTTTGCGCTGACCCAAGAAGACGCTGCCTTTTAGCTGGTCAAAAGAAAAGTTATCCATTTTATTGCGGGAGACGAGGAAGGTACCGTCCGTTTGAGTAAGCTGAGCGAAATTGACAACCGGATCGGCAGCCCCCTGCTGCGAGACGTAGATGCTGGTCTCGGAGCCGACAAGCGCGACTTCGATGCCGCCGGATAACAGAGCCGACATCACTTTATCTCCGCCGGGAATGGTTGACAGCTCAACTTCGAGGCCTTCTTCCTTAAAGAATCCTTTTTCAAGTGCTACATATTGCGGAGCATAAAACAAAGACCTGGTCACTTCACCAATTCGTATTTTTTCAGGAGTGCTGGAGCAGCCAGTCAATACGGCCGTCAGAGCAAAAAAAGCGGCCAGCCCCAGCGCAAAAAATCGTTTCATGATTAGGAGTCCCTCCTTGCTAGGCTTTGTATGTTGTAGGCTATGCGCCCAGACAAAAAAGGGTGAATGCCTAGAGATATAGACAGGCACATGGAGGGGGATTCCACGAAGGAGATGGATATAACATGATCGTTACATTTTTAGGCACGGGATCAGGTGCACCCACTACGCGACGAAACGTGAGTGGGATTGGCTTGCGATTTTTGCAGGCAGGGAAGTGGTGGTTGTTTGATTGCGGAGAGGGGACACAGCATCAGCTGCTGCGTGCACCCATGAAAATCAGTCAATTGGATAAAATCTTCATTACACATCTGCATGGCGATCATCTGTACGGTCTGATCGGTTTATTGGCGAGTAGGTCATTGCGCAATACAGAACCGACACCGCTTGAGCTGTACGGACCACCAGGACTTGACCGTTATTTTCGAGCTGTCATGGAGGCAAGTCCCGTTCATTTGCAATACCCATTGGAATTGAAAATAGTCAGCGAAGGCGTAATCTATGAGGACGAAGAAATCGTGGTGAGCTGCAGGATGGCGAAGCACAGAGTGCCTTCGTTTGCGTATGCCGTGATGGAAAAGGAGAAGACGGGAGCCTTCCAAGTAGAGCTGGCTAAGCAGGCCGGGGTACCATCAGGGCCGTTATTTGGCGCCTTGAAAAGAGGAGAACAGGTCACACTCGAGGATGGTCGGGTTCTGGACGGGAAGGAATTCGTCGGGGAGCCGCAGCCAGGACGCAAAATCGTCTTCAGTGGAGATACAGAGCCGAGCCAAGCGGTGATGGAGCTGGCACAAGGGGCAGATTTGCTCGTCCACGAAGCTACCTACGCCCATCACGATAAGGAGCTGGCGACAAGAAGCGGACACTCCACAGCACGCGAGGCTGCTCAAATTGCCAAAGAAGCGGGTGTGAAAGAGCTGTGTCTGACTCACTTCAGTCCGCGCTATGAAGATGAAGACGGAGATTTTTCGATGGAGGATCTTCTGGCAGAAGCGCAGCAAATTTTCCCGGCGACCCAATTGGCTGATGATCTCGGCAGCATTCCTGTAAAGCGAGAGAGAAACAATGGGAGAAAGCAATAATCCTTGGTATAATGAATGATCACGATGGAGGAGGTGGGGGAGCATGAAGCGGATTACCTTTGCTACACCAGAAGAACTAATTCAACATTGTCAATCGGAAGAAGTCAGCCTTGTCGTCGAATATCGAGACGAAGCGAACAAGCAACGCCAGGTCATTTTGACGGGAGAGCAGCTTGCAGAGGCACAGACGTACCTGAACTTCTCCAAATCCGAAGCGTATTACCGAAAGGACGGGCTATTTTACGAAGTCATTGCAGACTGGAAGTAATACACATCGTCAGGAGATGAGCATACGTGTCTGGCAGACGGTTCAACAGGTCGATCGCAGTTCGCTACATGATGTTTGTTCTGGGTTTGTTCGTTGGTGCATTCGGTACGGTACTGGCTATTAAAGCAAACCTCGGCGTAGCACCTTGGGAAACCTTTCACATCGGCCTGCAAAAAACATTTGGATTAACGATTGGCATATGGTCTCAGATCGTAGGAGTCGTTGTCATTTTCGCCACTTACTTCGTGGCAAAAATGAGGCCTAATTTTGGAATGTTCTTAAATATGATTTGCTTTGGAGTTTTTCTCGATCTTATTTTATGGGTAGATATCATTCCTGAGCTCCAATCTATTTGGGCGAGACTCTTGCTGTTTATCATCGGTGTGATCGTTTTGGCTGTTGGAATCGGGATGTATTTATCTCCTTCGCTTGGGGCAGGACCGCGTGACAGCTTCATGCTGGCGATGAATGAGCGCCTTGGCTGGAGCATTCAGCGAGTCCGGCTCATCATTGAGGTAACCGTACTGCTTGCGGGGGCAGCCTTGGGTGGACCTGTGTCAATCGGCACCGTATTGATTGCGCTCTTGACGGGACCGATGATTCAGCGAACGATTCCGTTTTGGCGTCATGTCATGAAAAAGCAGTATGGGTTGCCAGAACCAGTTGAAAGACAAGCGACTTAAGCTCCTTTCTCTTTGCCAGTAACTGTGTAAAAAACGGGAAAAAGAGTCGTGTATAGGCAATGGTCCAATCATCCTTGAGCATTCGCACATACAGTATGACTAGTTGCTGGCAAAGGAGGGAAAGCGAATGAGTCTGTTCAACGGAGGATTTGACGACTTTGCTTTAATACTGGTGTTGTTCGTATTGCTGGTTATCGTTGCTTGCGCTTGCGACTAACGAAAACACCGGGAACTTGCTTGGCAAAAGGGAGAGCGATGATTCGCTCTCTTTTTTGCTATATAAAAAAGTGAGTTTGGCACTCGTATTCCGTATTGGAAAAAAATTCTTATGGGTCCTTGACCGTTACGTAACGTAACGGTTTATAGTGAAGTTACCGGTGAAACGCTAGCGACCAAGAAAGGGGCTGATCATGAAGCGACAGTGGAAAGTCGGAGAACTTGCAAAAATGGCGGGAATTACGATACGAACTTTGCGTTTTTATGATCAGATCGGTTTGTTTTCACCATCCGGCTATTCGCCATCCGGATACAGACTCTACACCGAAGGGGACATTTCACGCCTGCAGCAAATCTTGTCCTTGAAGGAGTTGGGTCTATCGCTGGAGCAGATTAAAGCCGTTATGGCCGGCGATCAACTCAGCCTGTCAGACATTGTTTCCATTCAAATAGATAGCCTGAAAGAAAGTATCCGCATGCAGCAGAAGCTCTTGCACGAGCTTGAGAATGTATCGAGTCGAATGCAAAGGAACGAACCGTTTACCGTTGAGCATTTCATGAACATCATACGGACGATGAGAATGAATCATGAGAAATTTTTCGCCGAGAGAAAATCGAGTATGGATCTCCATCTCGACCGACTTGGTGAATATTTAGACGAGCATCCGGAAGATCCCGGATAAGGAGGTTACGACTGTGAGTGAAAGATCTGCCAAACATTCCACATTTGTCATCGAAAGGAACTATAAACATTCTCCTGCCCGTGTATTCGCTGCATGGGCGGGTCAAGCCGCCAAAGCGGGCTGGTTTCCTAAAGCCGAAGAGTTCGACTTCCGCGTCGGCGGACGCGAATTCAATCGTGGTGGTCCGCCAGGGGGACCCGTTTACACATTCGATGCCTGCTATCAGGAGATCGTTCAGAATAGGCGAATTGTATACTCATACACGTTGGACATGGAAGACAAGCGGATGTCTGTCTCCGTCACGACGGTGGAATTCGATTCCGTAGATGGCGGCACGCGCTTGATCTATACCGAGCAGGGCGTTTATCTGGACGGTCTCGATACGCCTGAACAGCGTGAGCACGGAACAAAAGTAATGCTGGATCGGCTCGGAGAGGCTTTGGACGGCCAATGAAAGCTGCTGCGATTGAATCGAATAACCGGGCTGGTTTGAACGAATGGATTGGGCTTGCCGTGCTTTCATTGCCTGCCTTGCTCGTATCGATAGACTTGTCCGTAATGATTCTCGCACTTCCTCACATAAGCATCTCTATCGGAGCTGACAGTACAGAGCAGCTATGGATCATGGACATATACGGCTTCATGCTTTCAGGGTTTCTGATCACGATGGGCTCGCTCGGAGATCGGCTCGGCCGCCGTAAACTGCTGATGATCGGAGCCGCGGTATTCGGTTTGGCTTCGGTGTTGGCCGCTTTTTCCAACACCTCCGGAATGCTGATTGCAGCACGGGCGCTGCTCGGCATAGCCGGGGCGACGATATCACCTTCGTCCCTGGCTTTAATCAGCAATATGTTCCGCGATCATAAGCAGCGCTCCCTCGCCATAGGCATATGGTTTATGTGCTCCATGGGAGGCATGGCGCTTGGCCCAGTAGTCGGCGGGATGATGCTGGAGCATTATTCATGGGGGTCGATTTTTCTACTTGGCGTTCCAGTCATGGCACTGCTGTTGTTGACTGGGCCCAAGCTTCTGCCCGATTATCGGGATCCCGCACCTGGTCGTTTGGATATGACTAGCGTCATGCTGTCGATGTGCACCATTCTCTCGGCAATATACGGCTTTAAGGAAATCGCTAAGCAAGGCTTACAGACCTTGCCGCTCATTGCCATCGCGGCTGGAATTGGTTTCGGGACGTTATTCGTAAGACGACAGCAACGGTTGGACAGTCCGCTACTGGACTTGCGCCTATTCGCAAACCCCGCCTTCAGCACGGCGCTGGGCGGTATGTTCGGCATCACTATGACAGGTGCTTCCATGCTCTTCATCGCACAGCATCTTCAATTCGTGGAAGGACTATCGCCGCTTGCGGCAGCGATGTGCATGCTCCCGGGAGTGGTTGCGTCGATGGCAGGCATGTTGTTGTCGCCGCTCATTGCCAGGCGGATCCGACCGTCGCTCCTTATCGGGGCAGGACTTGCCGTCTCGGCGACTGGTTGTATTCTACTGTCCCAGGTAGGGGCGGGATCCGGACTCTCTACCCTGATCGTCGGTTATCTCTTTTTTAATCTGGGAGCAGCACCGTTTGCGAGCTTGTCCAGCGATCTAATTGTCGGCTCTGCACCGCCGGCGAAAGCGGGTTCGGCGGCGTCCTTGCTACAGACGAGTGGTGAATTCGCATTCGCACTTGGTATCGCCGTATTAGGCAGCATCGGTACATACGTGTATCGCACTCAAATTGCGGGTTTCCTACCAAGAGAGGCTACGACGTTAACAAACGGAGCCTTCCGCGAAAGTCTTGCTGGGGCAGTCTCGGCGGCAAAAGCTTTGCCCGAACCTATTGCTTCGACACTTCTTCATGGCGCCCAGACAGCATTTAACGAGGGTATGCATGCTGTTGTGGCCGTCAGCGGCTGGCTCATGATCGCTATCGCCATACTCACCGTGATCAAGCTTCGGCATATCCCCCCCATCGGGCAGAAAACGCCAGGTGAGTTGTAATTGGTATCGATAGTTGAAAGCGCAGCGGTAGCCAAGGACGTTATTTCTCGTCCTAGGCTGCCGCTTTTGTCTTTGAGACGCATCCTCTTATCCGAGTCGATCATGGACTTGCTTTTTTACACTGGACATTTGCTGGTCGGATAATTGAACACCGACAGCTTTGCTTACTTTTTTAATCAGCTCGCTTAATTTCTTGTCGTTTTTTAAATCTTTCTTGGAGAAGTTTTTAGCCAGCGATTTAATGTCGCCCATACTCCATTTCTTCTTGCTTTTCTTGTTGATGGTTTTCAAAAGGTCACTCGGGCTGCCCTTCGTCTTCAATTTCACTCTCGCTTTTGCTTTCCCTTTTGCTTTGGTCATGATGCTTCGCTCCTTTCAAAGGAATACGTCTGCCCTATGCAGTTATATGGAAAAGCAAGGGAATTCGCTTGGACAGATTCACGCGGCAATTCGCCTATTTTGGCTGACGCTGTGCAAGGGCCCAAACCTACAGGGGGAGACCCAACATAGGATGAGTCAGAACGACGCATGACAGGAGGCTAGTGGGTTGAAAATTGTCAGCTTTCATCGGGATAAGCCGTTTACCGAGATACTGTCTGATTTGAAAACGAAAGTTCTGACCAAAACAGAGAGACTCCCATGGCGTTGCTATGATGACCTATCTTGTCTATGTATCAAGCAAAAGATTTTCGAGCAGCATGAGGAGCTTTTTCGAAGGTATCAGGCGATGGTGGAAGAGAACATTACGGTAAGCGTCCATGCGGAAGGTGAGGATGAAATCCCATGGGGCGTGCGATATGTAGGGGCACAGAAATTGTGGCGAAGAGGGCGAGGAGAGGGCGTAAAGGTCGCCGTCATTGATACGGGGATCTCCCGTGAGCATTTTGACTTGAAGGATCAAATAAAAGGTGGCGTCCAGCTGGTGGGTGGCAAACAAAACGGACACGGTACGCATGTAGCAGGGATCATAGTAGCCGAGATGAATCAAAGAGGAATCGTCGGAGTCTCACCAGAAGCCCATTTGTATGACGTTCGTGCTTTTGATCAAGAAGGCAAATCATCTTTGTCTACCATTTTGCAGGCGTTGCAGTGGTCGATTGCCAATAAGATGGACGTCATAAACATGAGCTTTGGTATGCCACAGTATAGTGAAGCACTGGCGAGAGCTGTCGAGCGAGCAAGTGAGCAAGGGATCGTATTGGTAGCTTCTGCAGGAAACGGTGGGGGAGAAGCGGAGTATCCAGCACGGTATAAAGGCGTTTTAGGAGTCAGTGCGATTGATCAAACAGGAAGATTGGCATCGTTCAGCGCACGAGGCAAGGGTGTAAATATGAAGGCGCCCGGAGTTGAGATTTTGTCTACCTGGCCTGGCAATCAGTTTAAAAAGCTGAATGGCACGTCGATGGCCGCTCCGCATGTGTCTGGACTGAAGGCATTAGAAATAGCCCGCAAGCGAAAGAAAGCATAGCGGTTACACGAAAAAAACAGCTCCACGGCCAACGAAGCCAAGGAGCTGTTTCCATTTTTATCATAATGAATTATTGATGGACTTTGGTGTCATGGTCTTGCTGGACACGGAACCATATATTAAGATCATTAATAACACTGGCCAATTCGTGGATCTCACTGTTTAATTCGCAGGACCGCATGAAATTATCTTCTTCAGACATTTGCTTGGTTTTCTCGATGATGACCTTCTCTACCCGGTGTATTTGATCCGGAATGGTCGCACGGATTTCTTCCCATTCCAGCAAAATGTCCGCTCTTTCTGTATTCGAATAGTCTTCCCAGTCTAGCTGCAGCTGTGGAAGTCGAATACCTAGTCGTTCATCACGTATAAATTGATAGCGCAAAGGTGAACTCACTCCTCTCCTCCTCCATCATACCAAAAATGAATCGCTTGGGGGAGAGAAATACACGCGAAAGGGGAACCCATGTCAAAAGGACGTGTTCTTATCGATGCGGATGCTTGTCCGCGCCAGGCTCTCTTGAATGCTCAAGCATTGTGCAAGGAGCTCGGCTGGAGCTGTTTGACCTTTGCCAGTTATAATCATCAAATCGGCAATGAAAATCATGTTACAGTAGATGCTGGCCCACAAGCGGTAGATATGAAGCTGGCGAACGAAACGAGCGCAGGGGATGTCGTGGTAACACAAGATATCGGTCTGGCAGCGCTGATTCTAGGGAAAAGAGCACATGCACTGACACCGCACGGCATGATTTTTGATCCGGAGCGGATAACGTTTCACTTGGAGGAACGTAATGAAAAAGCAAGGTATCGTCGCGGGGGAGGTCGCACGAAGGGACCAGCTGCTCGCACGCGTGAAGACGATCAGCGTTTTGCCGAGTCTCTGCGCTTTTTGATGAAAAGAGGGGATCAAGATGAACCTAACAATTAGAAAAAATGGTTATGTACTCGGTGCACTGATGTTTGCAGTTCTTGCCACCATCATGTTTGCACTCTATACGGCAGGGAAAGTAGAACGTATGGATCAGGCTGCAATTGCGTTTGCGGAGTCGATTCGTTCGGATGCTGGGACTGCATTTTTCCGTTTTGTAACGAATCTTGGTGGCGGAATGTTCCTTACACCCTTAGCTGCGATTATGTTCATTGTCTTGTACATAAAGAAATATCGTATGGAGGCAATGATTGTCCTCATTTCACTTGGTGTCAGTGAAGTGATCAATGAGTTGTTAAAATTGTATTTTTCCAGACCAAGACCGAGTGGGATCAATCTGATTGAGCTGCCGGAATCCTTTTCGTTTCCGAGCGGTCATGCGATGATTGGGCCAGCCTTTTACTGCATGGTTGCCCTTTGGATCACACAATGGTTTGCGGAGAAAAAATGGGTGTCGCTCGTGCAGCCGTTCGTTTTTATTTTCGTGGCATTGCTTGCGTTGAGTCGTGTGTATTTGGGCGTCCATTATTTAAGTGATGTGCTTACTGGCTTTTTCCTGTCGATGAGCTGGTATTTTCTCCTTCGTCTTGGCTATGAAGGCTGGAAGGGGAGACGAAGCACCGTCGTCGACCCCATACCGCATTCTCGGTAATTAGAGCAAGCTAGGTGGAATACCCTAATTCTTTCATTAAACTCAGCCATTTTTCTACGCTGGGTTTATTTTTTTTGTCCTTCGGCAATACGATGTACGCCGAGCGTTTGGGAGGCTTATTGCCTGTTATGATCAGTTCCTTCAAAGTACCTGCAGCCAGCTCGGCTTTGACCGTAGATCGTGTTAACAAGCTCACGCCTAGCCCTTCTTTGATCAAATCAATGGCGAGCTCAGCTTTGTCTACTGTCAGCTTGGGTACATAATTACGTGGTAATGTTTGTCTGATCCATTCATTAAAAGGAGGTCCCCAGTTCATGTACAGCAGCGGAAGATTACGCAGCTCGCGTGAATCGACGTGTGTAGAAGAAGCGATAGGGCTGTCCGGACAGCAGACCAGGACAATTTCATCATCCCACGTAGGGATCACATCAAAGTTCGGTAAAGATGGTGGAACATAAACGATTCCGATTTGAATCACATTGTCCAGCAAATACTGGATGACATCGGAGGAGTGACCTGTTTTTGTACTGATCGCAATTTGTGGATACCGATAGTGGTACTCTTTTAAGATCGGCTCTAAGGTGGAGGTCCAGATCGCGTTTAAGCTGCCGATGGATAAATAGTCTTCATAGGGCTGGAGTGATGCAACTTCATTCAATGCTTCATGGGACAATTTGAGGATTCTCTCTGCATACGGTAAAAGGGTTAAGCCCGCTTGGGTAATCTCAACACTTCTTTTATCACGAACGAAAAGAGGCTTGCCAACTTTTTCTTCGAGTTGCTTGATTCGCATGGTCACCGTAGACTGGACTAAGTGGAGCATTTCCGCAGCCTTGGTGAAGTTTTTCGTTTGGGCCAATGTGTAGAAAGCGCGTAATTGTTCGAAGTCCATACAGTGGGATTCCCTCTTATCTAAATATTTGATTACCATATACAAAAAAGTTCGTTTCCCAAATTATACCCTGTTCGCTAAGCTGGGGATATCCTTATTTTGATAAGGTATCGGGAGAGCGAGGGGTATTTGGATGAAGTGGGAACTATGGAGAGAAACGCCCTTTTCGGTAAAGCTGCTTTTGGGAACTTCCTTTATGATGAATATGGGCTTTTATGCATTAATCCCGTATCTCACTTTGTATTTGACGGGAAGCATTGGTTGGACATTGGCGATGGCAGGAATTGTCCTCAGTGTCAGACAGTTCTCCCAGCAAGGCCTTGCCTTTTTAGGCGGAGTGATGGCAGATGCCTTTGGATATAAAGGGGCGATGTTCATCGGATTGGGCGTACGTGCCGTTGGCTTTGCAATGTTCGCTTTCTGTACCGAGACGTGGCATTTCTTTGTTGCCGCCATTTTATCCGGTTTGGGTGGGGCACTGTTTGAGCCTGCTTGTTCTGCTGCCTATGCGATTATTACACCTGAATCCATCCGAAAAGAAGTATTCTCCCTACGCAATGTACTTGGAAATATTGCCGTTGTCGGTTCCCAAATCGTGGGGACGGCACTCTCGGCGATTGATTTTACTTATATTTCATTGTTCGCAGGGGCCGTCTTCGGCGTGAATGCAATCTTGATCTTCTTTTTATTCCCACCGATTCGCGCCACTAACACACGGCATAGTATATGGGAAAGTATGTCCACGGTAGTGAAGGACAAGCTGTTTGTACGATTTACCTTTATTTTGATGGGGTATTATTATTTGAATATGCAGGTGTTTTTAACGATCCCGCTCTTTGTTGAAAATGTCACGCATAGCAAGGCAAATGTAGGGATTGTGCTGTCCGCTCTCTCCTTGTTTGTGATCCTGTTCCAGATGAAGGTAACACAATGGCTGGAGGGCTATCAGCAAAGGCTTACCTTGATTGGCATCGGTACGTTATTTATGAGTGTCGGTCTGTTCCTGTTTACGTTTGCCGATTCGCTGTGGCTCATTCTTCTTGATATTTTCTTGTTTGCGCTAGGTAGCATGATTGCGGTACCGAATCTTGTGGATGTCGTTCCACGTTTTGCACCCAAGGATTTGGTGGGCGCCTATTACGGCTTCAACGGGTATTCCATCGCAATAGGAGGCTCTCTCGGGCAGATTGCGGGGGGATGGGTATACGATGTTGGCCTGCGTTTGCAAGCGCCTTGGCTTCCTTGGACGATCTGTCTCGTCATTGGACTCTGGGTGGCTTGGTTGCTCCATCGAATGGAACAACAAACCGGTCAGATCGGAAACGACTTAAAGAAAATAGCTCGTTCATAATTTTTTTTGGGCGAATTGAAACATTTTCCATTGTTGATACGTATATAACGATAGAGTGATTGGCGCAAGAAAGTGAGGGAATGTTATGGAAGATATGAAAAAACTGAAGCGTATGCTGCTAGTGACGAGTTCCCTTGGATTTGCAGTCTTTGCCATGGTAGTCGTTACGGAAATTGTACGAATCTCCTTGTAGCATAGTAATGCCAAGCCTATAGCATATAAAGAGTAAAAGCTTGCAGCATCCCGTCGAAGGGAGCTGCAAGCTTTTCTTTTGTATTATGCTTCGATTTTCTTTTTGAAATGGAATTGGTACACGCAGATCGCAATGATCATGAACGGAACTCCGCAGTACAAGGCGATACGCTGCTCTGGATCGAATGCCAGACTCACGAGAACGAGCAGGTTCAAGCTCAAGGAAATCAAAGGCAAGATCGGGTACAAAGGTGTACGGAACTTCAGATCTTCCAGCTTGCCCCCATTTTTCAAGTAATGGCGACGGAATGCAAGCTGAGAAGCAGAAATGGAGATCCAGCCTACCTGTGCCCCGAGACCAGCAATCGACAACAGCACCATAAATACCGTATCCTCTGCAAAAAAGCCGGACAGAAGAGACAAGAGTGCAATCGCGAAAGTAATCAACAAGGCGTTCATCGGAATGCCTTTTCTATTGACGGCTCCAAGCTTTTTCGAAGCCATACCTTCCTTGGAAAGGGAGTAAAGCATACGAGTAGCTGCGTACAAACCGGAGTTGCCGACAGACAGAAGAGCAGTCAGGACAACGAAGTTCATAATGTCAGCCGCGTATGGAATCCCAATACTGTCAAATACAGCGACAAACGGACTTTCAATGACACCTGCTTGTTGATGTGGAATGAGTGCTGCCACAATCGCAATCGCCAAAATGAAGAACACGAGTGTGCGCCATACGGTCGCGCGAATCGCTTTCGGGATCGTCTTCTCCGGATTCTCACTTTCTCCGGCAGCAATCCCGATCAGCTCAGTTCCTTGGAAGGAGAAGTTTACGGTTATCATCGTCATCAGCAAGCCAGTAATCCCAAAGGGAAGGAGCGGGCTTTCTGTAAAGTTGGAGAACATCGGCGCTGGTTGACCATTTTTCAGGTCGATCAAACCAAACATCGCGGCTCCACCAAGGATGATGAACAGAATGATAGCGCTTACTTTAATGCTGGAAAACCAGAACTCCGATTCACCGAACGAACGAGCCGACAAGGCATTTAACAGGAAGAGCACAGCACCGAAAATGGCGCACCACATCCAAACAGGGGAATCAGGGAACCATCTTTGCATCAAAAGCCCTGATGACAACAATTCCAGAGCAACGGTGACGGCCCAGCCGAACCAATACAGCCAGCCTACACCAAACCCAAGTGCTGGGCTAACAAAGCGGGTCATGTACGTTTGGAACGAACCAGCAACTGGCATGGCAACGGTCAGTTCGCCCAAACACAACATCGTGAGGTACATGATAAAACCGCCTACTAAATACGAGAGAATGGCTCCAACGGGGCCTGCCTGACTAATTGTATAACCTGATCCGAGAAATAACCCGGTTCCGATTACGCCGCCAAGAGAAATCATGAAGAGGTGCCTACTGTTCATACTGCGTTTTAATTCATTTTGCTGTTCGTGGTTGCTGGTTGTCATATAACCCTCTCCTTCACGCGAGAAAATGTTGAATGGATGTATGCGTTTTCAGGCGCGATATATGCTCTGCAAGAATGATACCAAATGAAATAATTTATGAAAATAATATTTTTGAGGCATATACTGGTAAAGAGTGCAAAAATCCTGGGCAATCAAGTGCAAAATAATTAAAAAAACGCCAAAAATCTTGGCGTTTATTGAATTTGGCGGGGAGGAAACTGGACTGTGCAAGTTTTTTAAAAGGTACCGATGAACAAACAAAGCTAGTGAGAAGAAAAAGCGCAGGGCTCGTAGACCTTGACAGCGTCTACCGAGTCGGAACTTTAAAAAGGGGACCACGGTTGTCGAACACTACCTCTCTGAGAAACAAGATCCCTTCATCCTTTTATTCCCAGCTTGCGTAGTCTATATTGCAGACTCTGACGACTGATTTGCAATTCCTTTGCTGCTCGCGAAATGTTTCCGTTATAGCGTTCCACTACATGGTGAATATATGCTGTTTCAAATTCTAGCATGGTTTCCTTCAGTGGTTTTCCTTCGTCTACAAAGGGCAACGTGTGAGGGGAACTTGGTTCGACCGACACGGAACCCGCAGGAGAGCGGCGCAAAAAGTGGAGTGGTAAATGTTCGTAGCCAATTGTTGATTCATCAAACATCAGATTCATTGCACCCTCAATTAAGTGTTGGAGCTCACGAACATTGCCAGGCCAATCATGCTGGATAAAAAATTGCAGAACTTCGTCACTGATTCCTTTTACTTCCATTTGAAACAGCTCGTTGTACTTTTCGATAAAATGGCTGACCAGCATCAAAATATCTTCCTTGCGTTCGCGAAGTGGAGGAAGAAATAACGTAACCACACCGAGGCGGTAGTATAGGTCTTTTCGCAAATGAGAGTTCGCGATTGCCTCGACAGGATCTTCATTGATGGCGGCAATGATTCGCACATCGATCGAGCGATCCTTCGTGTCCCCAATGCGTCTGATGGACTTCTCTTGCAGGGCACGCAACAATTTGGCCTGTAGAGGCATACTAAGCGAGTTGATTTCGTCGAGAAAAAGTGTTCCGCCTTCTGCTTGCTCGAACAGGCCAGGTCTCTCAATCGCGCCGGTAAAAGCTCCACGAGCAGTACCAAACAGTAATCCTTCAATCAGGCTATCTGGGAGTGCAGCGCAGTTTTGTGAAATGAGTGGACCAGATGCTCGCAGACTGGCATTGTGAATGCTTTGTACGAACAGCTCTTTACCAACCCCGGTTTCACCGACAACCAAGACGGATGAGGAGGTGCGTGCTGCGCGCTTGGCGTTTTCAATCACATCGAGAATAGGCCCGCTTCTCCCAATGATTTGCTCGAATGTGTAGCGAGACCCATTTTTCTGCAGCAGGTTTTCTCTGATCAATCGTTCCATTTTTGTTACATCGTTTGCGATTTCCATCGCGCCAATGATCTTGCCGTTTTCGATGATGGGGTACGTGTTGTTAATAGTTGAAATTTCTTTTTGCTTGTCGTTGAAATACGTTTGACGTGTATTGCGAATGCTATTTCCGGTACGCAAGCATGTGAGTAAGGTACTTTCCTGCCCGTTCGGAAACTGAAACACCTCAGAGAGTGGTTTGTGCAAAACATCATGTCTGGTCATTGATTCCAGCTCGGTCATTTTGTGATTGTAGACAATGGTAGTCCCGTTCGAATCGATGACATGTACACCTTCATTCATTCTGTCCAAAATATGTTCATAAATGCGTAACAACGTGTCAGACACCATGGTCACCAGCCTTTCCTCGTGAAGGTATCATATCATAAAACGAGGGAGTGCAAAAACATTATGCACTGCAAAAGATTATGGATTTCATGTGCAAAATATTTTTGCTCAACTGATTTGGCACCCTTGATTTCGTGAGGGGGTTGGATTTGGCATCAATCTTGCTAGATAATTTTAGCAAGTGATCTTGAAGGAGGCTAACGACATGAGTAAAACTAACGTGGTTATTGAACAAACTGAAAAATACGGTGCACACAACTATCATCCACTCCCGATCGTTATTTCCAAAGCAGAAGGCGTATGGGTACACGATCCGGAAGGCAATAAATATCTCGATATGCTGAGTGCCTATTCCGCTCTGAACCAAGGGCATCGTCATCCACGTATCATCCAAGCCCTGAAAGATCAAGCAGACAAAGTAACACTCACTTCCCGTGCTTTTTACAATGACCAGCTGGGTGAATTTTACGAGAAGCTCTCTGCTGTGACAGGGAAAGAAATGATCCTGCCAATGAACACGGGGGCAGAAGCAGTAGAAACAGCAATCAAAGCTGTTCGCCGTTGGGCTTACGACGTGAAAAAAGTACCGGAAAATCAAGCAGAAATCATCGTGTGTGAAGGTAACTTCCATGGCCGTACCGTAACAGTGACTTCCTTCTCCTCTGCAGAAGAGTACAGACGCGGCTTCGGACCATTCACACCTGGCTTCAAAATTATTCCTTACGGCGATATCGAAGCACTTAAGCAAGCGATTACACCGAACACAGCTGCATTCATGCTAGAGCCGATCCAAGGTGAAGCAGGGATTATCATTCCGCAAGATGGCTACTTGAAGCAGGCACAAGAGGTATGTAAAGCAAACAACGTTCTCTTGGTCAGCGATGAGATCCAGACTGGGTTTGGTCGTACAGGTAAAATGTTTGCCAGCGATTGGGAAGATGTAGTGCCAGATATGTACATCATGGGTAAAGCTCTTGGTGGTGGCGTGTTCCCGATCTCCGCAGTAGCAGCTGACAAGGCAATCTTGAGCGTATTCGAACCAGGCTCCCATGGTTCTACCTTTGGCGGAAACCCACTGGGTTGTGCAGTTGCCGTAGCAGCAATGGACGTATTGGCTGACGAAGGTCTTGTACAGCGCTCCCTGGAAATGGGTGCATACTTCATGGAGAAATTGAAAGAAATCAATAACCCGATCATCAAGGAAATTCGCGGACGCGGTCTGTTCATTGGGTTGGAGCTGACAACTGCTGCACGTCCATATTGCGAAAAACTGAAAGAACTCGGCCTCCTGTGCAAAGAAACACATGAGACAACGATTCGCTTCGCACCGCCACTCGTCATCAGCAGAGAAGATCTGGATTGGGCAATCGATCGAATCAAGCAGGTTCTGCAGGTAACAGAAGCCGCAAACGCATAAACCATACGAGAAAGCCATCCTGTGCAGGGTGGCTTTTTCCGTGGCAGGAAATTATGACAGAATAGTCACATCATTCGTTCGACATAATTCGACTAACTGTGGATAAAAGTAAAAAAACATCCACAAAGGAAATACTTGGATGCTGATAGGTTACACACAACTTGCCCACATGTTACTAACAAGATGTCCACATTGCTTGTGGATATCCGAACGGTTGTTCGATGTGGATGCTTCTGTTACAATGGGCACATAACTGAGATGGAGGTGAGCAAAGGTGAAATACTTAAGTGACCAAATGTTGATAGAAGTATATCATCGCGCTGTCGACCTTCAACTAGATGCAGCTTTTATCGAATTGCTTCGCGAAGAACTACAGCTTCGGAATATCCGGATTACACAGTTCAGCGCCTAAGAGCAAGATCATCACACATACGTAACATATGGCAAAAGCCATCCTCTTTATCATCGGAGGATGGCTTTTGTTTATGCTTGCTCGGTCATAAACTCCAAAGCGGTAATTCCTTTGATGGGAGATTCATTCGCGAGCAATACTTCCGGCAAATAAAAGTACACAGGACCATCTTCTTTAATAGGCCTGCCGTCTTTGGAGAATTGCAGGATGGCTCTTCTTGCCTCTGCAAGTGGAAGAACGATCGCTTCATGATCCTCACGGTGAAGGCGGACATGAGTCACCTCGGGAAGGGGCTCAGCATTTGAAATGAAGGGATCAAGGCGAATGCCATATTCGCCTTCTAGCACTTTACGTTCTTCAGCCAAGCTTTTTCGCTCGGAAGGAAGCGTGGCGCCCTCGCGTAACTCCTTATCCCATTGTGTACCCGTACCATGCAAATACTTCGCCTGAGTAGCCAGCGAGCTGTCGTCTTCGCCTGTGTATGTTTTTAGATCGAATTTTCGTTCATCGAACACCCAGACGGTTGGATCCAATGTAATAGGGAAAGCAATTGCACCTTTGAACACGATAACATCAGACATGCGTCATTCCTCCGTGATCATTCGTAATCAATTTTCATTTTACTATAGACCTGTAAATGACAGCAATTTATGCAAAAAGCGAAAATTTCATAAAATAGTCTAAAAATTATTGACATGAGTTTTATAGATTATATAATCATATTAGAAAGTAATTATGTGAGAGTGAACTTTGCCTTGGATATTTTAACTCTGACTAAAAATTTTGGTTAGGAAAAAGGCATTGCGTACAAGCCTTTCGATTCTTGGAAAGGCTTTCACGAAAAAGGGAAGCTCACTTCGTCTTTCTCCCGCTGAACCATCAACGGCGATGATAGCTAGAGAGAAGGAGATCCACATCATTCATCCCGAGGATGGTTGCCAAGCCGCAAGAACATTTAGGGAATTCAAACGACTTAGGGGGCGAAACTATGGCGAAAGGCACGAACGTGCAAGCAAATCTGATGGAGCAAAAAGGAATTTTGAAATGGATTGAAAGGGTAGGGAATAAACTCCCGCATCCATTTGTGTTGTTCATTATATTGTGTGGAGTACTGATGGTAGTCTCTGCAATCCTCGCAGCCATGGACTTTTCGGTTATGCATCCTGCAAAGGGTGAAGAGGTAGCAGTGAAGAGCTTGCTCAGCGTTGAAGGGATTCACTGGATTTTAACGAGCATGCTGAAAAACTTTATTGAATTTCCAGCACTTGGTCTTGTTCTGGCGATGACGCTCGGAATTGGACTGGCTGAAAAAATTGGTCTTCTGACTACTGTCCTACGCAAAATGATGGCAGGTATTCCGGCGTCGGTTGTTAGTTACGCAATTGTTTTCGTCGGTATTCTAGGAAATCTTGCTTCTGATGCAGCCATGGTTATTATTCCTCCGCTTGGCGGTCTCGTGTTCTTGGCGATGGGTCGTCACCCGATTGCAGGGTTTGCAGCTGGTATGGCTGGCGTATCCTCCGGCTTTACAGCGAACTTCTTTATTGCCGGTACAGATGCACTCTTGGCAGGGATTAGTACCGAAGTAGCAAAAACGATTGATCCGAATGCAATGGTCACTCCAGTAGATAACTGGTTCTTCATGTCTGCCTCCGTTCTTATCCTCGCGTTCTTTGGAGGATGGATTACAGATAAAATTATCGAGCCTCGTCTTGGTACTTATAACGGCGATCGAAATGTACAATTCGAAGAGGTAACACCTCAAGAGAATAAAGCTCTGCGTAAAGCAGGTATTGCAGCGTTGATTTTCGTAGCGATTGTAGCATTGCTGGTCGTTCCGGAAGGTTCTCTGTTGCGTGATCCGAAAACAGGTGCATTCTTGACATCACCGTTTTTGAAAGGGATCATTCCGATCATCCTCCTGTTCTTCGTGACTGTATCGTTAGTGTACGGTAGAGCAATGGGTCTGATTAAAACGTCGAAGGACATTCCGCATTACATGTCCGAAGCAATTAAGGATATGTCCGGCTTTATTGTGTTAGCGTTTACAGCAGCTCAGTTCATCGCTTTCTTTAACTGGAGCAACATCGGTATCTTGATGGCAGTCAACGGTGCAGAATTCATGACGAGCATGGGATTGACTGGCTTGCCGATCATTATTGCCTTTACACTCTTCACGGGTATTTGTAGCTTGTTTATCACGAGTGGTTCTGCGCTGTGGGCGATCCTCGCCCCAGTATTCATGCCGATGCTGATGCTGCTGGATTATAACCCAGCGTTTATCCAGGTCGCATATCGAATTGCGGACTCTGCAACCAATACGATCTCACCTGTGAATCCGTATATTCCACTCTTCCTGGCTTTCTATCAGAAGTATAATAAGAATGCAGGAATGGGAACGATTTTCTCTACGATGACTCCATTTGCAATCGTTTTCCTGGTAGTATGGATCTTGCAATTGACAGCTTGGTACTTCCTGGATCTCCCATTTGGTCCTGGCGTATACGCTCGTTAATTCAATCAATAAAATCAATAAAGAAGAGAGCCGCTCATCGATGCGGCTCTTTTTATATTCGCCAAGGATGCTTGGACAATTGGAAAAAGACCGTTTATGCTGAAGGTATTATGCACGTGACGCGAAATACGGGAGGGAATGGACTTGTACGATTTTGACCAGGTGATCGAACGCAAAGGGACAGATAGTGTCAAATGGGAGATTCAGAATCCCAAAGTGAACGGTGAAGGGATGCTTCCCTTGTGGGTAGCAGACATGGATTTTGCCTGCGCACCTGAAATCACCGAAGCACTAGTGAAACGAGCAAGTCATCCGATTTACGGATACACCTTGAAATCGCACGCCCTTTATCACAGCTTGAAGGAGTGGATACAGAAGCGATTTGGTGTCGCAGTAGAGGAGAGCTGGATGACAGGGATACCAGGAGTCGTTCCGGGCATTCACGTAGCTGTAGAGGCTTTTACAGCCCCAGGAGACGGTGTCTTGATACAGACGCCTGTGTACCATCCGTTTTACCATGCAGTCGAAAATCGTGGACGCCATGTCGTTACAAGCCCGCTAGTAGAACGTAACAGCCGCTATGAAATGGATTGGGATGATCTCACACAAAAGCTGAGCGATCCGAGAGTGAAGCTGATGCTGCTCTGCACGCCGCATAATCCACTTGGTCGGGTATGGACAAGGCAAGAGCTGGAGCGTTTGGGTGAGCTGTGTGTAGAGAATGGCGTGATTGTGGTTGCGGACGAAATTCATTCGGATTTGGTCTATGAGCCAAACATTCATACTCCGTATTATTCGCTATCACCACAGCTGGCCAACCAAAGCGTCACGTTTCTATCAGCCGCCAAAACCTTTAACTTGGCTGGTCTGTACACTTCCTATTTGATGACGCAAAATCAACAGCTGCTGCGAGATTTCTCCAGCACGGCGTCAAAAATGGGTTATGAGAATCTGAATCTGTTTGGGATGGAAGCGACGATTGCTGCTTACCAAAACGGAGAAGCGTGGCTGGAGGAATTATTGATCTACTTACAAGGTAATGCAGCTTATCTAAATGAGTTTTTAGCTACGCGTATTCCTGAGGTCTCTATGGCGATCCCGGAAGCGACTTATTTGGGATGGATCGATTTTAGAAGGTTAGGGCTTAGTCAAGCAGAGCTGAACAAGCTCATTCGAGAAGAGGCAAAGCTCGGTTTGCACGACGGCACGACGTTTGGGCGGGATGGAGCAGGGTTCATGCGAATCAATTTTGCATGCCCGAGATCGATTCTGGTCGAAGCAATGGATAGATTGGAGCGCGCCATCAAGAAGTAGGGGTTAGCCTCAAACCATAATTTGACATAGGTGAGTTAGAAATCTACAATCTAGTTTATATACGTCTAAGTATAGTCTGAGGGGTTATTCGATGGAATTGAAGCGTGCAATGGAACAACTGGCGCAAATACGTAATCAGGCACTTGAGTATACAAACAAGGGTAGGGTAGCGTCTTACATCCCTGAGCTGGCAAAAGTCGATTCACACCAATTGGGAGTGGCAGTATGCTTGCCCGATGGAACGATTCTTTCAGCTGGAGATGCCGATGTGTCTTTCTCGATGCAAAGCATCTCCAAGATTTTCTCCCTGATCGTCGCCTTATGTCAGAACGGGAAGGAACACGTATTTCGACATGTGGGCAAAGAACCAACTGGAGACCCGTTTAATTCCATCATTAAGCTGGAGACGACCGAATCTCATAAACCATTGAATCCGATGATCAACGCAGGGGCCATAGCAGTTGCGGGGATGATTCGCGGTAACAACGTGGACGAACGGCTGGATGCAGTGCTTACTCTGATGCGTAAAATGACGGGGAATCCCCATTTATCTATCAATGAAGCTGTTTATTGTTCCGAAAAGAAAACAGCCGATCGCAATCGTGCTCTCGCGTGGTTTCTTAAGGACAGTGGAATACTCGATACCGATGTGGAAGAGACGCTTGATCTGTATTTCCGACATTGCTCGATTGAAGTGACTGCGAAGGAAGTGGCTACTCTCGGCATGGTGCTTGCTGCAGATGGCATTCTTGTCCAAACAGGTGAGAGAATCATTCCGGAAGACGTAGCGCGAATCTGCAAGACTTTCATGGTTACTTGTGGAATGTACAATGCCTCTGGTGAGTTCGCCATTGACGTAGGAATCCCTGCAAAAAGCGGTGTTGCTGGCGGTATAATGGCGACGGTCCCACAGCGAATGGGTATCGGTGTATTCGGTCCTGCTTTGGATGAAAAAGGAAATTCGGTGGCTGGTGTCAAGCTGTTGGAGCTACTCTCAAAAGAGTGGAAACTTGGTATCTTTTAGCTTCTTGCAGTTGATCTGTCTTCTCCCCTTTTCAAATGGCCCAGAATCGCGTACTATGTATGATAAGGATGGAGGCAAACGGAGGGATAGGTTTTGACAGAAATTAAGGTTCCCGATCTGGAACAAAAAGCGCTAGCGTTGCTTCAAGCAGACGCCGACAAAATTTATAAGCTGATCGACGTACAGATGGAAAACCTGACCATGCCGCAGTGCCCGCTGTATGAAGAAGTGCTGGATACCCAAATGTTCGGTCTTTCTCGTGAAGTAGAGTACGCGGTCCGACTTGGACTGATCGGTGAAGAAATTGGTCGGGAAATTATGGGTTCATTAGAACGTAAATTGGCCCATCTTCATGAACTGTATAATCAAAAGTAAGGCGAGGAGAGCGGTGATTATCCTCGCTTTTCATTTTGTAGAAAAAGTACTTGCCTATTTGTTGTATTTATATTAAATTAAATTCTATAATTTTTTATTAATTGTGAAATGCGATGACGGAGACTAGTATGCGGAATCACCGCTTGTCAGGGAGAAGCTGCCATAGACTGTAAGCAGCTTTGAAGCGCGCCCCGTAGAATTCCCTCCTGAGCAGCCCTCTTAATGGCTTTTGCCTAGTAGGAGGCATCGGGTCATTCCCGTTATCAATGGTCGAGAGAAGTGCCTAAGGGGTTTTGGTGATCCCGTGCACTTAATCAGGGTGGTACCGCGAATAACTCGTCCCTTTTTTGGACGGGTTTTTTTATTTTGGTGAACCCTCATTCATACGAAGAAAAGCAAGGACAGAGACTAGTAAACGGACTAGCTGCATGACAGGGAAGGCTGCCATAGACTGAGAGCAGCCCAATGCCAGCCCCGTGGAATTCACTCTTGAGCTGACCTCTGAACGCAGGCGCCGCCAGTAGGAGAGTCCGGGTCATACCCGTTATCAATGACGAAGCGAGGCATCGCCATAATGGGGATGTCTAAGTAGGGTGGTACCGCGAGAAAAACAGTAACTCGTCCCTTTTTGGGGGCGGGTTTTTTTGTATCCATTTTAGGGCATAAGAAACATCATTGGAGGTTGGGTGCATATGAAACAAGCTGAACAATGGACGAGCAGGCTCGGCTTCATTTTGGCAGCAGCAGGCTCAGCGATCGGACTGGGGGCCATTTGGAAATTTCCTTATATGGTCGGAACGAGCGGTGGTGGAGCGTTCTTTCTGCTATTCATCATCTTTACCATAGCGATTGGTCTTCCTTTGTTGCTAGGAGAATTCACAATCGGACGCAGTACGCAAAAAGAGGCGATCAGTGCATACCGAACAATTGCGCCAGGATCACTCTGGCATTGGATCGGGCGCCTTGGAGTGGTAACCTGCTTCTTGCTCTTGTCCTTTTACAGTGTGGTAGGGGGCTGGATTCTAAGTTATCTTCTTCGCGGGTTTACTGGTCAATTGCAAGGACCAGCTTATGATAAAGTGTTTGGTGACGTGATCGGTGATCCTGTTGGTGCCGTAGTCGCTCAGTTTGTTTTCATGCTCATTACCGCATGGGTTGTAGCAAGAGGCGTACAGAGCGGGATTGAGTCCGCTAGCAAGTACATGATGCCCGGTTTGTTTCTTTTATTCATGGTATTGATGGTTCGTTCCTTGACGCTGGATGGGGCGATGGAGGGTGTTTCCTTCTTTCTGCGTCCTGACTTTTCGAAGCTGAGTGCAGAGTCGATTCTGTACGCGTTGGGCCAATCCTTTTTCGCACTGAGCGTCGGGGTGTCGGTCATGGTCACGTACAGCTCGTATCTTGCCAAAAACGAAAGTCTGGTGCGTTCTGCTGGTTCCATTGTTAGTTTGAATTTGCTCGTATCGCTGTTTGCTGGTTTGGCGATTTTCCCAGCGGTCTTTTCACTCGGAGTAGAGCCAACTGCTGGACCTGGATTGCTGTTTATCGTACTGCCATCCGTGTTTGAACAGATTGCCTTTGGTGGAATTTTTCTGTTAATCTTTTTGGCACTTTTCCTTTTTGCTACGTTAACTTCGGCTTTCTCGATGTTAGAAATTATCGTTGCATCTCTGTCTCAAGGGGACGAATCAAAACGCAAGCGACTCTCTTGGCTGATTGGTCTGTTGATTTTTATCGTAGGTGTTCCGTCGGCTTTGTCCTTCGGCGTCTGGAGCGAGGTAACGCTGTTTGGCAAATCGATCTTTGATGCTATGGACTTTTTGGTTAGCAATATCTTGATGCCGCTTGGGGCGTTGCTCATTGCGATCTTCGTTCCTTTGAAAATGAAGCGTGAGACATTGATAAACGAGCTGGGGGCGCATTCTTCTTACGGCAAACGACTGTTTATCGTCTGGCTTCTCTTGATCAAATATGTAGCCCCAGTCGCGATTCTCGCGGTCTTCCTGCAAATGCTGGGTATATGGTAAAACAACGAAAGGCTTCGCCATGATAATTGGCGGAGCCTTTGCTTTGGACTGAGAACCTATGCGAAGAAAAAGACCGTACCCAAAATAATATAAACCGTTAAGAGTAATACGCCTTCGAACCAGTTGGTGGCGCCATCCCTTGTGATGGAGATGGTAATAAAGGTAGCTACACCAATCGCAGCAAGTTCAAAGGTAGTGAACACAATGTCCATCGGATTCCCGAGCAGGAGGCTGATGATAACGAGAGTGGGGGCAACGAACAACGCAATCTGCAAGCTGGAGCCGATCGCGATTTCGACCGCTGCTCCGATGCGTCCTTTTAGAGCCAATAGCAAGGCAGCACTATGCTCTGCGGCATTACCAATAATCGCAATAACAAAAGCACCAACGAATAGCTCTGACCAGCCTAACGAGCGGGAAACATGCTGAACTCCCTCCACCAGCCATTCAGAAACAACGGCTACGAAAAACGTAGAGACAGCAAGCATCAGGAGGGAGACTCCCTTGGACCATACGGCTTCCGTTCCATGTGGTTCGATGTCCGATAAAAAATCGCTGTGGGTAATCATGGAAAAGATGAGCCACAAAATATAAGCAATAATGAGAAGGCTCGCGATGACAATACTGATGATCTCCACCTTGATCACAGGCAGATCAAACATGAAGACCGCTGGTATGAACAAAGCGACGATCGCGAGTGTCATCAGAGAGGCATTGTGGCTGGCCAGCCTGCTATTAAAGGTTTGTTCTTTGTACTTGAGACCACCCAGCAGCGTGCTTAAGCCTAGCACTAGCAGCATATTTCCAATGATCGCACCCGTAATGGAGGCTTTGACCATATCGAACAAGCCTTCTTTCACAAGAAAAAAAGCAATAATGAGTTCAGCGGCATTCCCGAAGGTGGCATTGAGAAAGCCTCCGATTCGATCCCCAGCATAATGGGCGACACTCTCTGTCGATTTTCCTAACCAAGCCGCCAAAAAAATGATGGCGAGTGAAGAAGTGACGAATTGGAACATTTCATTGCCAGAAAAATAGTGGGCGTAGAGAGCTAGCAGCATGTTTCCACCAACTAATGAGAAAAAGAGTTTCAGGTTCATGTCATCACCTCAGCAGTTTTTCCTTCACACCTAGTAGCTCATAGGTATAGAGTTCCTGTTCTGGACAAAACTAACCATGAACAAGAAAAGAGAGGTGTTTTTTTTATGACCCAGCCTTTGTTGTGCCCCACATGTAAATCGAATCGAATGAGGTTCACTGTCATCGAGCAGACCCCTCGCTATATAAGACTGGACCCACAGTCAGGCGAAGTTGTAGCAGAACTAAATCAAGAGCAGCTCGATCTTTTTCATCAACCGTACAAAGGTGAGAGCTACATGATACAATGCGGAGTTTGCGGAACCACAGAACCGGAAGAGAGATTCGTCAAAATGGCGCAGCATATGCAATCCCAACGTTCGAACTGACTTCAGAAAAGGAAAACAGGCCGGCAGTCAATGACTGTCGAGCCTGTTTTTTTCATACGTGCTAGCGGCAGAAAATATGTCTGCCGATCTTTTTGATTTGCGGACGGCTCCAAATCCAACCGGAAGTCGCTGTATCAGGATTGAAATAATAAATGGCTCCGTCTGATGGGTCCCATCCCTTTAGCGCATCATTCACTGCTTTTGTCGCTTGTTCGTTCGGTGTCAGCCAAATCTGTCCATCCGCAACAGCGGTGAACGCACGTGGTTCGAAAATAACGCCTGCTGGTGTATTCGGAAAGGACGGGTTTTTCGTCCGGTTCAAAATAACCGCAGCGACTGCCACTTGGCCAATGTAAGGCTCTCCACGCGCCTCTCCGTACACGGCATTCGCCATTAAGCGCAGGTCGTTCGCCGATATACCGGCAGCGTGATAGGTAGGCTTAGAGGGCTTCGAAGGTGCGGGAGCAGCAGTTTGGGGCACACCTAGATCGGAAGCAGTGGGCTTATAATTTTTCGTCGCATTGTACAGCTTTACTTTTGTATCGGCACCGAGTACACCGTCTACTGTTATACCAAACTCGTACTGAAAGTTGCGCAGCGCCCAATAAGAGCTCCATCCGAATACGCCGTCTACTTTTCCGGTATAAAAACCGAGGTGCTTCAAGCGATATTGCATCTCCCGTACGTCTTGGCCTTCTGACCCTACTTTGACGATCTGTTTGCTGAATGCATCCGAGCGTAATGGGGAAACCATAACCGCAGTCGTGACCAGGAGCGCGAATACTACTACGGCTAGCAGCCATTTGACAGGCTGTTTCATTAATTACCCTCCTTCGGGTGTGAATTTGAATATCAGTTGATTATTGTTAGGTTCTCCAACTTCCGTCATTTTGGTCTTAGTAAAATGATGGAGAATGCGTAGACTACCAGTAATGTATTTGCACATCGTTACATAATGGGGGGCTTTAGCATGCTAGTCGCGCAATATCTCAAAGAGCAATTGATCAGATGGGGAGTAAAACGAATATACGGTGTAGCAGGAGACGGGATATTTGCCTGGTTGGATCAGATCGCCCAGCAAACGGACATCCAATACGTAGCCTGCAAGCATGAATCTGCTGCCGCGATGATGGCGAGTGCGGAGGCAAAGCTGACAGGGCGTCCAGCTGTTTGTACGGCGACGATGGGGCCGGGGTTCGTCAATCTGCTGAATGGCCTTGCTGATGCGCATACAGATCACGTGCCTGTCATTGCGATTACAGGCCAAGTCGAGACATACAAGCTGGGAGGTGCGTACAAGCAGTTTATTTCTCAAGAAGATATGGTGCGTCCCATCAGTCATTATTCGGCGACGATTACGCATCCCGACGCGATCCAAAGTGTCCTGCATAAAGCGTTTGTCACCGCTATGCAGCAAAGGGGCGTGACACATATCGCCATTTGCAAGGACGTCTTTACGCAAACGACATCAGATGCAGTCATTGCGGCACTGCCACGCATTCCACAAGCCATTTATCCTGATCGGATGGAGATCGAGCTTGCCGCTGAACAGGTAATGAAGGCACAAAAGCCCCTCATCCTGCTCGGTATTGGGGCTCGCAAGTCTGCGGAGATGTGTTTGCAGCTAGCTGAGCAGTTAGGGGCAGGAGTGTTGCTGTCGCTAGGAGCAAAAGGCGCTGTAGATGAATCCCATCCACTTGTATTGGGAGGATGGGGAGAGGGGGGGAGCGAAACAGCTCTACAAGCATTAGCAGAAGCAGATTTGTTGCTGATCTTGGGAGCGAGCTGGTTCCCCCGCTCGTTTTTGCCAAAGGATCTATCCGTCATACAGGTGGAACATCAGCCTGGTTCGATTCATGCTCATCCCTATCTCCAATCGGTCACAGCTGATCTCGAAGATGTACTGCCCATATGGATGAGGCGCCTGCAATCGCGCAGGCAGGACCAGGCGTGGCGTGAGAGGATTGCCTATTGGCATGAAAGGTTTGGCGAGGAGACACAGCAGGCAGTCATCCAGGAAGAAAGTGAGCCTGTGAAGCCACAGACCTTGATGCATACACTAGGGCAGCTCGTAGATGATGATGCGATTGTCGTTTTGGATACAGGAGAGCATACGATCTGGTTTAATCGTGCCTTTCGCGGGAAAAACCAGACACCACTCTTTTCTGGCAAGTGGCGCACCATGGGATTTGGGTTGCCTGCTGCTATTGCGGCAAAGCTGACATATCCAGAGAAGCAGGTCGTCTGTGTGACAGGAGATGGAGGCTTGCAAATGAATCTTGCAGAGCTCCTGACAGCTGTAGAGCAGCAGGTTTCGATTGCGATCTTCGTTGTAAACAATGGTACGCTAGGCTTAGAAGAGGCCAAGATGAGTCAGGCTGGATTGACACCGTTTGGAGTGAAGCTGCACAACCCTGATTTTGAGCAATTGGCGAGTGCTTGCAAAATGAGAGGGAGGGTCGTGGAAGCTGTGTCTTCATTGGCGCCAGTTTTGCAGGAGGCATTGGATGCTGATGAGTTGACACTTGTTGACATCCATTGCACTTCTCCGACATTAACAGAGAGAAAAAAACAAATTTCCTTCCAAGCCCAAGCATGATTTGTTTATAATGAAAAAAAGGAAAATGAAACCAGTGGGAGAAGTTCGAATCGGGCGAAGAGGAGGGCGTCCTGATGGCTGACAGGCTTGGAGAAATCAGAGTGGCAGATCAGGTGATCGCGATTATTGCTGGCGTTGCTGTAGAAGATGTTTTGGATGTGACAATCCGTTCAGGTGGACTATACCAGGATTTGGCGAAAAAACTGAATGGCGGCGCGAAAGGTATTACGGTATCGGTCATTGACGACAGAGTCACCATCGACATGCGCGTGTCCGTCCGTTACGGTGCACAGATCCATCACGTCTGTCACGTCCTGCAGGAAAAAGTCAAAGAAGCGGTGGAAACTTTGACAGGTCTTTATGTGGAAGCCATTAATGTGCGAGTCGAAACGATAGAGCTCACTCGAAATGAGTAAGGAAAAAGGGATACTGGACGCATCCGGTATCCCTTACGTTTGTTTCTTACATGGCATATGGCTGTTTTTGTATTTGCTCCTCTACCTTCTGGCGACTGACTTCCCTTGATATGCTGAGCAAGAAGCCTGTGGAGAGCATACATACGAGTAACGAAGATCCTCCATAGCTAACAAACGGCAGCGGCACGCCCGTCAAGGGAATCAGGCCAGTTACTCCACCAATATTTAAGGTAGCCTGTAGGGCGAACATACTGATGACGCCAATTCCTGCAAGACTGGCAAAGGTGTCTTTTACTCGCAGACAAATATGAATGCCGCGCAGCAGGAACAGCAAGTAGATCAAGAGGAACAGAGACGCACCGATAAAGCCCAGCTCCTCTGTAAGGATCGAGAAAATGAAGTCAGTATGCCGCTCCGGCAGATACAAATACTTTTGAATGCTTTTGCCAAAGCCTGTCCCAGACAGTCCACCGTGGGCGATTGCAATCCAGGATTGAATAATGTTGTAGCCAGTCCCATCCGGATCACTCCACGGGTCCAGATAAGAGTATATCCGATTCAATGCATGCGGCTTCGCTGTTATGTATCCCAGCAGAGCTACGGTAACGACAGGGGCACCGAGACCAATCAGGTGACGGATTTTGGCACCGCCGCAGATCATGACAATCAAAGCGCAGCCCAGCAAGATGGCGGCAGAACCGAGATCGGGCTGAACAACGATCAGCATAAAGAATAGACCCGTTACCATCAGTGGGGGAATCAAGCCAGACTTGAGCTTTTGTACACCGACTCCTTTTTTGGAGAGGATGGCTGCCAGGTACAGAATCAGTCCCAGCTTGGCAAACTCAGCAGGCTGGATGTTGACTGAACCGAGTTCAAACCAGGAGCGTGCACCGTTTTTTGCCTCACCGATCCCTGGAATGAGTACCAAGAGCAAGGAAAAAAAGCTGACCAACGCAATCAACAAGAAATTCTTTTTATAAAAGGAGAAGGGGATGTTCATTGCGACAAGCATCCCAACTATCCCAATCAGCAAGAACAGAGACTGGCGTTTTACGAAATACAGCTCGTCTCCCCCGCAGTATCCGCAACCGTTGATTGAAAAGCTGGTCAAAGCGAAAATGGAGCTGGAACTAAGCACCATGGTTATGCCAAACCCAACAAGTAGGGCGGTCAAAAACAGGAGCAAGAAGTCAGGTACGCCCCTCGTCTTCATAAAAATACCCCCCTCTACGTGAAACAGAGAGGGGATTCCTCTCTGTACCACCGTGCATTTTCATTTTTAATTAGTGCGAGGACAGCTTTTCATTGAGCATTTGCAGCTTCAATTTCGCTGTTTTCACAACGGAGTCTGGCATTGGGAAATCGTAATCCAGACCGTGTGGGAAAAGATGTTTGCCCATGTAAGGATCTTCGAGTTTCAGGACAGCGTGCGTATCCTCTAGTTTGCCTTCTGTCACGTTCGCTTCGATACGCAGGTAGAAGACGTTGCCTTTATCTTGGATTTTATAATCGTATGTAGCATGTTTGTAATCCCAAGCTCCGCGATCAAAACCGAGGTCGCTCATGTAGTGCTCCAGATCGGCGAAAAAGACTTCTTTCGTGCCAATCCCAGTGTCCTTAATGACCATTCTTTTTCCTCCTAAAAATGGGTGAGATATTCACTTCTTAATGATAGTCTGTTTTTGGAAGAAGCGCAATATATCATACTCTTTCTTGCGCATGAAACGATAGGGGAGCGGACAAACTACAATCGTTGATGAGCAAAAAGGAGGAGAACGAGATGGCGAAGTTGGAAAATCGCACACTGCGCGAAATTATGACAAAAGATGTCGCTACCGTGACGCTTAAGGATAATGTGTACGAAGTGGCTTGCAAAATGCGCGACTGGAATGTTGGAGTCATTCCTGTTGTGGATGAGAAAAGTGATGTGATCGGTGTCATTACAGACCGCGACATTGTGATTCGTGGTTTGGCAGAAAAGCATGAGGGCTCGTCAGCCACCGAGGTTGTCATGACACGCGACATTGTTCTCGGCCAACCGGGGATGACCGTCGATGATGCGGCCAAGATCATGGCTCAGCATCAAATTCGTAGACTTCCCGTTGTTGAGCATGGCAAGCTAGTAGGCATTGTGGCATTGGCAGATATGGCTGTTCGTCAAGTTCACCACGATGAAGCTAGTGACGCTCTCCAGCAAATTTCGGAGCCGGCGACCCACTAAACGGAATGAGTAAGCTGTCGGGAGCGATCCGGCAGCTTTTTTCGTTTCCTTCTGTACATTCTCGCTGCGTTAAGGTTTATGATAGGGGGAGAATGAGACAGGGAGAGAGTTCCATGCAAATAAAAGACATGGCCCATCGGTTGCAAATAACTCCGCGTGCGATTCGGTACTATGAAGAAAAAGGGCTGATCAAGCCTTCGAAAGCAGATGAGTCCGGGTATCGCCAGTTTACGGAGGAAGATGTGTGGCGGCTGCAAACGATCATTACGCTGCGCGAGGTCGGGATGGGAGTAGAAGACATTCGGGAGCTCCTGATTCAAATGCAAGATCAGGAGGGCAGTCTACTCCATTACCTGGAGCTCCAACGTTCTTTTATGTATACAAGGTGGGTAGAAATGAGCAAGGTCATTCAGACGACAGAAGCGATGATAGAGCGTATAAAGAGCAGAGAGGCCATTGATCCTGCTGAGCTTTTTACACTTGCAGAGGCGAACAAGCGATTGAAGCAGACGCGGGACAACTGGGTGGATCGATGGAATTTTAATGATTGGGCTGACCGTTACGACGAATGGGTACATGGCGGGCATGGGCATGAGTCGTACGAAAAAGTTCTGGATGAAGTCGTAGCGACAATCGTCGTGAAACCGGGAGAGTGCGGTCTGGATGCCGGAACGGGTACAGGTAACCTCGCAGGGCGCCTCGTGAAGCAAGGAGCCAAGATGAGCGGGTTCGACCAATCGCCACAGATGCTGAAGCAATGCAGGGCGAAGCATCCAGAGGTGGAGACGAAGCTGGGTACCTTTTTCGCCTTTCCGTTTTTAGAAAATCGGTTTGATTTTGTGGCTACGAGCTACGCCTTGCACCATTTGACGGATGATCAGAAGCAGCTCGCCTTGACCGAATGTCGTCGCGTACTGAAGCCAGGGGGACGATTGGTCATTGCGGATTTGATGTTTGTGGATGAGGCTCATAGACTTGCCCATCTCCAGGCATTAGAGGATGCAGGCCAAACGAAAGTGATTGAAGATATACATGATCGTTGTTATGCAGATCGCTCTCGATTGCTGCGGGAGCTTGCGCATCTTGGCTTTACGAACGAAGTCAAACAGCTGGGGACTTATACGCATTTGATCTTGTCTACCTGCAAATAGAACACGCATATCACTTTTGGGCTCTTCCAAGTACTGGCACGCATCTAGCCTCTTGCATAGGCTGTAGCGAGAAGGAAAGGAGGACTCCGCCATGGGTCTGTTCGACGGTTTTTTTGATCGTGATAACGAGGAATTCATTTGGATTATTATTGTCGTGGTCGTCCTGTTGTTCTTGTTTAGTGCCGATCGTGACTAAAGTCTGGACGTATAGACAAAACGACCTTGCGCGAAGGTCGTTTTTTTCGTTAGGGAAAACGGACTTTTTTCTCTCCTATTGACCTGCGCTTGTTAATCCACTACGCTGGAAAACAATGCAACCAAGAAGAGGGGAAGGAAGTCTATGAAGCGATTTACCATTTATCTGCTCGCACTGATGGCTTTGTTGACTGCCTGTGCATCCTCCGGTCAGCCAGAGGCAAACGGAGAGATGGATGCTGTGATCAAACGAGTGGTGGATGGCGATACGTTCGAGCTGGACAGCGGGGAAAAGGTCCGCATGATTGGGGTGGATACGCCGGAGACAGTCAAACCCAACCATCCAGTGGAACCGTACGGAAAGGAAGCGAGCAACTACTCCAAGGAGCTTTTGACCGGAAAACAGGTCAAGCTGAAGTTCGATGTCGAGCCCTATGACAAGTACAAGCGCTTGCTTGCTTATGTATATTTGGCAGACGGCACTTTCGTCAATGAAAAGCTTATTCGTGACGGCTACGCCCGGATCATGACGATTCCACCGAATGTTGCCCAAGCCGAGCTGTTTCTGGCAGCAGAGCGGGAGGCTCGCGAACAAAATCGAGGGTTATGGGCGCTAGAGGGGCAGCAGACAGAGGCTCCAAAGGAAGAAGCGAAGCCTAAGGAATCGAAGAAAAATACGACGGCCGACACCACGCAACCAGAAGGCAAGACCATTAAAGGCAATATAAACAGCAAAGGCGAGAAAATTTATCATGTTCCCGGCTCTGCCAGCTACGACCAGACAAAAGCGGAAATGTGGTTTGCGACAGAGGAGGAAGCGCAGCAGGCAGGCTTCCGGGCGCCAAAACGATAGGTTATGTGGTAAAATATTGCTCAAATAAACAACAGCAAGGAAGAGGCTAAAAAGGGAGAACCCTCCTGTTTTTAGCCTCATTTATGTATGGGCAAAAAAATGGAGATAACCGTATGAACATCAAACGAGTAACGATTATTAGTGCAATCGTGATGTTTCTGGCTTGTGCAAACATCCTTTCATTTTTTGAGTGGACTGATCAACCAGTTGCGAAAAATGGCGTTCTCGACCTTCGCGGCTGGGAAGGAGTCGGGAAAGAAGTCATAAAGCTGAAGGGCGAGTGGGAGTTTTATCCTTACCAGCTGGTCGAAGGCCCTGTAGAGAAGAGGCAAGTCAGCCCAACCTACATACGAACACCTGGAAATTGGCGGGAAGGCCTCGGAAATGATCATCAAGCAGGTTCGCTTGGCAATGGAACCTATCGATTGAAAATCTTGTTTGATCATGATCAAAACGAAATGTTTGGGTTTCGTGTACCGCTTATTCGATCCGCGCATCGCTTGATTGTGGGACAGGAAGAGATTGGTTCACTTGGTGTTACATCGAGTGACCAAGCAAAATCAGTAGCCGAGGTTGTTCCATATGTGGCTTTTAAAGAGATACACGGACAAAGCGTAGACGTGATCGTACAAGTCACGAATTTTGATCATGGAACGAGCGGAGGTATTATTCAATCCATCAGTATGGGGACAGCCGAGCAAATAAACAAAGAACAGCAATTGATCAGCGCATTTGATTTTTCGATCATGGTCGTTTATGTATTGTTTTCATTCTATTTTGGACTCATTCATTTCCTGGATCGGCAGAAAGGCTGGATTCACTTATCATTGCTCTTCTTGTTTAGTACGCTCGTTGCCGGCGTGAATGGAACGAAGTGGTTGCTGGATGTATTGCCGATGCTGTCTTTTCATTACGTTGTAGCTGTGTACTGGGTAGGGTCGATTGGAGTAACCGTCTGTCTGTACATGTTTGTACACAGCCGGCATGAAAAAAACGGACGTGGAATCGTGAAAGCATTTGTGCTTGCGTTTTGCGCAATAGGTGCTGCAGTAGCTCTGTTTTTTCCCACCCCGATGGCTACGAAAATATTGCTTTTATGGAACCTGGTGATCGTGCTTATTTATTTGCATGTACTCGTTATGCTACTGCGTAGTATTCGGCGTAAAGAGCAAGGCGCATGGTACGATTTTTTGGCGATTTGTCTGTTTGCGTTTCACGCAGGGCTGAATCTGATTCTACTTTTTGGCTTCAGTGAGTCAGAAAAATGGTACTTTGTGCAAGCGATGATTTTTTTGATTGTGGCATCTTTTCTTTTTTTACAGCAATTCTTTCTAGCCTTTCGAAAATCGAAACAGCTGTCTTCGGAAATGCAACAGATGGATGGACTCAAGAACGAGTTCATGGCGAGTATTTCGGAGCAGATGACGACGCCTTTGAATGCCATGATCAGTATCGCAGATGCAAGGCTTCATTCAGATGACAGATTGGCTCCCGATCAAATTCATGATTTGCGTATTGTCACCTCCATTGGCTGGTCGATGAGAAGCCTGGTCAACGATTTACTTGATTTTTCTCGTCTCCGCAATAAGGATATGGTGCTGCAAATAAGACCGATCGACTTGATCTCCGTCATGGAAGAAGTGATTGAGCGATTTCATTACCTCGATTTTGATGAGAGCATTTTGTTCGTCAATAAGATTACATCAGGATTTCCTCCGATATTGGCGGATGAGCAGCGATTGAATCAAATTTTGTTTAGCATGATCCAGTATGCCAGGAAAAAGACGAGAAATGGGCAAATCAACATAGAAGCTTTCCATAACGGGGAATTTGCTGAAGTACAGATCAACATGCAGGGAAGCGGGGTTACAAAAGAAAATCTGGCGGAGATTATCGCTTTGTGGAGTCAGGACAAGCCGTTATACCAAACCATGCCAACAGATAACGCCGTGATGAGCCTGATGCTCGTGAGAACGTTGGTTGAAATGCACGGGGGGCGAGTCAGTGTTTGTAAGGATGCTTCTGACTCTATTATTTATCTGCTTTCCTTCCCTTTTGCACATCGTGGACATTTGGAAGTCAGTCATGCAGGCTTGGACATTGCTGCGACAGAATACGTGCCGGATGTGAAAGGGAAGGAAAACGGCAGCTACAGGCGGCAGCAATTAAGATGGGACGAAGAAATGCATGACGCAGAAATATTGATCGTCGACGATGATGCCCTGAACTTAAGTGTTCTGGTCAAGCAGCTCTCACTTGATCAGTATCGGGTAACAGTAGCTCGGGACGGTCTGGAAGCCTTGGAGCTCCTCGGAAAAAGAAGAAATGTCGACCTCGTCATTATTGACCGGACCTTGCGCGGAATGTCGGGATTAGAAGTAAGTCGCAGAATCAGAGAGCATTATTCCTTATTTGAGCTGCCTATTCTGCTCCTGACATCTGGCGGCTATGCTGATCACGCAATCACGGCAAGCCAAGCAGGTGCCAACGATTTTCTGACCAAGCCGATTGAGTCTGCGGAATTACGAGTACGCGTGCGCACTTTGCTGCAATTGAAGCGCTCGATTGGCGAGCGTATACGCATGGAGCTTGCATTCTTGCAGGCACAAATCAAGCCGCATTTTTTGTTCAACACGTTAAACTCCATTGCATCCCTAAGTAAAAGCGAGCCTGATCGGATGGCAACGCTGTTGACGGAGTTCGGTCATTATTTGCGGGAGAGCTTTCGATTTGAGAACTCGGAGCCGTTGATTCCGTTTGAGAGAGAGCTATTATTGGTCAAGTCGTACTTGCATATTGAAAAAGTACGATTTGAAGACTGGCTTACGTATGACATTGAGCTAACGTGCACGACGGATTTCTTCATCCCTCCCTTGACGCTGCAGCCTTTGGTGGAGAATGCCATACGACATGGTATTATGCAACGAGCAGAAGGTGGGCACATTGGGATTCGCGTCTACCGAGAAGGACCGGAAGTACGCATTACGATCGAGGATGATGGTGTGGGGATTGATGCTGATTTCTTGAAGTGCATTTTTGAAGAGAGACCTTCAGGAGGAATCGGCATCAAAAATATTGAAAGACGCTTAAATCAATTATTTGGACATGGATTGAACATCACAAGCGAAATAGGAGTGGGGACGAAGATTCTAATTCGCTTGCCATTGGAGGGAGTGGCGGTTGTACATGAAAACGATCATCGTTGACGATGAACCGTTAGCATTGCGCAATTTGGCTGACGAGCTATTACGAATTGGCGGTATAGACATCATTGGCAAATTTCGTCAACCAAGCATGGCGCTTGAGATGATATACAAAGAACGTCCACAAGTCGTGTTTTTGGATATCCAGATGCCAGAAATGAATGGAATTGAAATGGCAGAGCGCATTCTCCAGCACTTGCCAGAGACGCGAATCGTCTTTATTACGGCGTATGATGAATATGCGGTAAAAGCATTTGAGCTAAGTGCACTGGATTACCTCCTGAAACCGGTCCAGCACGAGCGTTTGTGCAAAACAATCTCCCGTTTGGCGAGTGTCCATAACCAGAGTGATCACATACAGCCTGATAAGCCTGGGGTCATTCATTGTTTCCGAGCTATACAGTTCGAACAGCCAGGCAAGGAACCGATCACACCACGCTGGAAAACGTTGAAAGCACAGGAGCTGTTTTCCTATCTGCTGCAATTTCGCGGAACCCCTGTTAAAAAACAGACGCTTCTCGATCAATTGTGGCCAGATATTGAGTGGAAAAGAGGAATTACCCAACTATACACTGCGATTTATCAAATTCGAAAAATCCTGGGTGAGGAAGGGATCAGTACCCGAATCCTCAATTGTGATGAAGGATATATGCTCGAGCTGAACGGAATGAAGCTAGATGTAGAGGAATGGGAAAACAAGCTGGAGGAAGCTCCGGGCTTATCGCTTGCGACAGTGGAGTGGCATCAGCGCCTCGTCCAGCAATATCGCGGCGATTATTTGGCGGATCATCATTATATATGGGCAGAGTCCGAAAAAAGCAGGCTGCGGGGAAAATGGCTCCATCACGTTCATCTGATTGCCCGCTGCTATATGGAAAATAACAAGACTTCTGAAGCGATTACGCATTACTTGTATGTACAAAAGGTACTGCCGATGGAGGAAAGTGTTTATTTTGAGCTGATGCGACTCTATGATCTACGAGAAGACCGATTCTCGGTTGAAAAACAATACGAGCTGTTAAAAACGATGCTTCTCCAAGAATTTGATGCAGAGCCCCATTCATTCGTGATTGAATGGTACACGGATTGGAACAGGAATGGCTAATGAATGTTTACAATTACCTCGGCTGCTTATGCAGTCGGGGTTTTTCTCTGTCGAAAAGAGTTTCAAAAATCTTTCAGAACGATGTTGTATGATAAAAAAGGTCAAAAGACCTATGGATAATGTCGATATGTAAGTGAAAGGGTGCGTTTTTTTATGACTATTGCCGCAGCAGCCTACTATGAAAGCATCCGATTGATCACCTTGAAGACGATCGTGTTCGCGACCCAACATATTACGGCTATTTGTTCCTTCCCCAGCTAGCATTCGGAACTGATTCGTATACCCCCTTATATTGGAGCATGTCCAGAGCTTGGCTAACCAAGCGTTTCTCTTAAATAACTTACATATTTCACAGAAAGAAGTAATAATTCGTAGAATTACGATGGAGGAAACAACTATTATGAAGATGACAGTAAGAAAAAAGCTTTTTTTGGGTTTTTTGGCAGTGTTATTACTTTTGGTAACTGTCGCGGGTATTGGTTATGATCAAATTTCTTCCATCGATTCCAGGTATCGTACGATGATTCAAGATCGTGTCAACAAGGAGATGTTGTCCAAGGACATTATCGCAAGTGTGAGTGAGCGCCAAAAGTATGCACGAGGATACGTAATTGTAGGCGATGATAGCTACCTGGCCGGGTATACAAAAGCAAATGACAGCTATAAAGAGCTTACTTCTGAACTATCCAAAATGGGCATGATAGCTGAAGGACAAAAGCTCGTAGCAGAGATGAACGAACTGCATGCCCAACACGAGAAAATTATCGATAGAGTCGTCGCCTTAAAACAACAAAACAAAGTAGATGAGTACACGAGCTTAGTCAGAGATGAGTGTACACCAGTGGGCGAATTGTTTATTCAGAAAGCCAAAGAATTCGTTGCGCTCGAACAGACACTGCTGGAACAAGAAATCGCCGAACTGGATAGCAGTATTCAATCAACGAAGCTCCTCGTTGTCGTGCTTAGCTTACTGGCGCTGCTTATTGGAGGCGGTATCGCGATTTTGATTGGACGTGCCATTTCTCGTCCCGTCATCTTGATCACGAATGCAGCAGAGCAAATTGCTGCGGGGAACTTGGCCACAGCAGATATTCAAATCAAGAGTCGCGACGAAATTGGTGAGTTGGCACGACATTTTTCCCAGATGAAGCGCAATCTGCAAGATTTGCTGGAAAGAGTCTCCTTCCATTCAGAGCAAGTAGCTGCCTCCTCCGAACAACTGACAGCAAGCTCTGAACAAACACGTCAGACTGCAGGGCAAGTATCGCAATCGATTCAAGCTATTGCAGCTGGTGCAGAGCAACAAGTAAATGATGCGGAGAATGCCACAAAGATCGCAGTGACCATTTCCCATGTCATGCAGCAAGTCTCGGTGAGTATGGAGCATGCGATCGGGTCATCGGTTGAAGCAAACAAAACAGCGACAGAAGGCAATGAAGTGATAGCCAAATCGATTGAACAGATGAATGAGATTAATCTCAGAGTGAGCTCTTCTACCGAAGTGGTGAACCTGCTCGGCGAAAAATCGAAGGAAGTCGGATCAATCGTATCGATTATTACGGAAATTGCCAGTCAAACGAATTTGCTTGCCTTAAACGCAGCGATAGAAGCGGCGAGAGCAGGAGATCAGGGAAGAGGATTCGCAGTCGTAGCGGATGAAGTGCGCAAATTGGCAGAGCAATCCGGGCAGGCAGCTTCTCAGATCGCAGCTATCATCGGGGATATTCAGAGGGACACAGAAAAGGCGACTCAGGTCATGAGCCAAGGTGACGTAGCAGTAAAAGAAGGAGTCATCATGATCCAGCAAGCAGGGATCGCCTTCCAGAAAATAATGGGAGTCGTAGACGAAGTCGCGAATCGAACACAACAAATGTCTGAACAAATGAATGAAGCCAATAACGGAACGGTTTCCGTAGTGGAATTTATAGAGGGAATTGCGCAGGTTTCAAGAATGGCAGCTGAAAATACGCAAAGCGTAGTTGCTTCTGTACAAGAACAAACGGCTTCTATGGAACAGATAACAACTGCTTCTGGTACACTCTCCGAAATGGCAGAAGAGCTGCAGCAATCCATTCGCAAGTTTCAATTGTAGTAGCGAAAACAGGCGGGGGTGTCATGTGTTTAATCAAATCAGAGATGTAAAATATGCATTATCTGCGTTGGAAGAATCATCTGTCATTTCTATCACAGATGAAAAAGGAATCATCACCTACGTCAATCACAACTTTTGTCAAATATCCAAGTTTCATAGAGAAGAACTGATTGGACATAACCACAACATAGTCGATTCCGGTTACCATCCCCAAAGCTACTTTAAAGAGCTATGGGAAACAATCGGCCAAGGAAAAGTGTGGAAAGGGGAAATGAAAAACCGGGCGAAGGATGGCACAGAATATTGGTTAAGCATGACGCTTGTACCATTCATGAACGACAGTGGCTTCCTGTATCAGTACGTGGCTATTGGCACAGAGATCACGAAACGAAAGCAGATGGAAGAGTCTCTTGCAAAGACGATGAAGGACTTGCACGATATCAAGAATGCCCTCGATGAATCCTCGATTGTAGCGATTACGGACGACAAAGGTGTCATTACGTATGTCAATGACAAGTTCTGTGAAATCTCCAGATACGACATGGATGAATTAGTCGGGAGTACACATCGGGTCATCAACTCTAGCTATCATTCCAAATCGTTTTTTAAGCTGATGTGGGAGACGATCAAGCAAGGGCGCGTCTGGAAGGGCGAAGTAAAGAATCGCGCCAAAAACGGTAATGAGTACTGGATGAATACGACGATCGTGCCGTTTTTGGACGATCGAGGAATTCCTTATCAGTATGTTTCGATTCGAACAGACATTACCGACCGAATTGAAGCGGAAGCAGCTCTGGCAGAGGCATTGCAAAATGATTTTCGCAGGACAGTCCAGAATTTGCAAAACTGTGTGTTCAAGATCGTGACAGATCCGAAGGGGAACATCACCTATACGCTATGTGAGGGGAAAATAGCGGAAGAGCTGGGCTTAACGTCAGAGCGAATGCAGAGAAAAACGTCGTATGAAATTTTCCCTCCTGAGGTAGCCGAGCAATTGGAAAGCAATTTTCGCCGAGCATTTGCTGGGGAGCCCGTAACTTTCGAGCTGAAATTATCCGGAAATGATTATTATATTACGTTGTCACCGATTGAGGAAAACGGAGAGATCGTGGAGATGGTAGGCTCCATGATTGACATTACCGAGAGAAAAAAAGCGGAAGAAACGATTCGCTACATGGCTCATTACGACTCCTTGACCAATCTGCCTAATCGAACGCTATTTCACCAAACATTGGCAGGTGCCATGCTAAAGGCAAAACAAAAAGATGAGAAAATCGGCGTGATGTTCATCGATTTGGATCGATTCAAAAATATAAATGATACGCTCGGACATTCGATAGGGGATGTACTGCTAAAAGCGGTAGCAAACCGTCTTATCGGTAGTTTACGTAAAGGAGACTCTGTTTCTCGACTGGGTGGAGATGAATTTGCCATCTTTCTCACGGGTATCACACGTAAGGAGGTTGGTGAAATTGCCCAGAGAATCATCTCGAACATGTCAGAATCGATAACGTTAGAGCATATCGAAATTTTCATTACGCCAAGTATCGGGATTAGCATTTTTCCAGATGATGGCGAGGATATTGAAGCCCTGCTGAAAAACGCAGACGCTGCTATGTATCTCGCAAAAGAGCAAGGAAAAAATAACTATCAATTTTTCTCGGAGGATTTACATCAGGTTCTCGCCAAAAAGCTACAGCTGGAAAGCGAGCTGCGCAAGGCTTTGGAAGAGAAACAATTTACGCTATACTACCAACCGAAGATCCAATTGCAGTCGGGGCAGATCATCGGGATGGAGGCGTTAATTCGTTGGGAGCATCCAGAGCTTGGCCTCATTCCACCCATTCAGTTTATTCCGATTGCCGAAGAAACAGGCTTAATCGTGCCGCTAGGGGAATGGGTGATGCGAACGGCATGTCAGCAGACAAAATTGTGGCAGGAAGCCGGAAATACACAGCTGGCGGTTGCTGTGAATATATCGTTACGTCAATTTATGCAAAACAACCTGATCGAGATGATTACCTCCATCCTTGATGAGACCGGGTTGTCTCCCCAATATTTAGAGCTGGAAATCACGGAAAGCATGGCGCTAGACGTCGACTATACGATACGGATTTTGAATCGCTTGAAAAGTCTCGGGATTAGTATCAGTATTGATGATTTTGGGACTGGCTACAGTTCCTTGAGCTATTTAAGCCAATTTCCGATCGACCGTCTAAAAATTGACCAATCGTTTGTCCGTAACTTGAATCAACAAAATCAAGCGATTGTAAAGACGATCATCGATATGGCACACAACATGAAAATTGCTGTTATCGCAGAGGGAGTCGAAACACAAGAACATGTTGATTTTCTAAAGGAACAAATGTGTAATGAAGTCCAAGGGTACTTCTACAGCAAGCCGCTGCCGGCTAACGATATCGGTTCTTTTTTAAAGGAAAATCGATATGGAGAAGCAGGCAGTCTGGTTCATGCGAGAACATCCAGATAAACGATAAGAAAGAAAGCGGTGAAGAAGCTTGGATCATCAGTTACATGGGACGTACGACAGTTTCCTCGTGATACTATCTTATTTAATCGCTGTTGCAGCTTCTTTTTCTGCTCTTAACCTGGCATCCAGAGTGAGTACAAGCAAGGGAATGCATCAGCTACTCTGGTTGATATTTGGTGCGACGACGATGGGGCTCGGGATATGGTCCATGCATTTTGTCGGAATGCTGGCACTCACGCTCCCAATCAAGGTTTTGTATCACATGGATTATGTCATTCTATCGGTCATCCTTGCTATTTTCGTCTCAAGTATCGCCTTGTATACGGTAACGAAAAGCAATCTACATGCACGACAGCTAGGTATCGCGGGTATTCTTATGGCAGGCGGAATATCTGGGATGCACTACATCGGGATGGCCGCGATGATCATCGAAATAACATACGATACGTGGCTCGTTGTTTTATCCGTTATCATCGCAGCGACTGCTTCTGCTGCCGCACTATGGCTTTTGTTTTACTTTCGCCGTGATCAGTCCAAATACGCGTACCTTTACAAATTGGGGAGCTCAGTCATTATGGGAGCGGCAATCGCGGGGATGCATTATACAGGGATGGTCGCAGCTCATTTCTATGTAAGCGAGATACCGACTAATGATGTCGAAACGCAGATTGAGCCAGACACCCTTGCTTATATCATTGTCTTGGCCACCTTTTTACTGATTGGAATTACATTGTTTGGTTTGTTCATTAATAAACGACTCGTCCAAAAAGACTCAGTCATTCAGGAAAATGAAAGCTGGTATCGTTCCCTTTATAAAAATAATGAATACGGCATTATTTCCTTAAATACAGGTGGCTGCATCATCAAAATGAACCCGGCTGTCACGAAGATTGGCGGATTACGTGAAGAGGAATTCATCAATCAACACGTATCCAAAATAGGTTTGCACATTGTTGAGGAAAAAAGAGAAATCACTAAGGATTCCTTTACCCAGTCATTTGAGCCGGTTCGTAGTAATTTTGAGACGACCATCCTTCATCCGAACGGCAACCGTGTTGAGCTGAGCGTTCTCAATGTCCCTGTCGAGATTGAAGGCGAAGTGGTAGGGAATCACATCATTGTGAAGGATATTACCGAAGAGAATCTCGTGAAGGAGCGAATCAAATATCTGGCTTATCACGATGAGCTCACAGACTTGCCGAACCGAAGAAGGTTTAATCAAGTTCTAAATGAATCGATCGAGAAGAGTGCACAAGATTCTTCGAGCTTTGCTGTGATGGTCATCGACATCGATCGCTTCAAGATGATTAACGATTCGTTGGGTCACACCTATGGAGACTTATTTTTACAAGGTGTCGGCAATCGAATCGTAAAGAGCGCCACAGGGTACAACGCGACGATTGCTCGGATGGGTGGGGATGAATTTACGATCCTCTGTGAAACCGGAACGGATGGCAGGGAAGCGGCGAGCTTAGCCGATAAAATTATTGAAGCATTGAAACAGCCATTTTCGCTAAAGGACAGTGAATTCTACATATCAGCGAGTATTGGTACGGCATTATACCCAGACCACGGAACCGATGCGGTGGAGCTGCTAAAAAAAGCAGATACGGCTATGTACGAGGTGAAAAAGCAGGGGAAAAATGGCCACCTGTTCTATACGCCTGATTTTGACGTCCAATTGCTGGAGAATATCGAATTAGAAAGTGATCTCAGAAAAGCCATTGAACGAAATGAGCTGGTGGTCTACTACCAACCGCAATTTCATGCACAAAGCAATCGTATGATTGGAGTGGAAGCGCTCGTGCGGTGGAACCATCCGACCAAAGGGATGCTCTCTCCGGGTGTATTTATCCCCATTGCAGAAGAGACAGGGATGATTTATGAGATAGGTACATGGGTGCTTCGCGAAGCGTGCAGGCAAATGAAGCAATGGCATGAAGCAGGGGGACCGTTGATACCTGTATCCGTGAACTTGTCTTCCCATCAATTTCACCAGAGAAACCTGGTCGACTACATCAAGAATATCCTGAAGGAAACCGAGCTTGCACCGCATTATTTGGAGCTGGAAATAACGGAGAGCATGATGATGGACCCGGCAGTTTCGATCAGTATCCTGCATGAGTTAAACAAAATTGGGACGAGAATCAGTCTGGATGACTTCGGAACAGGTTACAGCTCATTGAGCTATTTGAAAAAGTTCCCGATTCACAAATTAAAAATTGACCGCTCCTTCATTACGGATTTATCTCGCAACGATAACGATAAAGCCATTGTGGCCACCATTATTTCGATGGCTCAGCATCTTAAATTAGATGTAATTGCAGAAGGCATAGAAACGAAGGATCAGCTAGACATTTTAACAGAAAATCATTGCCATGAAATTCAAGGGTACTATTATAGCCGCCCATTATCTGCTGATGAGGTGGAGCAAGTGTTTTTTGTTCCGTCGAGGAAGGTTGCCAGTCAAGATTCATAATGGAGAACTCCCAGTCGTATAGGCTGGGAGTTTTTCTTGTCCATGTACATGGCTGAGGAAATGTAAATTGGGTATTGCATACCCTACAGGGGTATCGTAAAATAAAATCAAAGAAAGCTCCCAAAACCAAAGGAGGATGTAAAATGAATGTTACGTTACATGTACAAGGAATGTCCTGCAATCACTGCGTAATCTCCATAGAAGGTGCTCTTCAAAAATTGGACGGAGTAAGCAAAGCCACGGTAAGTCTTGCTGACAATCAGGTAAGCGTTACTTTTGATGAAGCGGTTGTATCTCTTGCAAATGTGAAAGAGACCATCGAAGATCAAGGATACGATGTCGTCTAAGCAAGTATTTTTCGGAAAGGCTGTGATTGTACGATTGCAGCCTTTCTTAGTGGATTCAGTTGACTGAATATTATAAATCAAAGTGTTGTAGGAGGAATGCTTTTTGAATCGTGTACAGTTTGCCGTAAGTCCAGAAATTCGCGTCGGAGGCTCCATTTTTTCGCCAAAGGATATGGTGGTGATCGCTCAAATTGTCGGAGATGATGCACAAATTGAGCTATCGACCTTTCAGCAGCTCATTATCGATATGGACGAAGACAAAGCGGAGGATGCCAAAAAAGCGCTGCGTGAAAAAGGCTTATGTGTCTACGAGACCGGCTCTGTGGTAAAGAATTTGTCTGTTTGTTCTTTCTGTAAAGGAGCGGAAGTCGAGGGACTGCAGGCAGCGAGAAATTTGAATGATACGATTGCAGGGATGACGGTCCCATTTACGATGAGAGTAGGCTATACTGGATGCCCGAATGCCTGTGGAGAGCCTTTGGTCAAAGATATTGGAATCGTAAAACGAAAGGAAACGTTTGAAATATACGTCGGTGGACAGTCGAAAACGATGGAGGCCAAGACAGCAGAGCTGTTGGTCGAGCAAGTGAAGGAAGAGCAATTATCCTCCATCGTTCAAAGCGTCATTACGTTGTATCAGGAGCAAGGGAAAAAGAGAGAGAAGTTTTTCAAGTTTGTCGAACGATACGGATTGGAAAATATCCGAAAACAATTAGGGCTGACTTCCTGAAGGGGGAGCAAAGGAGAGGTTCAAATGACCTTTCCTTTTTTATTTTGAATAATAGAATGAATATTATAAAAATTCGGTTTAATAATTGACAAACAGCGATCTTCTTGTATTATACTATACCCATGCAAGGTATGTTTTGAAAGGGGGCATATAAATGGTTAAGAAGGTCATCATGTATTGTCTTTTTTCATTTTCATTGATTTTGTCTGCCTGTAGTCAGCCCGGAGCCGTTCAAGAGCAGAAGAGCAATCCCTCAAGCAACAAGGAAGTGGAGCAAGTCATCAAGGTGAATGCAAGAACAGAACCGACCAGTCTGAATCCTGCTTTGATTGACAATCAGTCCGCCGGTGATATTGCCAATCAGCTATTCGAAGGCTTGGTCAGAGTCAACAAAAACAATGAAGTGGTACCCGGTGTCGCAGAAAAATGGGATATTTCTGATGATAATACCGTGTACACATTTCATATCCGATCAGATGCGAAGTGGTCAAACGGTGAACCGGTCACCGCTGACGATTTCGTTTACTCTTGGGAAAAAGCTTTGCGTCCAGACACAGGTGCACCGCTTGCAGATAATTTGAGCTTTATTAAAAATGGAAGCAAGTATTTAGCTGGCGAAATCACCGATCCGAAAGAGCTGGGTATCAAGGCGATCAACCCACAGACACTCCAAGTCACATTGGAGAGACCAACGCCCTTTTTCCTCCGACTTACCTCCTTCTTCTCCGTACTTCCTATCAACAAAAAGCTGGATGAGAGCAACCCAAAATGGTCTGGAGAAGCTGCCAGCTTTGTCTCAAACGGACCGTTCCTGATGAAAGAATGGAAGCATGATCAAGAAATCATCATGGAACCGAATCCGAATTATTGGGCCAAAAACACGGTGAAACTACAACGCATGGTATGGAAAATGGTTAACGATCAAAATACGGAGTACCAGATGTACCAAACAGGTGAACTCGATATCGCCTTTCCTCCGACGAGCACTACGGCAAAACTGTTGGGTGAGGGGAGTGCAAAAGCGGTTCCTGTGGCAAGAACGGCTTACGTTCGCTATAACCATCAAGACAGTCTCTTTGCCAATCAGAAGATACGAAAAGCATTTGCCTACTCCATCGACCGCAAGATGCTCGTCGATAAAGTGGTGCAGGGAGGTCAGACACCTGCAACGGCATTGATTCCAGAGGGGTTATCCAGTGGCAATGGAGACTTCCGAACGCTGGCTGGCAACGACCAATTTGTGACGTACTCCGTGGAAGAAGCACAAAAGCTATTAGCGGAAGGATTACAGGAGTTAAACCTGACTGCTTTTCCGAAAGTGACGTTTCTCACGGATAATAACGACCTGCGAAGTAAAATATCACAGGCTCTTCAGGAGATGTGGAAGCGTAATCTCGGTGTCGACGTAGAAATCAAAAGCATGGAAAGAAAAGTATTTGTGCAAAGCGTTAAGGCGGGAGAATACCAGTTTGCCTTATACAGCACCGGGGCTGACTATGATGATTCCTACAACCTTTTTGGACAATTTACGACCGGGGATGGTTACAACTACAGCAAGTATAGCAATCCAGCCTATGATCAGAATGTAAAAACGGCTTTTATGGAGACCGATCCCGCGAAGCGGGCGCAAGCGATGATTGAAGCGGAGAAGGTTCTCATGGAGGATATGGCAATAAATCCGCTTTACTACGATAAGCTGGTGGTTTTAGAAAATGAACGGGTAAAAGACGTGTTCCGATTTGCCGTTTCTGCCATTGATTTACGAGAAGCATTCGTGGAATAAGCAGTACGAAATGACATGCGGAAGGGGGCGAGTGAAAAGCCCCTTCTAACTTGATTGGTGCAGAGGCGGGATATCGATGGCTGCGTTTATCGTACGACGTGTAGTGGGAATTATCTTGACGTTGCTAACCATTACTACCTTTACTTTTTTACTTATGCATGCGATTCCAGGCGATCCTTTTACGAGTGAACAGCGGATTCCAGAAGCCGTCTTAAAGAACTTGTACGAGTATTACGGGCTGGACAAACCACTTTATGTTCAGTATTTGCAGTACATGAAAGGCATCGTGACGCTTGATTTTGGACCTTCCATAAAATCCGAGACACGTCAAGTCATGGACATCATTGCGGATGGGTTTCCGGTGTCGGCCAGGCTCGGACTCCAAGCGATTTTAATCGCAGTCGTTTTCGGGATTACGTTAGGAATTGTAGCAGCTCTGAAACAAAATGGCTTGATCGATTATCTTTCCATGGTTTTGGCGGTGATTGGTATTTCGGTTCCTAGCTTTATTTTTGCTACCCTGCTCATTCATTATTTTGCGGTGAATTGGCGCATCTTCCCTGTAGCGAGCTGGGGAGACTGGGAGCATACGATTTTACCGTCTATCGCATTGGCAATGGCTCCGTTAGCGTACATCGCTCGTCTTATGCGGTCGAGTGTATTAGAGGTGCTGGGACAGGACTATTTAAAAACAGCGATTGCCAAAGGTGTTTTTGGCAGACGCCTCATTATGAAGCATGTGCTCCGAAATGCCATTCTCCCAGTCATTACGGTATTAGGTCCGATTACAGCGGGCATTTTGACAGGAAGCTTTGTGATTGAACAAATATTTGGGATACCTGGTCTGGGGAAATATTTTGTATCCAGTATTGTGGACCGAGATTATCCCGTCATCATGGGGACAGCTGTATTTTTCAGTTCCATCCTCGTCATCCTTGTGTTCCTCGTGGACATTGCCTATGGGTTCATCGATCCTCGAATACGTGTGACTGGGAGGAAATCGTAATGGAGCCGACTGTATCAGACAAACAGTTTCGATTTGTCGATCGAATGGAACAAGACATTCCCCAGGAGCCGCTACTCGGTGCGAATCGCTCTGCTTTTCAGGAAGCGAAAGAGAGGCTATTCCAAAATACGTTGGCAAAGGTTGGCCTCATCATCATAGGGGTTGTCATAGTGATGGCGATTATCGGACCCTTCCTGACGCCGTATACTTATTCCGAGCAAAATCTACTGGATGCGGACGTGGCACCGAATCTTCAGCATTGGTTTGGTACGGATGATTTAGGGCGTGACATTTTTGCCCGTGTTTGGGTAGGTGCACGCATATCGCTGTTTATTGGCATTACAGCAGCCCTCATCGATTTAGTGATTGGGGTTATTTATGGAGCCGTAGCGGGGTATGTCGGAGGAAAAACAGAGGAAGTCATGATGCGCATTGCCGACTTGCTGTACAGTCTTCCGCATTTGCTTGTCACGATCTTACTGATGGTGATCTTAAAACCGGGATTATTGACGATCATTATTGCCATGACGGCTACAGGCTGGATTGGGATGGCTCGGCTTGTGAGAGGGCAAGTCCTGCAACTAAAAGAGATGGAATACGTTGTGGCTGCAAAAGCTCTCGGTTCTGGCTTTCCGCGAATCTTGTTCAAGCATTTGATCCCCAATACGGTAGGGCCGATCATTGTGGCCATGACGCTTACCATTCCCGGAGCCATTTTTTCTGAGGCAACATTAAGCTTTTTGGGACTGGGGGTTCCCGTGCCTTTAGCGAGCTGGGGGACGATGACTTCGGATGGATTGGTTGGAATTTTGACGGGTCAGCCGTGGCGTATTTTCTTTCCTGCATTTTTGATCTCCTTGACAATGTTTGCCTTTAACGTCTTGGGTGACGGATTGCGTGATGCACTAGACCCACGTCAACGAAAGTAGGGATGCATATGAGCACATTGCTGGATGTCAATCAATTGCGTGTATCGTTCCATACGAAATATGGGAGAGTTCAGGCGGTAAGAGATATTTCTTTCCAGGTGGCAGAAAGAGAGGTAGTAGCGATTGTAGGGGAGTCCGGATGCGGCAAGAGTGCAACGGCTCAGACCATCCTCGGTCTCTTGCCAAAACAAAACGTGGAGACAGCGGGCTCGATTTTATTAGAGGGAGATGATTTATTGTCGTTTCCGGACAAACAAATGAGGAAAGTAAGAGGTGCAAGAGTCGGGATGATTTTTCAAGATCCGATGACCTCGCTGAATCCGACGATGACAGTAGGCGAGCAGGTTGCCGAGACATTCATTGTTCATCTCGGACTACCGGAGAAGGTGGCCAAGGAGAAGGCGATTGAATTGCTGCAGCTGGTAGGGATTCCGAGTCCGAGGGAAAGAGCAAAGCAATACCCGCATCAGTTCAGCGGGGGGATGAGGCAGCGTGTACTGGTGGCAATGGCACTGGCAATGAAGCCCGATCTATTGATCGCTGACGAGCCGACCACGGCCTTGGATGTCACTGTTCAATCCCAAATCCTCGAATTATTGAAGGAGCTGCAAGAAAGAACAAGCATGGCGATTCTACTCATTACGCATGATTTAGGTGTCGTTGCGAATATGGCACACCGCGTCATCGTGATGTATGCAGGAAAAATCGTAGAGAGTGGGACGGTTGCGGAAATATTTTCGAATCCGCAGCACCCTTATACGTGGGGATTACTAGAGTCATTGCCGAGAATGAATGCAACGAAGGGGGAGAAGCTGAAATCGATTGTCGGTACACCAGCCGACTTGTTGAATCCGCCAAAGGGATGTGCTTTTGCAGCCCGTTGTCCGTATACGATGGAAGTATGTCAAGACGCCGAGCCACCCGAATATGCCATGACCTTACAGCATAGCGCATCGTGCTGGTTGAAGGATGAGCGAGCTCCAGCTATCGAAATGCGGGCTTGAATACCCTGTAGGGGTATGTTAAGATTAGTCTTGATGAAGTTGGAAAATTTCAATTATAATCGAAGCGAGTGTTCGTTAATTGCATTTTTTGAGGAGGAATCTCATTGTCAAGCGCAGAATTGAACGTTGTTCAGTCTTGTCATACATCTGATCGGAACAGTCATCATTCAGAAAAAACCAAGCAAAACTTGCAGGCCCGCCTTAATCGGATTGAGGGACAGATTCGCGGGATTAAAGGCATGGTCGACAAGGATGCTTATTGTGATGATGTCTTGAATCAAATCGCTGCTGTACAGTCTGCCTTAAATTCAGTGGGACGTATCCTTTTGGAAGGACATATGAAATCTTGTGTGATTGAACGCATCCAAGAAGGGGACAGCGCAGTCATCGACGAGCTCTTGACCACGATGAATAAGCTTATGAAATAAAAAGCTTCAGAAATGAAGCTTTTTTTTTATTGCGAAATATAGGTTAGTGGGGTATAGTATTTTCAAGTCAGAATATTTTCATAATACAGAAAATACTAATCTAACAGGATGAAAAGGGAGATGAAAAAATGGGTAAGAAAATGCTGCTCTTGGGTGTGTACGGCATGGAAGTAGTAGAGTGTGGGGGTGCTCTCGCGATTAACGTGAACAACGGAGGAGAATCATACGCTTCGATTATGCTGTCCAGTGAAAAGTCGCGTCCACAGGTTACAGAGGCGGCAGAAGTATTGGGCGTTCAGATGTATTTTCCTGGCTTTCAATCCGGTTATGTAGATGTCAGCCCGGAATCGAAGAAAAAGCTTGTACGGATTATTCGGGAAGTGAAGCCAGATGTTATCATCACGCAGGACCCTGAACACTCCTTCCATGACTTAGACCCAGACCGTAGACAGGCCATGATTTTGATCTTGGAAAGTATCGCATTGGCTAGCAGGGAGTTTGCTTTAGATGAAATGCCAGGATTGGAAGCTCATCCGATCCCGACGATCTATTACATGACTCCACATCATCCTAACTGTGTCGTCGATATCTCATCTGTGTGGGAACAAAAAAATAAAGCGATGGATGTGTTGCATAGTCAGATGGAATTCAGTGGCCGTCATTTTGAGGAAGCGGTCGATTCGAAGGCAATGGAGGCAATCGTTCCCGGATTTTCCTCCTTCTCTACTGATTACGAAAAGGGGAGAGCGGTACACAAGGTACTTGATCAAGCGGTTCACGTCTATCATGGATTGGCAACACACGGCCACTTCGCGTTGGCGGAAGCGTATAAGCGGGATGGGAATTTTCACTTAAAAGAACTGATCAACTAGAAGGAGAGAGATGTCGGATGAAGCGTAATCGAATCGGGGTCATATTACTGCTCATCGCTCTGTTGTCCACATTGTTCGCTTTTCCAGCAGGTGCACAGAATCACAAGGAGGTGAAGCTGGGGATCACACAGGATGAACGCTCCTTGAATCCGTACACGTACAATACAGGCTTTCCTGGACTAGAACTGGTTAATCTTTTGTACGACCCGCTCTTTATCCTTGATAAAAACAACAAACCTATTCCTTGGCTGGTCAAAGAATTTACGGTATCCGAAGACGGCAAGCAATACAAAATGATCTTGCATGACCAGATCCTGTGGCATGACGGAAAGCCGTTAACCTCAGAGGATGTGAAGTTCACCTACGAATACGTGCTGACATATAAAAAATCTCGTTTTACAACTCCAGCTTCACTCGTGAAAAGCATCCAAACACCCGACCCAACAACCGTGATCATGGAGCTTGGGAAAGCAGAGCCAGACTTCTTCATTCAACCTCTCGCAGACTTGCCGATTCTTCCAAAGCATGTTTGGAGCTCTGTCACTGATCCGGATAATTTCAACAATTCCTTGGGAAGTGGTCCCTTCATATTGGAGGATTACAAAAAGGATCAGTTTTACAAGCTGAAAGCGAACCCGCAGTACTTTAAAGGAAAACCGGAAATCGATACTTTGGTAGTCCCGATCATTGCAGAAGCGAACGCCATGTTTACAGCGCTCACAGCAGGGCAGCTGGATGTCATCAGTCGTAGAGTCCAGCCTGAACTCGTAAAACAGTTCGAAAGCAATCCGTCTATTAAGGTGGAGCGAGGCCCGGGTTTTGCTACAACCTTTCTCCAATTCAACGCGGAAAAGTTTCCGATGTCTGATCAGAAATTTCGCCAAGCTGTGAGTCTTGCCATCGACCCGCAATACTTGGTAGATACCGTTTTGCTCGGTTTTGGCACGAAAGGAAGTCCAGGCTTTATTCATCCAGCTACTTCTTCTTACAACAAGTCAGTCATACATAAGACCGACGTAGAGCAAGCAAAATCAATCCTTGAACAAGCAGGCTATAAAGATACCGATAATGACGGGTTGCGAGAGGCACCGGATGGCAAAAAGCTCGAGCTGGTCAACCTGGTCCAATCGAATAACCCTTCTAGCATTCGCTCCGCCGAAATCATTGCCGGATGGATGAAAACGATCGGAATCAATATGAAAGTGCGTCCCATGGACCCGGATACCGTGATTAGTCTTGTCTGGCCCGAATATGATGTCACAAAAGGCCGGAATTATGACATGACGATGTTTGGCTGGTCGACTACCATGCAGCTGTTCCCTGCCAGATTGATCGATTTGTTCCACTCCGATCTAGCCGGTAAAGGGGGAACCAATATTGGCGGGTTTAAAAGTGCAGAGTTTGACAAGCTGGCTGAACAGCTGGATGCCACATTGGAACCGGAAAAACGCCAGCAGATTATCGATCAGATGCAAGAGCAGGTGGCCAAGGATTATCCGATCATTCCCCTGTACTATGCGGAAGAAATCAGTGCCTACAATCCTAATAAGTACTCCGGCTGGGTATTCCAGGATGGAAAAGGCATCATCAACAAGCTCTCATTCGTTTCCAATAGCGAAAAAGCCGCCACAACAACGGAACAACCAGCAGCAACACCTGCGAGTACAACACCAGCCCCTGCCATAGAAAGTGCCACACCAAAAGCTACGCAAGAACAACCGAATGCAAATACAGGAAAAGGAACGACCTCCATCATAACCATTCTCATCATCATCGTCGCCGTAGCCGGTGGATGGTATTTGCTCAGCAGAAGAAAAACGAAGAGCTAAGTTTGCCGATGGTGATGCTTCCCCTGCAGCAATGCTCTTTTCAGATTATTGCGGGGGAACCATTCGTTCCTGTTGATTATCGAAAGAAGAGGTGCACGTATGACCCGATTTCTAACAGGCAAGGTCACGCAATACATTTTCGTTATTTTTATTATGCTGACATTGAACTTCCTCCTTCCTCGCCTGATGCCAGGGAGTCCCCTCGCGTATATAGCTGGGGAAGACATCATGCTTATGACAACGGAAGAGAAGGAGGCTATTTTAGAGGCACACGGTTTGAATAAGTCACTCTTGGAGCAATACTTCATCTATTTGGGGAATATGGCGACGATGGATTTTGGCTACTCCTATCAGCAAAAGATGCCGATTACGCAGTTGATCTCGGAACGGTTGCCCTGGACACTTCTTTTAACAGGAATGAATTTAGTGATTTCCACTTTGCTAGGAGTCATTTTCGGAACGATATCTGCGTGGAAGTGGGGAAAAAGAAGTGACGTCAGTCTTCTGACTATCTTTATGTTTTTAAGCGCGATGCCGTCCTTTTGGCTGGGCATGATTCTCGTAGCGATTTTTGCAGCACAATGGGGACTCTTCCCAATCTTTGGGGCGCAGACGGCATGGAGCAATCTGACCGGCATCGACAGGATTACGGACATTGCCCATCATCTCGTATTGCCGCTGGTAACGCTCGTATTGATTACCGTTACGACGACCTATATGACGATGCGTTATTCGATGCTGAACGTGCTGGGCGAGGATTACATTATGATGGCAAGAGCCAAAGGCGTCAAAGAAAAAATGATCAAATACCGGCATGCCATGCGAAATGCGTTACTCCCTGTAGCTACAGTCTTTATGCTCAGTCTGGGTAATATTTTTGGAGGGGCGACTGTGATCGAGACTGTGTTTGCCTATCCCGGTATCGGCAGACTGATGTTTGAGGCCGTCTTAAGCAGGGACTATCCCGTGATACAGGCTGCATTTCTTATTATTACGCTGAGCGTCGTCATCGCCAACTTCCTGGCAGACATCGTATACCCGATTCTCGATCCAAAGGTGGGAAGGAACAATGGATAAAGGCAAATGGCTGCAGTACTGGACCATCTTTCAATCGAGTCGCCTCGGGGCAATTGGTACCATCATCCTTCTCCTGTTTGTGATCGTGGCACTAGCAGCACCTTTCGTAGCACCTTTTGACCCGGATGAACGTGTCGCCGCGCCATTTCTTCCGCCAGGCGGAGATTATTTACTCGGTACCAATGATGTCGGACAAGACATCTTTAGCGAACTCATATACGGCTCGCGAATCTCATTAACGATTGGTATTTTGGCGGCGTTACTTTCTATCTTGCTTGGCTCTCTTGTGGGGATCGTTGCCGGTTACTTCGGGGGAAAGATCGACTCTGCCTTAATGAGGCTGGTAGATTTAGTCCTTGTTGTGCCTTTTTTACCTTTGATGATCTTGCTTGCGGCGTTTATCGGTCCGAGCTTTTGGAATCTCATATTCGTCATTACCGTATTGACCTGGGCATCTCCTGCCAGGGTGGTTCGCTCACAGGTCCTGACGATAAAAACGAAAGGGTTCGTGGAGGCTGCTCGATCGATTGGCAGCAGTGTTCCTACTGTGATGTTTCGGCACATTTTGCCGGGGGTCGTTCCCATCGCTTTATCGCAATTCATTATGGCTGCGAGCAATGCCATCTTGCTGGAGGCTTCCCTCAGTTTCTTGGGGTTGGGCGATCCCTTGAATAAGAGCTGGGGTACGACTCTGTATTATGCGCAGGCGAGAAGCGCATTTTTAACGGATGCATGGCTATGGTGGATCCTGCCCCCAGGCGTATTAATCACTGCACTCGTGATCGGCTTTGCTTTTGCCGGCTACTCTCTGGAACAAATCTTTAATCCTCGACTGCGGAAAGGGTGACTCTCCATGAATAAAGTACTCGTCGTAGAAAATTTGCACACACACTTTTTTACGGCAAATGGTGTGGTAGAAGCGGTTGAGGATGTCAGCTTTCACCTGGAGAAGGGCGAAATGCTGGGGCTGATCGGGGAGTCTGGCTGCGGGAAGTCCACCGTAATTCAATCCATTCTGCGATTGCTCGAGTACCCAGGTAAGGTCATAAGTGGGAAAGCCATGCTGGGTGGCGTCGATTTATTGCAGGCACCCGTAGAGCAAATTGAAAAGCTTCGCTGGAAAGCGATTTCCGTCATTCCCCAAAGCGCGATGAATGCATTAAATCCAGTGTTTACGGTCGGGGAACAAATCATTGAGGCGATCTTGTTACATGAAAAAATATCGATGGAAGAGGCGATCCAACGAACGGAGAAACTGTTGGAAATGGTCGGGATTCCAAAGCAAAGGCGCAAATCGTATCCGCATGAATTCAGCGGAGGAATGAAGCAGCGTGTAGCGATTGCGATGGCGTTAGCCTGTAATCCGCAGGTCGTCATCTCAGATGAATCGACGACCGGGCTGGATGTTTTGACCCAAGCACAAGTCATTGCGATTATCAAGGATTTGCAACGATCGATGGACCTGTCGATTATCCTCATTTCTCACGACTTGCCGATGGTTACAGCGATCTGTGAACGGATCGCCATTATGTACGCGGGCAAGATAGTGGAATGGGGGACAACCGAGCAATTGCTTCGCAACCCAAGGCATCCTTACTCACAAGGCTTACTCGCTGCCACGCCAGATATTAATGACCCAAACAAAGAGTGCACGTCGATTCCGGGGACAGTGCCGTTACTCATTAACCCGCCAAAAGGGTGCAGATTTCATACGAGATGCCAGCATGCGCAAGAAAGATGCAAGGTAGAGTTACCTCCACCACGAGAAGTGGAAGAGGGGCATTTTGTATCCTGTTTTGTAGGAGGGTAGTACATGGCCTATACACAAAAGTCTCAATCGAACGATGATTTGGTGACGGTGCAAAACCTGGTCAAACGCTTCGAAAAGAAGCAGGGAGCGTTTTTTCGTAGCAAAAAGACGACGGTCTATGCGGTAAACAATGTGAATTTCTCGATTAAAAAAGGGGAGATTCTCGGGATCATTGGGGAGAGCGGGTGTGGAAAAACAACGACCGCCCGAATGGTTATGCGACTCACCAAAGAGTCCTCAGGCAAGATTCTTTTTGATGGGCAAGACCTATGTCAATTGGGGGAGCGGGCAGTACGAGGAATTCGAAAAGAAATGCAAATGATTTTTCAAGACCCGTACGATTCATTAAATCCGGGTATGACCATTCTTGAGATTTTGATGGAGCCACTCCATGCACATAACAAAGAAAGTACATTTGAAGCGAAGAGAGAACAGGTCATTCAAATTCTCAATCATATCGAGCTACGACCAGCCGAAAGCTTCCTGCAGCGATATCCGCATCAGCTGAGCGGGGGACAGCGGCAAAGGATCGCCATTGCTCGTGCGCTCATTTTAAAGCCGAAATTCGTAGCTGCCGACGAGCCGACTTCCATGCTGGATGTGTCTGTCAGAATGGGTGTTTTACAGCTTTTAAAATCGTTGAAAGAGGAAATGGGTCTGACGATGCTGTTCATCACCCATGACCTCTCGACAGCTGCCTACATGTGTGATCGAATCGCGGTTATGTATCAAGGAAATATCGTCGAAATCGGACCGACGCATGAGATTCTATATAATCCGTCTCACCCTTATACACGCGCGCTCGTTGCCGTAGTTTCCGATCTTAATCATTTCCTCAAACATAGACAAGAGTTGATCTTAGACGGGGAAGTACAGAACGAAGGAATACAAACGGGATGTCCTTTTCTTGTCCGTTGTCCGCACCAGGTTGACAACTGCCAGAAGACTGTACCCATGCTAGAGCGAATCTCGTCAGACCACTATGTGTCTTGTATCCATCACCACGGGGAAAATGAGAGCTCAGCGGCTGCAAATAGGCATGCAAACTAGAGTATTAGTGAGCCCTCTCGACAGAAGTCAGGGGGTTTTATCATTTGATTTGTCCTATTTTTCTTACGTGGGACATACTTTACAAATGAGGAAATATACTCGGGGGTGGTATCTTGAGCGCGGTGTATCAGGTCCTGATCTACGTCGTTTTCGCATACGTTTGCTTCACTTGGTTTATTTGGCGGCGAAGGGATCGAATCGATCATATGCAAGGCATGATGAGCACGATGTCTGTCAGCATGATGATTGGTCTGATCGGTGGATTGATCCTGGGAGACGTTTATAGAGGAGACCTGTATGTATCAACGATGTGGGGAATGCTGGCAGGTGGGCTATCTGGTTTTCTGATCGGAATTCCTTTGTCGATTCTGAGTATTGTGGAAGGAATCTTATCGGGCGTCATGGGGGGGATGATGGGTGCCATGCTAGGCGAGATGGTTCCCGGTGAAAAAGTAGAGCCGCTCCTGTTTGTTTTCGTTATGCTTTATACCGTATGTATGCTTCTCGTAGCCAAGCTGATTGATTCGAACCAAAAAGATACGAAGTGGTCGCAGTACTTCCATCATCCGGGTACACCAGCTGTTTTGCTGCTGGCCGTATTCTTCTGGTTTCAATCATTACCGTTTCCTGCCTCGTCGCTTTCGGCAGGTGATCGGACGTCAGCCATAAGTCTCACAGCCGTCGACTTTTCCTATAAACCGAATCAATTTACGGTGAAAAAAAATACCGAGATCAAAGTCGTCTTTCAAAATGACGGCAATGTGGAGCACGATATCGAGGTTGTATCACATGGAAAAATCGTGACCGTTTCGGAATCAACCACGGAGCATCAACATGGAGCCAAGACGGAGGGCGTCGTTCATTTGCACGCCAAACCAGGAGAGTCCGTGCAAACGGTGTGGAAGGCATTAGAGGAAGGCACCTATGAGTTTTATTGTACGATCCCTGGCCACAAAGAAAGTGGCATGATGGGGACCTTGCAAGTGACGGGATAACTTTCTTCATATTTTCCTCACATCCTTCCTGTAAAATAAATGAAAAGGAAGGACAATTCGGAGGAGAAGCATGGATTGGTATTCGTATTTGTATCAATATGGAGCATGGATCAGTAAGCCGTTTTCCGATATGTATTATGGAATGGGCGAGCAAGCACCGTTGATTGGGGCATTGTTGCTTGGTATCGTTGGGGCATTTGCACCGTGCCAGCTATCAGGGAATGTAGCTGCTTTTACAGTGTTCGGGAAAAATGTCGTCGTCAAAGGTGGATTGCGTGGTCATGTGTGGATGTTCATCCTTGGCAAAGCAGTCGTTTATTCCGCTTTAGGTGCAATCGTATTTGCTTTTGGCGAACAGCTCTCTACACAAGCGATTCCCTTATTTCAATGGGCGAGAAAATTATTAGCGCCAATGTTTATTCTAATTGGATTGTTCTTAATCGGGTGGATTCGCCTGCCCTTTTTACATACACAATCAATCGAGGAAAAGATGAAGCGGTTTTCAGAGCGATTTGAAGGGAAGACGCAGTCCTTTTTGCTGGGCGTTGCCTTTTCACTCGGTTTTTGTCCGACGATGTTTTGGCTCTTCTTTGGGCTGACAATGCCCTTGATGTTCGCCAGCTCTTTCGGACCTGTTGTTCCGACTGTGTTTGCTCTTGGTACTGCGCTGCCGCTGCTCATCGTTTTGTTACTGGTAGCTGTAGTAAGTGATAGCCCCTCTATCATGAAGAAAACGAGGAAATTAGGTGCAGCAACGCAAAAATTAGCAGGGATCGTATTTGTCCTTCTCGGTATTTCAGACTTTTTGGCTTTTTGGTAAGTAAGCAACTAGATACAAAACATAGAGGTGAAGAAAATGAGGAAGATATGGATAGCGAGCTCGCTGTTAGTCGTACTAGCTGTTGTTGCCTTTGTATTTTGGAACCCGAAGACTTTGCAAATCATTGATTCAAACCAGTTGACACAATGGATGACGGATGAAAAAGACATGGTGATTGTGGACCTGCGCGAGCCTGAATTGTTCGAAAAAGGCAGAGTACCCAATGCCATCAATATTCCTTTTGCAGAAATCAATGAGAAATATATGACGATCCCCAAAGACAAGAAAGTCGTATTCGTCTGTCATACCGGAAGAATGGGAGTGGAGAGCGGGAATCTTCTTCTTGATAATGGCTACAAAGACGTAGCGAACCTGGATGGTGGCATGGCAAAATGGTCTGGACAGGTGGAATCGTAAAGATAATGATTGACCGCTTTCCTTTAGGGAGAGCGGTTTTCTTTATTTGGGGGCATCAATCACGCCTACTGGGTGGGCAGCATAAAGTAGTCATGAAGAAGCGAAATTGCAAGATGGAGGAGGATATTGGCATTGCATTCGCAAACACGCGACTATTATCCCTACGTTGGTCCCTTCGATCCTTGTCCGCCGATTCGGGTAAAGACGTACCAGGTGCCCCCTCAATTGTTCATGACATTTCAGCCGGAGAACTTGCCGCAATACAGCCCGATGGAAGCGTTGAAATTAGGTACATTATGGCCGGCACTTTTTAGTCCCTATGATCCCAGACTGAGTCATTTAGGGAGGAGGGGCTCTCATGACAGCTGAAAATAGATTTGGCGACAAGCAATATTACGCGTTGCTTGAACAGCTCCAAGCGATCGATTTTGTGCTGGTAGAGCTCAGCCTCTATTTAGATACGCATCCGACCGATCAGAATGCGCTCCAACAGTTTAACGATTTAACCGAGCAGCGTTGGGTTTTAGCAAATGAATATGAGAAATTGTACGGGCCTCTGCAAAATCTTGGCCGCAGCTATTCAGGCTATCCGTGGCAGTGGAATGATGATCCATGGCCTTGGCAAGTGTAGAAGAGAGGGATAACGAAACCGATGTGGATCTATGAAAAAAAACTGCAGTATCCGGTTCGTGTCAGTAAGTGTGATGTAAGAATGGCGAAATATTTAATCGAGCAATACGGAGGGGCAGATGGAGAGCTGGCCGCCGCTCTGCGCTATATGAACCAGCGATATACGATCCCGAATAAAGTGGTCGGATTGTTGACAGATATCGCTACCGAAGAGTTCGCGCATCTCGAGATGATTGCCACCATGGTGTATAAGCTGACCAAAGACGCGACGGTCGAAGAGCTGAAGGAAGCGGGACTGGGTGACCATTACGCCAATCATGATCGGGCTCTCTTTTACAACAATGCCAGTGGTGTGCCATGGACGGCTGCCTATATCGCTGCCAAGGGCGATCCAATCGCCGACCTGTACGAGGATATCGCCGCCGAAGAAAAAGCTCGCGCTACGTATCAATGGCTTATCGACATGACGGATGATGTTGATTTGCAGGATAGCTTGAAGTTTTTGCGGGAGCGGGAAGTCGTTCACTCCATGCGTTTTCGAGAGGCTGTAGAGATATTGAAGGAAGAGCGGGATGCGAAGAAAATATTTTGATAGCAAAAAGAGAGCCGGTAAGCTCTCTTTTTTTCTTTCACACATCCATAATAATCGGCAGGATCATGGGTCTGCGCTTTGTTTTGGCATACACAAATTTCCCAATCGATTCCCTGATTCCTTGCTTCAAGCGGTTCCACTGACTCACATTGGCTTCCTGCAAATTGGTGATCACTTCGGAAGCAATGCGAGTCGCTTCTTCCAACAGACCCTCTGATTCGGGAGCATGGATGAAGCCGCGGGAAATCAGGTCTGGCCCTGATAAAATCTTGCCGTCGGTTTTGCTTCGCGTCACCACAACCACGAGAATCCCATCTTCGGAAAGATGCTTTCGATCCCGTAATATTCCATTCCCGACATCACCAATGCCTAATCCATCCACCAAGGTATTTCCAGCAGGGATTTTTCTTTCCTGCACCGCTACACCATCCTGAATATCCACGACATCACCGTTATTCACAATAAAAATGGATTCGAAATCAACGCCGATGGACTCAGCCAACAGGCGATGTTGATGGAGCATCCGATACTCACCGTGAATGGGGATAAAGAATTGCGGTTTCATGAGAGTGAGCATGAGCTTCAACTCTTCTTGGAAGCCATGACCGGACACATGCATGCCTGTCCCAGAGCCATAGATAACGTTTGCACCCATGATAAACAAGTTGTCGACGATGCGTGCTACATTCCGTTCGTTCCCTGGAATGGGAGAAGAAGAGAGGATGACCGTATCGCCGCGTTCTACTTTCACGTGCCGATACCCGGAGGTCGACAATCGAGATAAAGCGGCCATGGGTTCGCCTTGACTTCCGGTGCAGAGGACAGCGACACGAGATGGGTCGAGCTCGTTCACTTCTTCTATCTCCACCAGCATGTCTTCCGGGATATGTAAATAGCCTTGCTCCGATGCGATTTTGACCACATTGACCATACTTCGGCCCAGTAAAGCAAGCTTTCGATTCGTCGCTTGTACGGCATCAATGACTTGCTGCAAGCGGTATACATTGGAAGCGAACGTGGAGACAAAAATTTTCTGCTGTGCTTTTCCAAAGGCCTCCAACAGACGATCGCCGACATGTTTTTCCGATGGCGTAAAACCCGGACGCTCGGCATTCGTACTCTCCGACAATAACGCTAATACACCCTTCTGGCCGATTTCAGCCATCCTGTGCAAATCGGGTGATTGCTTATGGACAGGAGTTAAATCAAATTTAAAATCTCCGGTATGGACAATAGAACCTGCTTTTGTCTCAAATACGACACCCAAGCAATCCGGAATGCTATGATTCGTTTGAAAAAAGCTGATCGTGAGTGATCCTAATGAAATGGTAGAGTGACGATCGATGGAGATGAGCGTTGTTTGATGCAGCAGATCATGCTCCTTCAGCTTTAGTTCAATAAGGCCCAAGGTTAACCGGGTACCGTAAACAGGGACGTTCAATTGTCGTAAAAAATACGGAATGCCCCCGATGTGATCCTCATGACCGTGCGTGACGATCAAGGCTCGGACTTTTTCCTGATTTTCTAATAGATAACTAATGTCCGGTATGATCAGATCAATTCCTAAATAACTTTCATCCGGGAACTTCGAGCCACAATCAATGAGAACAATATCATCCCCGTATTGAATCCCGTACATGTTTTTGCCGATTTCATATACGCCTCCTAATGCAAAGATAGAAAGAGTCTCATTCCGTGTATTCATATGTAGCCAATGACCTCCCTACAGGATCTTGTGGTTAATCTTACCGATGGAAAAGCTGATTATGTATGGCGTGAAGGTTCTATCAGGTAGGAAACTGGATGAATGAACCAATCAGGAGTCGGGCACACTGGGGTAAGACTCATTTTGGAAGGGAGTAGCTCCGGTGAAAACAAAAAAATTTCTTTTCCGATTGTTTCTGTTGATTGCGATTGCGGCTGGTGTGGAATGGTTTGTGTACGCGAATCAACAGGCACAAACCGAAGTGGCAGCAGAAGAGTCACACGCTCATCAAGCAGCGCCGACACTGGCTGTGACGCATACCCTTGAAAAAGATGATTTGCAGCTCAAAATCGCCGTCACGAACTTCTCTTTTTCCCTTGAAAATATGGGGAAGGAAAACAAACACGGAGAAGGTCATGTTCATCTCTACCTCGACGGCAAAAAGATAGCGAAAGTATTTGAGTCTAGCTATGTCATGAAGGACATCCCGACTGGCAAGCATGAGGTCAAGGTAGAATTGGCTCATAATAACCACGATTCGTATGGCGTTTCAGAGAGCTTTTCCATAGAGGTAAAGCCCTGACAAACGAGGTTACCTGTTGGTAAGAAGGAAAAAAGCCGACTTCGAAACGCCTTGTGGCATTCGAACTGTCGGCTTTTTTGTAGGCTAGCGCATATGCACACTAACTTTTGCTTGCTGGTCTGGCAGGGCGATGACCAGTGTCGGATAGCTGATCACTTGGGTTTTCATCGAACCGGCAGCTGGTGCTTGTACACGAACGTGGACGGCGAAGGCATGAGGGCCTGTCCGCTTGACTTGATCCGCTACTAAACGATATCCTCCTGTAGGGCGCTGTCCAGCACCTACGACTACATATGATTTTCCATTGGCACGAACAATGGTGTGTCCGCCATTTTTACGAACCTTCTTTAATGCTTCCTGCACGGCAGGAGGATAAGGAGCTGCCACTGCCTCGTAGGAAGCGTCTGTCTGTACAGCCTCTTTCGCCACAGGCGCAGATACGGTAGGATGTTGAGGTGACAAGACTTGCGTACCCGTTAATGCCAAGGTTGCAGACAACAGCAAACCAGGAAATACTTGTATCATGTATACCCCTCCCAATTGTAAAAGTAATGAATCGAACAACATATAAACCGAGGTGACAGGCGTGCGTGTGAAGGATTCGCTGGAATACCTGTCCGAATCAACGCGACAAGCGATTCTACAAGAACAAACCAAACGATATAAGATTGCCGAAGAGCAAGAATTATCATCGAGATTATTGGACCCTGATTTCATCGATCAAGTATGGGAACAGGCAGATGACTTGGAACGAGCCGTTATCCGGCTTTTCGTAACCAGTGCGACGAGAGGCTTTTTTAGCAAGCGAGCTTGGGAACGTGAAACTGCGAAAGAGCACAGACATCTGTCGGTCGGCTTGACGAAATTGCGGCGACTTGGACTGATTTTGACTGTACGTAAAATGTGGAGTGAAATTGGCTATTTGATGCCGCAAGAGGTTCGTGAGCAGCTGACGAATCAATTGCTCCCGGAAGACTCCCGAGCTTTTGTTACTCTTTCAAAAACGCTCCCTTATTATATATCAGCAGGCAGAGGGATACATCTGGATCTTTTTGGGCTTTTGTTGTTTGTTCGAGACAACCAGATTCCGATTACGCAAAAAGGAAGTATCCATCGCAGGATGTCGCAAAAAATGCTGCCGCAGCTATCCCTGACTGACGAGCATGTGAAAGGAATCGTGATCCCTCCCCTCGGTCAGGAACGTAGAGAGGGCTTATCCTTGACTATTGCTCTTGATATCGCGCTGCGGCTGGGCTTGGTACACAGGGACGAGCGCGAACTTGTGATCGACCCGTATCGAACCAAGCAATGGCTGCAGCAGCCGCAACACGTACGGTGGGAAGAGATGTATCAGCTCGTGATTGAACAGTTTTTGCCTCATGGGGACTGGTGGGAGTTTTTTGTTCAGCTGATGAGACAGGCTCCATTAGAGCAGTGGTGTTCCATTCGTGAGCAATTGAGCATGCTAAAAGATGTGGGATTCATTTTACCCGAAAATGCGGACGCGGTGATCGTAGAGCAATGGCTGCATTTGCTGTTAGGCTTGGGCTGGGTTCAGCTCGGAATGGATGAAGAGCAAGAGCTTTATTGGCGGTGGAGCAGCTTGCCGCGATTATCATCGGAGGAAGGCTGGTTTGTTGATCCGACAGGTGCGATCACGATCCCTCCACTCGTGCCGCTTCAGGATGTATGGGAAATCAGCAGATTTTGCCAGCTTCAATTCGATGGGCAATTGATTCGCGGGGAATTGCAAGCACGGCTCTTGCAAACGTATTTGGCGCAAGGAGGGACAGAAGAGCAGATCGTGGAAAAGCTGCGAGCCTCCTGTGCTCATCCGTTGCCTGAGGGCTTGATTGAGGTCGTAAGCCAATGGGCCAAAACAGCCAAGCAGATTCAATTGGAGCCGTACTTCCTCGTGCGGACGGCACATGCTGGGTTTCTGGAGGAATGGCGTGATATTCCAGACTTTCTTCCATTTCTTACACAAGTCATATCGCCGACTGCGTTTTTGATTTCGTTCTCGCAGGAAAAAGAGTTGGTCAATTTACTCCGTCACTTTGGCTACGAGCCGCAAGTACTGTCACATGTTGCTAGCTCGGGTAAAGAGCTCGGACAGCAAAAAAACAGTCAGGCGGGGAATAAAGGGCTGCTTCTTATTGAACGGCCATGGGACGGATATGCCATTGAAAACACGTTCCCCGAGCAAAGTGAAGCTATGCCGCAAATCGCGGCACTACCCAAAATGTGGACGAAGCATTTCCAATCGTATCATCCGCAATCGATGCGGGATTTGTTCAAGCGAGCAATGGAGTTAAAGCTCGAGGTTGAGATTCAGCAAAGTGGTAATGAAAAGCAGCGGGGGCTGCCGACAGAGGTACGGCTGGAAATGGGGTACTGGATGGTTACGCTTGCTGGTCAAGGTGGAAAACAGTGTTACCGACTAGACAATATCGAGCGAGTGCGCATTGTAGTGCCCGAATATCTGTACTAAGGGTGTGCATCGTGATACAATCAGGAAGGACGCAAGCTTTTAAAGCTTTACGGCGAAAGGAGGTCTCGCTCTATGGAAACATTGGAAGCTGTGGATATGACGCAGTTGATAATGGAGTCTCATGAGCTCTCTACGATGATTAACCAGTCGCGCGAGGTCTCGCAATATTTGGAGGCCAAACGCCAAATGGAGGCAGATGAGGAAGTACAGCGTCTGCTCGTCGTATTCGAGGCTAAGAAGGAACAGTACGAAGATGTGCAACGGTTCGGGAAGTATCACCCGGATTACAATCATATATCCAAAGAAGTACGGGAACTGAAGCGAAACATTGAACTACGGGATTCCGTACAGGCTTTCAAGCGTGCAGAGGATGCCTTGGATGAACTCTTGTACCAGGTGAGCAGAACGATTGCTCATTCCGTATCGAATACGATCAAGGTACCGAGCAATAATCCATTTTTAGAGGCGCAGGGAAGTGGCTGCGGAACAGGTGGAAGCTGCGGATGCAGTACGAAAAAGCCATCGTAATTCACGCCTAATCAAGACGACTTTTCACGCAGCAGAAAACAGTCTTCGCAAAGGTTGCCACAGCAAAATTGCTTTTCGTCAGGTACGCGAAAGCGGAAGCGATACACATGCTGCGTATCATCAGAACGCACGTAAATGCATTCTGGTTTTAATTTGGTGTCAGTGGTCAGGCGCTCTCCTGTCTCCATGAGCTGCTTAGTCAGCAAAGGGGCAGGGAGCGTACTGCATACATAGAAAAAGCGCTGGCCTGCATATGTTCGCCAACTGCTATTGGTCACGATTTTTTCTCGGTGAAGCGCTTCCTCGAATTGATGATAAAACGTAGCCAGCATTAGACCACGATTCCTTTCTGTAATAGCCTTTCATTAGTAAGTATACCATGATTGGGAAGGAGACCAACGGCAAAACATGAGAGAGCGACGTCTTGGGGTCGCCGTGTGGGTAAAAAACACGCGTGCCGCCAAAAATTTACGCAAATTTGGCACCATTCATTACATCTCCAAGCGGTTAAATTACGTTTCGATGTATGTGGATGCCAATTTATTGGACGAAACGATTCGCATAATGGAAAAGCTGCATTTCGTAACGAAAATCGAACGTTCTCATCGCCATGAGATCCCGGTAGAGTACAACAATGCGCGACCAGATAAGGCGAAGGAATACGATTATAAACAAGAAAAGAACCAGGTAATGGCACTAGCAGAGACGATGATGACAGAAGAAGGAAGCCAAGCGACCGTTGGTTCGACATAAGTTGTTATCAAGCTGCCATTTTTCGGCAGCTTTTTTCCTTTTGTTAGACTTGTGTACATGGTATGCTAAAATGAAGAAAACGAGAAGCCACGCGTATGAATGCGTTTTCAAATGACGATAGATGGTGAAGGAAAGGTGGGCATACATGATTCAGCTGGATATTAACTGCGACATGGCAGAGGGCTTCAGCAGAGGCCGACAATCAGAGGACTTGGGGATTATGAAATGGATCACCTCCGTCAACATTGCTTGCGGATTGCATGCAGGTGATCCACATATTATTTGCAGAACGATCGAAGCCGCACTTAAGCACAATGTGAAAATAGGGGCACATCCCGGTTATGCAGACATTCAAGGCTTCGGACGTCGCTCGATGAATCTGTCTGTCAATGAAGTGTATGAGCTGGTGCTGTATCAAGTAGCAGCATTGGCTGGTACGACAAAGGCACTAGGAGGGGAGCTCCACCACGTGAAATTGCATGGTGCCCTCTATAACGAAGCAGCAGAGCGACCAGAGCTTGCCGAAGCGGTAGTTCAGGCGATTGCGGACATTGATGAAGAGCTGATTCTCTATGCACTGTCTGGCAGCAAGCTCGTTGAGGCAGGCTTGGAACATGGCTTGCAAGTAGCAGAAGAAGTATTTGCAGAGCGTGCCTACCTGCCAAATGGTCGCTTAGCCCCACGTGATCTGGAAGGAAGCGTGCTGATCAGCAAGGAAGAGCGCATGGAGCAGACGCGCCAGCTCGTTTTAAAACAACGAGTGAAGACGGTCAACGGAGAGCACATCGACTTGGCTGCCGATACGCTATGCGTCCATCACGAGAGCCATGACGTATTGCAGTTCCTGGGCGAAGTGCATAAATGGGCAAAGCAAAATGATGTAAAAATCGAACCAATTACCGCTCGATAATAATAAAGCCATACAGCAATGCCATCCCTTTTAACGGGAAATGGACGTTGCTGTATGGCTTTTTTCGTGTTTTCGCTCCATGATTCTGCCGTTTTCTATCATCAGAATCACATCAGCCAGCTTCTCTGCCTCTTCTCGATCGTGTGTGACCAAGAGAAAAGGAATATTCCACATAGCGTGAAGGCGAAGTATTTCATCCTGGCATTGCATCCTCGTATCAGCATCCAACGCAGACAAAGGCTCGTCTAAAAGCATGATCGCAGGCTCTGTTGCGAGCGCACGCACGAGAGCGACCCTTTGCTTTTGTCCCCCAGATAATTGGTGAGGGTATTTTTGCAGATGTTGATCGATTCCTACCGTGGACAGCAATGGTTCCAAATTCAGCTCATGACCCTTTTTTAAGCCATAGCGAATATTTTGTTCGACCGTCATGTGAGGAAAGAGCGCATAATCCTGGAACAAGTATCCGATGTTGCGCTTTTGCACAGGGAGTGGTTTCTGTCCCTCCCGATAAAAGACGTGCTCGTTTAGCTGGATGACACCAGTATCAGGATGGATGAGACCTGCAATACTGTTTAATATCGTTGTTTTGCCAGAGCCGGAAGGTCCGAACAACACAACAATTTCTTTTTGTACCGAAAAGGAAACATCCAATAAAAAATCAGGCAAACGCTTCTGAATGTCAACTGTGAGCATTTACTATTCACCTGCCTTATTTTTGATTGGCGTACCTGCGCACATTACGACGACTCCACCAATTCAGCCAAAGAGTCGTTCCCATACCCAAGGAAACTATGATGATAACCCAGAACAGTGCCTTGTCCATTTGACCAGCCTCGACGGCAAAATAAATGGCAACGGGAATCGTATCGGTTTTTCCAGGGATGTAGCCTGCCAGCATGAGGGTGGCACCGAACTCCCCTAAACCACGGGCAAAAGAAAGAACAAACCCAGCCAATAGGCCAGGCCAAGCCAACGGAAAGCTAACGGTCCAGAATAGTCGCCATTCGGAAGCGCCCATCGTACGGGCGGCATTCTCCAAACGACGATCAACTCCTGTGAAGGCTGCCACTGCGCTCTGATACATCAACGGAAACGAAACGACAATAGAGGCAATGACCGCTCCTGTCAGCGTAAAGACGACGGTAATGTTAAACCATTCTTGCAATAGCTTGCCGAGAAACCCGTTCTTTCCGAAAAGCATCAACAATCCAAAGCCGACAACGGTGGGCGGGAGAACAAGCGGAAGCAAAAAAAAGGACTCCAGCACATTTTTCCCCCAAAAATCCTTTTGTGTCATCCATCTGGCTGCAACCATCCCGAGGACGAATACAAAGGAGGTGGAGAGCGCAGCTACTTTTAGAGAGAGCATCAAAGGAGTAAGATTTGTTTCGATCACGCTTGCCACCTCCGCTTTGATCATGATTGGGCTCACCGAAAACGAGCGTTAGCTTCGGTTCGGTGGGTAATGATTATTGAAATCCGTACTTCTGTAAGATCACTTTTCCTTTGTCGCTTGTCAAGTAGGTAAGGAAAGCTTTTGCAGCATCTGGATTCTTCGATGCGCTAACCACTGCACCTGGATAAACAATGGGCTTGTGCCATTCCGGCTTGGCTGTCGCCAATATCTTTACCTTTTTTGAGGCAGCAGCATCACTGGAATAAACGATACCTACTTCAGCGTTACCTGATTCCACGAAGGTCAATACTTGACGGACGTCGCTCCCAAACACCATTTGTGTCGACAACGACTCCCACATTTTCAGTGAATCCAATGTTTCCTTGGCATATCGTCCTGCTGGAACTGTCTCCGGTTCACCAACGGCAATATGCTTGATAGCGGTGTTGTTTAGCTCTTCAAAAGAAGTGATGGCAACAGGGCTCGTGCTTCCAGTAACGAGAACGAGGGAGTTTCCGGTGAAATCCTGACGTGTGTCCTTGACGATCAGCTGCTTTTCCTCGAGACCATCCATATCTTTTTTACTTGCAGACAAGAATACGTCAGAGGGAGCGCCTTGCGTAATTTGTGTCGCGAGTTTGCCGGAGCCTCCGAAGTTAAAGGTGAGGTCAATTCCCGGGTTGTCAGCTTCGTATTGGGTTTTTAATTCATTCAAGGCATCAGTCAAACTGGCAGCTGCAGAAATCGTGAGATCAATCTTAGCTGCTGCTGTTACTGTAGGCACACTTGCCTGCGGAGCCGTTTGCGTAGTCGAGCACGCGGTGAGTATCAAGCAAAATGCTGCCCATAGAGCAAACCAGTGCTTCTTCATAAAAAAGACCTCCATGATTATGTTTAGTTATAATTAAATATAACTGGATATAACTAGATTATATTGATTCATAATGAATAATCAATTGCGATTTTACGAAACTTGATTGAAAATATAGCAAAGGAGATAACGGAGGCGGGACATGAGTCAACAAAATTCTTATACGACCGAAGAGATAGCAAAAATTTTACGTATTTCCAAGCTGACGGTATACGATCTGATTAAAAAAGGAGAGCTGCCTGCCTATCGCGTTGGTCGGCAAATGCGTGTCGACGAAAGCGATCTCGAAGCCTACAAGGCAAAGGCGAAGGGCGAGTATAGACAAGCCTCAGCGGTTAGTATTCCGCCGACAGGACAAGCTCAGCAGCCCGAAGGACATGAGCCAGCTGGTACAGGTCGTACTATTATTATCAGTGGACAGGATGTCAGCCTGGATTTGCTCTCTGGTCATTTGGAGAAAAAGGATCAAGCATATAGACCGCTACGCTCCTATGTAGGTTCTCTGAATAGCCTCGTGGCCATGTATATGGGTAAGGCGGATATTGTCAGTACGCATTTGTACGATGGCGATACGAACGAATACAACATCCCGTATATTCGCCGTATTATGTGCGGGCATCGCTTTGTTGTCGTGAACATGCTGTCGCGGTGGGCTGGATTCTACGTTCAGGCAGGTAATCCGAAGCAGATCAAAGCATGGGGAGATTTTACCAAGCCGGGCATTCGAATGGTCAATCGGGAAAAAGGATCGGGTGCACGTACGTTAATTGAGGAGCAGTTTCGACTGGCAGGAATTGTGGGGAGCCAAGTGATAGGATACGATCGGGAAGAGTCGAATCACCTTGCAGTAGCAGGGGTAGTGGCACGACGCGAGGCAGACGTCGGAGTTGGGATTGAAAAGGCAGCCTCACTCGTAGGCGTAGAGTTTGTGCCAACTGTTCGCGAGCGCTATGACCTCGTCCTGTTGAAAAACAAGGAAAACGAACCACTCATTCAAGCTGTTCTTGAAGTGCTCGGATCGCAGCCTTTTCAAAAGGAATTGGAAGCAGTTGGGGGCTATGATCTTAGCCAGACCGGAAAAATTATGTACGAAACGTGGTAATAGCTAAAGAAAGCTGCCAATCATTACGATAAAATGAGTGGCGGCTTTTTTTCGTTTTCTCTACCGAATCTCCTGAATTTCTACTCAGTTTGACATATATTTGCTACAATGAAAAAATAGATTGCGCCTGCCGCCGGGCGATTGATTATATGGGGGCTGTCAATGAAATCACTACATAAAACAAGCTTGCTCGTATGTGTAACCATCCTCGTTTTTTTTGGATCTGTTGGGGTTATCGCGTATTGGCCAGCAATTTCACAAATTATTGCAATGAATACAACCCCTAAGGAGGAACCAGCGTTCGTCGATCCATTTTCGTACGATCCTCCGTTGGCTTCCTATGTAAAGGACTTGAACCCTGTATATAAGATTCAAGCTGAATTACATACGTCTGAAGCAAAAATAACCGGAAAAATGACCCTGGAGTTTGACAACCCGAAAACACCAGATGTGCGACTGTATATTTACGACTATCTGTGGAACAAAATGACGGTGAAGTCTATTCGCTACAAAGACAAGCCACTATCTTTTGAACGTGGACAATCGCTCGTGAAGCTGGCAAATCCATTGGGGAGCGAGCTTCGTGGCGCCTTGACTATTGAGTTTGAGAACCCGGTTCCGCGTAGAGGCACACGTTTTGGAGTGAAAGACGATATCTGGACGCTGACTACATGGTACCCGATGCTCGGTGCCCAAAATCAAAAGGGTGTTTGGTATGAACCGCCGCAACGAGTAGATTTTGGTGATCCATTCGTCTACCACTATGCGGATTACGATGTGTCCTTTACCTCGCCACAAGGCTACCAATGGGTCAGCTCATGGGGCAGAGGGCAAGCGAAGACAGTCGGTGGCAGTAAGCAGCAAGTCCATTATCAAGCAAATAATCTGCTGAATTTTGCATTGGTGGGCAGTCCGCTTTATCACATTGAAACGATTCAATTCGCGCCGAACTTATCAGTAGATATTGCTTCGGTTGATAAAGGAAACATTGAACGAATCAAGACCATTGCACAATCGGTATTCCCTACTTTCATCGACATGTATGGACCGTTGCCGTATCCACACGTCGCGATTGCAGAAACAAGTACAGGAACGACGTATGCGATGGAATACGCCAACCTCGCCATTTTCAAAAGAGATATGCATCATAACAATCTGATCGATCATTGGCTTCCGCACGAGGTTGGACATCTTTGGTGGTACAACAGCGTGGCTACATTGGAGTCCTCTCATGGATGGCTGGATGAGGGGCTGGTGGAGCTCGGCGTGTATCACTACATGCAGAAGCGATATGGTGCACAGTCAGCTACGACGCTGTTAGATGAATACAATCGTGATGTCAAAAGATTGCAGGAGCGCTATCCGAATGGCAAGCTGGACAAGCCGCTGCAGAAATTTGCTACGGAAGAGGAGTTTAAGCTGACGTGGTATTCACGAGGAGCACTCCTGTTTGACAATCTTCGCCGCAAAATCGGTGACGATGCCTATAAACGCTTCTTGCAGCGTGTCCAGCAAAATTATCATGGCAGTGTCATTGGCGCAGAGCATCTCGATCAGGCGTTGGGACAAACCTTGCAAGGAGAAGCAAAATACTTCACCCTGCATACAAACAATCCGAATAAAACTGGATTTGGCGAAGTTCAATTGGAGCCCTATATCACAACGATCATTAACAACATGAGCTTTTATCCATCGATTCCGGCACGGGTAACCCAGAATACGGTGTACATTCCGCTTCGAGAGCTCGGTGAGAAAATGGGCTTAGCCATTGGCTGGGATGAAGAAAAACAAATGATCCGCGTGAAAGGAAATGGACGCGAGGTATTTATAAAGGAACGAGAACGCTTTGCTGTTGTAGATGGGAAGCGAATGGATTTAGGCAGCCCGTTAATCGAAATCAAAGAACGTACGATGGTTCCACTTTCCTTTTTTGAAAAAGCCTTGGGATATGAGACCCAGTACAATCAGCAGCAAAAAACAGTGAAGATTAATACCAGTACGATTGGAAAGGCGGCAGAAACAAAATGATGAATCTGGTGTTGGTCGGATTTATGGGAACAGGAAAAACCACGGTGGGAGCCGCACTCGCTGCTTCTTTAGGAATGAAGCACAAGGATTTGGATCATGCGATTGTGGAGAGTGAAGGCCGCAGCATACCAGACATCTTCGCTGATCAAGGAGAAGCGTATTTCCGAGGTGTCGAGACCAAGTGCCTCGCGCAATTACTCGACGAAGATCCTCAGGTATTAACTACCGGGGGTGGAGCCGTATTACGGCAGCAAAACGTAGAGATGATGCTTGCCCATGGCATTGTGATCGCACTGCATGCCACGGAAGAGGAGCTCATCAAGCGTTTGGAAAATGATTCTGGCCGCCCTTTACTTGCAGGAGGAGTAGCGGCAAGGGTACGAACACTCATGGCAGAGCGGGCTGGCGTGTATGATTTCGCCCCAATTCAAGTGGATACAACGGGAAAGAGCCTTTCGGATATCGTAATGGAAATTACGAACCAGGTGGTTGAAAGAACACAAGGCGGGGAACAATAGTGGGGACAGCGCTTGCGCCGTGGTGTGAATCCGCGAGTACGAAGGAGGTCAAGTGCGATGTCCTTTCAGGAATATTTAAAGTACCTGACAAAACTGTTTGTTCAGTACATGGATACACCAAAAGATGAACGCCGTTTGCGTAAGACGCCACGAGAGTCCTGGTCGTCTCGCTGGTTTGGAGCCATTCCTATGTCGATTCGACTATTGTGGCGTAAATAAACGGTCCTTCAACCTACCATGAACGAAGACGGAGGGTGCATATGGCGAGAGTAGCGGTAGAAAATTCCCTGTCTGAAGTGAGCAACATGCTTCGTCAAAATGGTTACGATGTCGTTGATCTGGGCAACTGGCAGCAAGTAGTAGATGCGATTGTCATTACAGGTCAGGATATCAACGTACTGGGTAATCAAAACAAAACGATAACAGGTGCTCCCGTCATCAATGCTGAGGGAATGACGGTTAATGAAGTTTTTCATGCCGTACATGAACGTCTGTCTCCAACGAACCATCGCTGAATAAAAAACAAGCTCTCCAACCGGTTACTCGGCAGGAGAGCTTGTTTCGTTTACGAAAAAACGTCCGACCCGATGAGCATACGAGTACGGGACAAAACGCAGGCCTTCATCCCATACACCAACGTACGCATTCTGGTCATTCCACAAATGCAGGGACCCAACAACAAAAGGAGCCAATACTTGCGACTGATGAATGGGAACGGCCAAAGTTACTGGCGAGCTGCTCTCTTGCTGCCACAATTGGTTCCAGGATACGTCAGTACCAGGTGTACTCATTTGGCTTACCCATCCAATATGATCGAAAGGATCAGCCTCGGTTGCGTTTAGGATACGCATCTGTGTGAGGCGTTGTCCATTTTGTATGAGCTTTTCACCTGCGTATGTGTTAATGGCAGGCTGACTAACTTCAAAGGATGTGGGATACATCTCTCCCGTTTTTGCATTGACCATTTGTGAGTCTGGCTTCTGGGTGATCAGCCAGTGGGAAGCGAATCCGTCATAGACAGGCTCCGCTGCGATTTCTTTTGGAGCAAAGGCGTCATCGAACAAGATATATTCACCCACACCATATTCAAGCAGAACAAACTTCTCATGCGAAGAAGAGTCAGGTGACCCACCAATGACCAAATAGCCTACTTGCTTGTCCGCTTTTTTTATACTCACCAGCCATTGATGCTGACCTGCTCCAAGCGTTTGCACGTCCGTCTTTGCGTCCTGCCACTGCTTGAATTGAGGGTCTCGGCTTGAGATGGCATCCATCCATTCTCGAATTTGTGCTTGGAATTGTTGGTCCCAGCTGGCTTCGTCCTGCGCAGAAACGGGTAAAGAAAGCAGCATTATGGACAGAAGAGCTGCGAATAAAGGAAGAATACGTCTGGTCACAATTATGCACCACCTTTTGTAAAGGCTTAACCTATTCCTATTGTAACCAGCTATGACAAAAAGATTTGTTGCAACATGTCTTTTCCCTCTCACATTTTCTCGTTGATCTTTTACATGATTCGCCCGGATGCGGGGAGATGCCGCATGCTTTTCGATTTAGACGACCGTACGAGTGGGGGAGTGGAAGATAAATAAAACAAGCCGCCGTTGATGAACTGAACCTCGATTCGCGGCTCGTATTGCCAAGCCAGCTCGTCTTTGCGCCGTTGTCTTTCCTCGTCTGGCGTGCTTTTTTTCCATTCCGCTAGATTGATTTCTTCGCGTGGGGTGACCTGAATCCCGTTTGCACGTAAAAAGTCGAGGATTCGCCCGCCAGTAGACCGATATTCGTCAAAAGTCATAGTCTGTTCGACAGGAGCTGGAGCAGCTGGTTCAGGATCAGGCTCAGGAAGAGGCTCAGGAAGAGGTGCTTCCTCCTCACCTTCATCGGTTTGCTCATTTTGTGGTTCGCGTCGTGCCAATTCTTCATAGTACGCTTCCAAAATGGCCAACTCTTCCGTCAAACGTGTACGAGCCTCCTGCGCCCATTGTTGATCTTCTTGTTCCAAGGTACGCTCGACTTCCTGTTGGGCCATCTGGAGTGCTTCCTGGATCGTTACTTTTCGATCCAGTGTGTAATAGTAATCGGGGATCGCCGGGGTCAAGGAAAGCTGAAATAAAAACGAAGGAAAATCAGTCACAATCCGTGGCTGGTGCAAATTGATCCCCACGTACAAAAGAATGTCACGACGCTTGTCACAAAGCAGCGAAACCTTCAAGTTAATCCCGAGCCAAGGGACGAGAGGAGTAGAGCGACGCTTTCCGGCATTGCCAAGAATGCCTGCTTGTTGTTCGTACATACAGACAAAGCTGCCATGCTTCTTGGCTGAAGCGAAAATTTGCTGCATGCGTGCTGCTCCTAGATGCAGATGCTCCGACCGCAACCCTTCAGGCATACGGTCCGGATGAAAAGCAAAGGTGAGCACTAACGGCTGATATGCTAAATTCATCTTGTCCACCCAGCTCCAGTAAAAAGGGCGATTGCCAATATCCTTGTCCACCTCGACAGGGAGCTTGACTGTCAAATATTCCGGGTGTGCTTCGACGATATGGGCAGAAAACGTCGCCATATAGCGCTCGACAAATTGTCTGACCTGTTGTTGCTGCATCAGGAGACCTCTTTTCTTTTTTCGTTTCCAGCATGGAACTATTGGTCAGCTGCCTCAGAAAGCGGGACCTCTGCTTTGGTTATTTTGCTTGCCCGAATGGCATGTCCCATATTATCCAGCTTCAATGCCATTTCTTTGGAGGAGCGGGAATCCATAATGATTTGAATCAAATTATCCTCCAAGGAATGACTCAGATTCAGGCGTTCGACAATATCGTCGAGTTCACCGATGACCATTTCAAATAGGTCGATTTTTTCATAAAGCAGCTTGAGAATATGCTCCTCGATGGTGCCTACCGTTGATAAGTTGTAAATATGCACATCTCTTTTTTGTCCCAGACGATGGACGCGACCGATTCTTTGCTCCACCCGCATCGGATTCCAAGGCATGTCGTAATTGATCACCTGATTACAGAACTGCAAATTGATGCCTTCTCCGCCTGCTTCTGTCGCGATCAACACTTGCGCACGATTTTGGAAAAGATCTGTCATCCAGTCCTTTTTACTGCGTTTAAAGCCACCGCGGAAGGGGACAGAAGTGATGCCATGGTCGTGTAAATACTTTTGCAGGTAGTTTTGTGTTGCCCGGTACTCCGTGAAAATGATCACTTTGTCGTTGATTTGTTGTATGAGCTCAACCGTCTTCGCTGCTTTGGAATGCGTCTCAATTTGCTTGATCAATTCGACTAGCTCGAGAATCTGCGAGCGCAACGGAGAATCCTCGCCTGTACGTTGATGCATGTTGTACAACGTCATAAACGCGGCTTCCTTACTCGAACAGACCTCACGCTGCAAGGTGATCAGGGCAAGAGAGTTGAATCCGCCCACGCCAAGCCCTGTCTGATATTGCTCGCGAACAAAGCGAGTCACGCCTTCGTACAAGGTCATCTCTTCCGAAGACAGGTCAATCGGAATCGACTGAACACGACGACTGGTGAATTGAATGCCACCATCGCTTCGCTTATTCCGAATCATGACCTTTTCAATTTCTTCCCGTAATTTCTCGCTGTTTTTGGATTGGCGTTTGCCTTCTACGTAATTGGTTGAGAAGGTGGAATTATGACCAAGGTGACCTGGCTTCAGCAAATTGATCAAGTTGTACAGCTCGTCCATTTCGTTTTGTATGGGCGTTGCTGTTAGCAGCAGGCAATATTTTTTGCGAATCTCCTTGACGAACTGATAGTTGCGTGTCCGTTTATTTTTGAGCTTATGAGCCTCGTCAATGATCAGCATGTCGTAGTCGATGTCGAGAACGTGACGCCTGTGAGGATCTCTTTTTGCTGTATCAATTGAAGCAACAACGACGTCGTGCTGCCGCCACATATATTCTTTCTTTTGTGCCACAGCAGAAATGCCGAATTTTTGATGCAGCTCTTTTGTCCATTGAATGACGAGCGAAGCCGGAACCAGAACGAGAATTTTTTTAGCCAAACCGCGAACCATGTACTCTTTCATGATTAGGCCTGCTTCAATCGTTTTTCCCAGACCGACTTCATCAGCGAGGATGGCACGTCCGCGCATTTCTAACAGGACACGCTTAGCGGTCTCTAACTGATGGGGAAATGGGGACAGGAGAGGAAGGTATTTCAGGCACTGTAGCTGATCAAATTCACGAACAGCCATGGCTTCTTCGGCTTCCAGGGTAAGCTTGAACAGCTCCCATTTATCCCAAGGGCCATCTTCTTGCATACGTTCTGTCAGCGGATTGATCCAACTCGTATCAAATGAAACGGGAACATTCGGCATATATGATACTCCTTTACATAGCTCTGCCATAACTTTCATGTGGAGTGCAGAAAAACTGAACGTTCTTCTATTGTCAATTCATTTTGTTAAGTTTTTATGAATCTGACTGTTAATTTGTATATTTTCAACTTCGGACTCTCATGGTAGGATAAAGAGGTAGTTCATCCATTAGTATGGAAATGATAGCAAAAACTTATGTATGACCATGAAACCACCGCGAATGAAGGTAGTAGGGAGAGACTGCTAGAAGCACAGCAGCGCCGAAGGAGCAAGCCGGTAACGGTGAATCTCTCAGGCAAAAGTACCTCTACTGGACGCAACTCTGGAGAGAGCTCACAAACGAGCCACCAAAGGGGAAACTTGCAAGTGGGGATTGTTTACGCCTCACGTGATTGGCAAGGTAACTCTCAGGTACCAAGGACAGAGGAGGAGAAATGGGCACCATTATTTTGGTGTACCCGTTTTTCCTCCTCTGTTTTGTTTTGGAAAATGTTCACAGGAGGTGCCACATGTCCAATTTGAAACGTACGCCACTATTTGATTCTTATGCAAAGTATGGCGCGAAAACCATCGACTTCGGTGGTTGGGATCTGCCGGTGCAGTTTACAAGCATTGGTCAAGAGCATGAAGCCGTTCGGACAAAAGCTGGTCTATTTGATGTTTCCCATATGGGAGAAGTGGACGTAAAAGGGGAAAACGCTCTTTCTTACCTCCAGCGTGTGACAACCAATGACGTGTCCAAGCTGGCAATCGGGCAAGCGCAGTACAGCGTGCTTTGCTACCCGGATGGCGGTACAGTGGATGATCTGCTTGTGTACAAGTATGCAGATGATCATTACCTGCTCGTCATCAACGCGGGGAATATCGACAAAGACTATGCGTGGCTAGAAGAACATTTGATTCCAGGCGTAACAATTGAGAATATTTCGCCACAGACAGCACAAATCGCGATTCAAGGTCCTTTGGCAGAATCCATCCTTCAGAAGTTGACGACCACGGACTTGTCTCAAATCGGCTTTTTCCGCTTTGAGCGTGATGTGCTAGTGAGCGGCATTCCGGCATTGGTTTCTCGCACTGGCTACACAGGCGAGGATGGCTTCGAGATTTATTTGGCTGCAGATCGTGCCGCTGAGCTGTGGGACATCTTGCTCGACGCGGGAAAAGAAGAAGGTCTCTTGCCGTGTGGTCTCGGTGCGCGTGATACGCTTCGTTTTGAAGCCAAGCTGCCACTGTACGGCCAAGAGCTCAGCAAAGACATTACGCCGATCGAAGCGGGCATTGGCTTTGCTGTCAAGGTTGACAAAGAAGTGCCGTTCATCGGTCAAGAAGTATTGAAGGCACAAAAAGAAAACGGTGCTCCACGCAAGCTTGTAGGGATCGAGATGATCGACCGTGGGATTCCGCGCACGCATTACCCAGTCTATGTGGGGGAAGAGCTCGTCGGTGAAGTGACGACGGGAACACAATCTCCAACCTTGAAGAAGAACGTCGGTCTTGCTCTCGTAAAAACCGAGCATGCTGCGTTAGGTACACAAGTAGAAGTAGAAATTCGCGGAAAACGTCTCAAAGCAGAAGTCGTTGCCGCTCCATTTTATAAACGTCCAAAAAACTAAGCTACACACCATACATCCTTTTAGAGGAGGACAACGTCCGTGAAATACCGCTACCTGCCCCAAACTGATCAGGACAAGCGCGAAATGCTGGAAACCCTCGGCATTTCGAGCGTAGAAGAATTGTTTGCTGATATTCCGGAAGAAGTGCGCTTCAAAGGTGCTTTGAATATTCCAGAAGCACTATCCGAGCCAGATTTGGTGAAGTATTTTACACGCCTCGCAAATAAAAACGTGAACTTCAGCACGCATGTCAACTTCCTTGGTGCGGGTGTTTATCAGCATTACGCTCCGAGCACAGTCAATCACATGCTGCTTCGCGGTGAATTTTTTACCGCTTATACACCTTACCAGCCAGAGATCAGCCAAGGTGAGCTACAAGCTATTTTTGAATTCCAGACCATGGTATGCGAGCTGACTGGCATGGAGGTAGCAAACTCCTCGATGTATGACGGCGCGACTTCTTTGGCAGAGGCAGCGATGATGGCTGCGGGTCACACTGGCAAAAAGCGCGTCATCGTTTCCCGTGCTGTACATCCAGAAGCGCGTGGTGTTTTGAAAACATATGCTTACGGACAAAACGTTGAGCTGGTTGAAGTAGGTATCAACAGCGATGGCGTTACGGATACGGCAGCACTGGAAGCACTCGTAGATGAAAATACAGCTGCGGTCATCGTGCAGTATCCGAACTTCTTCGGAAACGTAGAGGATTTGGCAGCGATTGAACCAATTGCACACGGAAAAGGTGCATTGTTCATTACATCCTCCAACCCGCTTGCTCTTGGCGTACTGGAAGCGCCGGGCAAATTGGGCGCAGACATCGTAGTGGGCGACATGCAGCCATTCGGTATCCCAGCATCCTTTGGCGGACCGCATTGCGGATACTTTGCGACGACAACCAAGCTGATGCGCAAAATGCCAGGTCGTATCGTCGGTCAAACAAAGGACGAAAATGGCAAGCGTGGCTTCGTACTGACGCTGCAAGCGCGTGAACAGCACATTCGTCGTGAAAAAGCGACATCTAACATCTGCTCGAACCAAGCGCTGCTGGCTTTGGCTGCTTCGATCACCATGACAGGACTCGGCAAGCAAGGTGTACAAGAGATGGCAATGATGAACCTGCAAAAAGCTCATTACGCCAAGAATGCTCTGCAAGCAAAGGGCTTGGAAATCGTATTCACATCACCGTTCTTCAACGAGTTTGTGGTGAAGCTGAACAAGCCAGTGGCCGAAGTGAACAAAGGGCTGCTCGCGGCAGGAATCATCGGTGGCTATGACCTCGGCCTCGACTATCCGGAGTTTGCGAATCACACCCTGCTTGCGGTAACAGAGCTACGTACCAAAGAAGAAATCGACACATTGGCGGCTGAATTGGAGGCGATCACACGTGCGTAACGACCAGGAAAAAGCACTGATCTTTGAAATGAGCAAACCAGGCCGTGTGGGCTACAATTTGCCGGCATTGGATGTACCAGAAGTAGAAGTAGCAAGCCTTTTGCCGAAGCACCTGATCCGCGAAACACCGGCTGAGCTGCCAGAGGTGTCTGAGCTGCAATTGGTTCGTCACTACACAGAACTGTCTCGTCGCAACCACGGGGTAGACAATGGCTTCTATCCGCTCGGTTCTTGCACGATGAAATACAACCCGAAAATCAACGAAGACGTTGCCCGTTACGCAGGCTTCGCACAGACACATCCGTACCAACCAGAAGAAACTGTACAGGGCGCATTGGAGCTGTTGTACAACCTGCAAGAAGAACTGGCTGAAATCACAGGGATGGACGCGGTTACGCTGCAACCAGCCGCTGGTGCTGCGGGTGAGTGGACAGGTCTGATGATGATTCGTGCCTACCACGAGAGCCGTGGAGAAGCCCATCGTACCAAAGTAATCGTGCCGAACTCTGCACACGGTACGAACCCGGCATCTGCTGCTGTAGCTGGCTTGGATACCGTAACCATTGCTTCTGACGAGCGTGGATTGGTCGACATTCAGGCGCTGCGTGATGCGGTTGGTCCTGACACAGCTGCCTTGATGCTGACAAACCCGAATACACTGGGATTGTTTGAAGAAGATATCGTGGAAATGGCGAAAATCGTCCATGAAGCTGGCGGTCTGTTGTACTACGATGGTGCGAATGCGAACGCGATTTTGGGAATTGCACGTCCGGGAGACATGGGCTTCGACGTCGTGCATCTGAATTTGCACAAAACGTTTACAGGTCCTCACGGCGGTGGCGGTCCAGGTGCTGGTCCGGTCGGCGTGAAGAAAGTGCTCGAGCCGTTCCTGCCTACACCAATCGTAGCGAAGAAGGAAGACGGTAGCTTCTACTGGGACAGCAATCGCCCGGCTTCCATCGGCCGCGTAAAAGGCTACAACGGAAACTTCGGTATCCTCGTTCGTGCGTACAGCTACATCCGTACAATGGGTCCAGAAGGCTTGCTGCAGGTATCGCAAAATGCGGTGCTCTCCGCCAACTACATGATGCGCCGTCTGGCAACGGCTTATCATCTGCCATTTGACCGCGTCTGCAAGCACGAGTTCGTCCTGTCCGGCGTGATCCAGAAGAAGCTGGGCGTACGCACACTCGATATTGCAAAACGCTTGCTCGACTTCGGCTACCACCCGCCAACGATCTACTTCCCATTGATCGTAGACGAGTGCCTCATGATCGAACCGACCGAAACCGAGACGAAAGAAACGCTCGACGAGTTCATCGACGTCATGCTGCAAATTGCCCGCGAATGCGAGGAAACACCAGAAATCGTTCAGGAAGCTCCTCATACGACTGTGGTCAAACGTCTGGATGAAGCGACAGCAGCGAGAAAGCCGATTCTTCGCTATCAACCACAAGCATAATCATATTTCCCAGCAAAAGTCGCCTGTTGTTACGGGCGGCTTTTCTTTCCGATTGATGCTATCATGGGGTAAGAAGTAGCAGGGGAGGATTCGAGCCGAATGAAGAAAAGGATTGCCTTTACAGGTGGAGGCTCGGCAGGTCATGTTACCGTGAATCTTGCACTCATGCCCTACTTTATCAAGATGGGCTGGGAAGTGGCCTACATTGGTTCTGTGACGGGGATCGAACGAGAGCTGGTCGCAAGCTTACCCGAGGTTCGCTATATCGGGATATCTTCGGGAAAACTGAGACGTTATTTTGATTGGAAAAACGTGAGTGACCCATTGCGAGTCCTAAAAGGCGTCTGGCAAGCTTTTCGTTTTCTAGGGAAGTGGAAGCCAGATGTGATTTTCTCCAAAGGGGGCTTCGTTTCCGTGCCGGTCGTGTTTGGGGGATGGCTAAATCGTCTTCCTGTCGTCATCCATGAATCCGATCTGACGCCAGGGCTCGCGAATAAACTAGCTGTTCCTTTTTCCAGCAAGGTGTGCGTCACATTCCCAGATACGCTATCTCATGTGCCGAAAAACAAAGGGATTCACGTAGGCGCAGTTGTGCGAGAGGAGCTTAAGCAGGGACGAAGAGAAGCGGGTCTGTCATTCTGCTCCTTTTCTGCACAGAAGCCTGTCCTGCTTGTTGTGGGTGGAAGCTTGGGAGCACGGAGAATCAACGAGGCGGTACGCCATATGCTCACTTCTTTGCTCGAACATTTTTCTATTGTACATATTTGCGGCAAAAATCAGGTGGATGATACGATTCAGATGGCAGGCTACAGGCAATTCGAGTACGTACAGGAACAATTGCCAGACCTGCTGGCGATGGCTGATCTTGTCGTGTCACGTGCAGGCTCCAATGCGATTTATGAGTTTTTAGCCCTGCAAAAGCCGATGCTCTTGATCCCGTTGTCTCGTGAAGCAAGTCGGGGCGATCAGATTTTAAATGCACAGTCCTTTGAAAAGCAGGGCTTGTGTCATGTGCTGCTGGAAGAAGAGCTGACGGATGATCGCTTCTATCAAGCGGTGCTTCATTTGCAAAAGAACAGCAAGTCCATCTTACAGCGAATGCGCGAAGAAAACGAAAAGACGGCAGATGCATTGGCACAGGTCATAGCTATTTTACAGGAGACAGCTCGCCCTGGTTAGCCTATCAGAGGCTTGCCGTCCTTCGTGTCAGGTCGTACAATGAAGGCGTTGTGAATGAGGAGGTACATACATGGAACAGTGGCGCTATATCGTGACAGAAGCAATGTCACCTGCGATGAATATGGCAGTAGATGAAGCAATTTTACAGATGCACAGTGAAGGAAAGGTACCCCCGACTGTACGTTTTTACACATGGGACCCGGCTACGCTATCAATTGGTTACTTCCAAAAGGCGATCAAGGAAATCAATCTGGAGGAAGTGCAAAAGAGAGGACTGGGCTTTGTCCGCAGAGCGACTGGGGGGCGGGCCGTTCTTCACGATCAGGAGCTGACGTACAGTGTGATCGTATCCGAAGATCATCCGAAAATGCCTTCGAGTGTGACGGAAGCTTACAAAATCATTAGCTTGGGACTGTTGCACGGCTTCCAAAACCTTGGGCTCTCAGCAGAAATGGTCTCCTTGGCGAGTGAAGAGGAGAAAGAGAAGTATAATTCTCCAGGGTCATCTGCTTGCTTTGATTCTCCCTCCTGGTATGAGCTTGTCGTAGAGGGGAAAAAAGTAGCAGGAAGCGCCCAAACGCGACAAAAAGGTGTGATTCTTCAGCACGGCTCTATTTTGCTTGATATGGACGTAGATTTGCTATTCTCGCTCTTGCATTTCCCATCAGAGCGGGTCAAGCAACGGATGATCGATAGCTTCCGTCAAAAAGCGGTGACGATCAACGAAGTAAGCCCTCGTCCAATCAGTCTCCAAGAATCAATCGAGGCGTTTTCGAAGGGCTTTGCTTCCGGCTTGGAAGTGGAACTGATTCCTTCTACGCTAACGGATGAAGAACTCGCTTTGGCAGAAGAACTCGTCCAGACACGCTATGCCACAGACGAATGGAATCTGCGTCGATAATAAAGAGAAGCTCTCTCGGATGTAAGCACATACCGGGAGAGCTTCTTTTCTTACACAAGGACACTTGTGTTGATATGCTGTTCAAACAAGTCTTGTAGCTTGAGCACGACAGGTCCTGGCTGTCCGTTGCCAACTGCAACGCCATCGACTGAAATTAGCGGCATGATTTCTGCGGTTGTACTAGTGAGGAACACTTCATCTGCTTGCTGCAAGAAGGCGATGTCAAAATCCTCCTCATGTACAATGATGCCATTTTCCTTTGCCAAATCAATAACCACTTGGCGTGTAATCCCGTGCAGAATCAAGTTATCAGCCTGATGCGTATACAGCTCGCCATTTTTTACGACAAACAAATTGGAGGCGCTGCATTCTGTAATGACGCCATTGCGATGCAAAATGGATTCTTGGGCACCCGCATCCTTTGCATATTGTTTAACAAGAACGGCGCCTAACAGATTGAGCGTTTTAATATCGCAGCGTAGCCAGCGAATATCTTCTATGAGCTGTGCTGTCCAGCCTTTTTTCATATCTGCGACAGGGCGATCCTTGCGACGGACAAAGCCCATGATCACAGGCTTGATGCCAGCCGGAATATCATGTACACGCGGAGAGGCGCCACGAGACACTTGCAGGTACAGGCTTGCGTCGTCATTCTCAGTGATATTGTTCTTCTCGATTAATTGATTAGCTAAGTCCGTCAGCTCGTCTGCACTCCAAGGAAGCTCCATTTTAATTTCTTTGGCACTTCGAAACAACCGGGTAAGGTGACCATCCCATTGGTACATGCGCCCTTTATAAATGCGAACGACCTCATAGATCCCATCTCCGAAGTTGTAACCACGGTCTTCTGGATTAACCGCGACTTGCCCGTCTTCTACCCATTTTCCATCTACATAAAGCATGCTACGTCCCCCTCTATTCATTCCAACCCGTTTCTTACCAACGGTTTTTTTGTTGATTCAACATTAGCAAAATCGCAGGACTAAGGTCAATTTGAAAGTCGCCTTTTCGTTATCAATAATTTTACGGTAAGAAGCACGTTTCTATTAAGATTTCATATGGAGGCGAATCTCTTGAAAAATCGACGTGATGTAACCGTGTGTGGAATCCAGCAGAGATTTGGGCAGAAGAACAACGAAAGCTGTCCAGCGGTGGCGTTGCGTGATGATATTTGACTAACTATTCTGACTAGACGCTTTTTGTCGCAACAGCCCATAATAAATGCAAAGAGCGAAGGAGAGGGAGAATGCCATGCGATCTGTCCGTCATTATGCGCTATGTGCCCTGCTTGTATGTGGAACAATATTGCCATTACCTTTCCTTCCAGATGGTGCTCATGCAGAGGAGAATCAAGAGTGGATTGACACTGAACTCCTGTACAGTCATGTCGAGCAGCTGGCGAAAACAGCTCGCCCTCCTGCTACCGAGACGGAATTTGCCGCTGCTGTCTATGTCGAAAATACCCTTCGTTCCTACGGGTATCAGACGAAGCTGCATCCCTTTTCGTATTATACGTATCGAAAGCCTACGACCTTATCGCTGACCATGGAAGAATGGTCAGGTCAAAAATGGACAGTGAGCGGATTTACCTTTGGGATCAATGGTGCAGCGACAGCCGAAGTGGTGGATGCTGGCTTCGGACGTGCGGTAGATTTCGTGAATGATGCAGCGCGGGGTAAGATTGCGTTGGTCAAGCGAGGCGAGATTCCGTTCGGAGAAAAAGTACGCCAAGCAGCGGCTGCCGGAGCTGTGGCGATTATCATTTGGAACGATCGAGATGAAGTGTGGAACGCTACGCTGGGTGAACCGCTGGACATGGCTGTTCCCGTGATTTCCCTGTCGATGGCAGACGGCAGGAAGCTCCAAAAACGAATCATGGACAAGCAACAGGTAAAAGGAACCGTAAAGGTAGAGGGGGCCGTATCGAGCAAGCAAACCTCGTATAATATTGTGGCAAGCAGGAAGCCCAATCAAAACGACACAGGTCAAGTCGTCATCGTATCCGCTCATCATGACTCCGCCGGATTATCGACAGGAGCGAATCACAATGCTTCAGGGGTAGCATCCTTACTCGAGATCGCGCGTAATATGGCAGACAAGCCGATCGATACGGAAGTGAGGTTCGTCAGCTTCGGTGCCGTTACTTCTGGGAGCAGAGGACCGATTGCTTATGCGAATTCCTTATCAGCAAAAGACAAACAAGCCATCATAGCAGCCTATTATGTGAATGGAGTCGGCAGTCAAAAGGGAGAGTTGCATGCAACTACAGCTACGGGCAGCGAGAATTTGTCTGTCCAATTACTGAGTGCAGCCGGAGTGTCTCATTCTGACAAGGGCTGGACGAGAGATCCAAACAACGCAGCGGGCTCTTTGTCAGCAGCGGGTATATCTGTGGCTCTAGTGACGAGGGAAATGGCAAGTGCTGGCACTGAACAAGCAACTGATGACTCTGTAGCACGCATCGATCGGGAACAAATCGCAACGGCAACGAAGGCGATCCTTTCAGCGATAAACAAAATGACAGATTACACAACTCCGGCTTATCAGCTGCGATCTCCTGGTGGAGGGCAGCAGAAGGCAGAGGGTGAAGCTGTGCAGTGAACGTCTCCTTCGGGGGACGTTTTTATTTATGGAAAATAAGAGCGCATTCACGCGAAAAGGTGGACAAGGTTTTCTTGACCACCGGAGCTTATCTGCTTCTTTTTCGATTAAACTTGACGCTTCCAAACATACCAGCCCATTAAGAACATGCCACAATAGGTGGCTCCACTCGCAACTACCGAAACACTCCATGGGATTACCAGTGGGGTGATAGCGAATACGAAGACGGTGAGCAGCATGACGACAATTAGTGGTAGCATCTGTAAATGCTGTCGTGTCGCAATTGGATGTGCCAGTGAGTACAGTAGGGCTGCCAGGATGACTCCGCCCTGAGCGAGCGAGAGTATGGCCAGAAGCCAATCTCCACCAGTCATCATCAGCATTAGGATTTGTTTGACAGGTAGCACCGAGGCGTGTGCATCATGCCAGTGGGCAAGCAGGATAGCTTGACCTAACATCGTGAACAAAAAGAAGAGGGTGGCTCCGATTACAGCCCCGAGCTGAACGGTTCGCTCACTCGCCGCACGTACTGCCAAGGGGAGAGTGGTAGCCAAGCTGATGAGGAAATGCAAGGCTAGGAAAAAAACAGCGTGAATGATCCAGTTCAAATTCATCTGATAACCCAAATTGGGTATAGGGACATGCGATTGTGAGCCGAAGATCACTCCGAAAAATAACAAACCGACTGAAAGAGATAGGGCTGTTGCAGTGACAATCCATCTCCAACGATTTATGATAAAGAAGATGACAGCAATGGACAGAAGGATGAACCATAAAGGCGAGACTCCCTCCAAGAGGAACTCTGCCTGTTGGCCAAGCATGACGCCTGCATAGCCCAATAGCAGAATGTGGGTAATCACGGACAGGCTAGAAGCGAACGCCTCACCGCACAATACATAGTACAGCTCGTAAAGGGAGCGAATTTGCTTGCGGTGGCAAAAGGTCAAGAGCTGGACACCGAACCATCCGAGGCCAAGAGCAGAAAGAGCGATGCCAATCGTCCCCCAGGAACCGAAAAAAGTAAAAAAACGCAACCACTCATATCCACCCAAATAGTATCCGCCTAACGCGGAGCCTGCAAAAAGCACGGCGATATGCCAAGCGATTTTGTCCATAGGCATCATCCTCACTTGCAACTTGGTACAAGTGTATGAGACAAACAGGTATGTTCAGAACAGACGATAATAAATAAACATTTATGTTTACAAAATATACTTATTGGAATATAATAAGCAACATACCAGTATTTAGTTTAATCGATGAGGTGAAACCATGAAGATCGTAGGAATAGCCGGAAGCATGAATGCCAATTCTACAACAAAACAAGCGATTCACATTGTACTCGAAGCAGCAAAGGCCGCAGGTGCCGAAGTTGAAATGATTCATCTCGCAGAGTGGAAGCTGCCGCTGTATGATGATCGTGAAGATACAAGTACCTATCCAGAAATTGTCCATCGTTTTGTGAAAGCCGTTTCCGAAGCAGACGGGCTTGTGATTGGCTCGCCTGAATACCATGGAACAATGACTGGCGCCTTGAAAAATGCCATTGATTTCCTGGAGGGACGCCAATTGCGTGACAAGCAAGTCGCGATTGTGGGCGTCGCTGGAGGAAGTATGGGGGCAACCAATACGGTAAATACACTGCAGCTGATCTTGCGCAATCTACATGCTTGGCCTTTGCCATCAAGCCCGACTGTCCCAAGTGCCTATAATGCATTTACAGAAGAGGGCAAGCTAAAGGATGAACGCTTGCAAGCACGCATGGAACAATTAGGCAAACAGCTTGTACAATTTGTCCAATTGATGAACCAAACGCCAGAAAAACAACTGCAATAGGTACTTTTCTCTTGCAAATGGTTCTCATTACACGGTATCATATTTCTACGTGCCTTTTTTGGCCTGATGAAATAACGGTTTGGAAATGAGGGGTTACAATGCCGCCGACGCCGAGTATGGAAGACTATTTGGAACGTATTTACAACTTAATTGAAGAAAAGGGCTATGCTCGTGTCTCCGATATTGCTGAAGCGTTGGAAGTCCATCCCTCTTCTGTTACGAAAATGGTTCAGAAGCTGGACAAAGATAAGTATCTCGTCTATGAAAAATACCGTGGACTTGTTTTGACGCCTAAAGGGAAGAAAATCGGAAAACGACTGGTGGATCGTCACAGCCTTCTGGAAGAATTTATGCGGATCATTGGCTTGGATGAAGAGCATATTTATCAGGATGTGGAAGGAATCGAGCACCATCTTAGTTGGGAATCGATTTCATGTCTGGAGTATCTGGTTCAGTACTTCCAGGCAGATCCAGTGCGAATAGAAGAGCTTCGTAACATTCGATTGATAGATGAGCAAAAAGAGGAATAGTCTATATCTTTATCGTATTTAAGCGCAAGCCGACCAGGCTTGCGTTTTTCTTTGTCGTAACGGAAAAGCTGTCGACTTATACATGGAGAAGAGGGAGGTGCGCTCAAGGCTGTTCAAAAAGTCGTCGTTGACTATTGAACACGCATTTTTAGGGAGGGAAACAAAGTGAGAGCGGATGCAGTCTTTGAAGGTGGTGGCGTAAAAGGAATCGCTTTTATCGGTGCCTTGCAAGTCATGGAGGAGAATGGATATACATGGGAGAGGCTCGCTGGTACTTCGGCTGGCTCCATTGTAGCGGCCTTGCTCGGCGCAGGATATTCCAGCCATGAATTGAAACCGATCTTTGAAGAGCTGGATTACCTTCACTTTCTCAAGCGCTCAGGAATAGGCAGGCTCCCTTTCCTTGGGCCAATCTATGAACTAGTTGTTCGGGAAGGTATTTTTCGTGCAGACCGGATTGAATTGTTCATAGAGGATTTGTTACGGCGAAAAGGAGTCCGAACATTCGGAGATCTCCCTCCTGGTAAACTGAAGATTGTCGCATCCGATGTCACTGACGGAAAGATGCTCGTGTTTCCTGAAGATTTGGCACGGTATGATGTAGAACCAGAACATTTTCCTATTGCGCGAGCAGTTCGCATGTCCTCCTCGATTCCATTCTTTTTTCAGCCTGCCAAGCTGACAGCTGCTGGGCATGTCCACTACATCGTAGATGGCGCATTATTGAGTAACTATCCGGTGTGGTTATTTGATGTACCTGGTACGCCTAGATGGCCGACGATCGGTTTTCGACTGAGCGATGATCAAGACAAGCGTGAAGAGACCAGCATCAAAGGCCTGTTTTCTTTCTCTCGTGGATTGCTGGCGACCATGCTTGATGCACATGACCGCTTGTATGTAGAAAAGGCAAAAGCTGTTCGGACCATTTTCATTCACACATTAGGCGTAAGGACCACCCAATTTCAGATGACGAAAGAACTGAGGCAACAACTGTTTGAATCGGGAGAGGCAGCAGCGCGTAAATTTTTGGTTCAATGGGATTTCGAAGATTACGTCAAGGTGTTTCGCAATAGCGCTCCGAAAATGCTGGTCTAATAAAAAAACAGGTCGCCGAATTAGGGCAACCTGTTTTTTGTGTTTAGTGGGAGATGTTATTTTGCGATTTTTCGTCCTGTTTCTCTTTGGATTTTCCTTTACTTCCTTCAATCACACGAAACGGATGATCTTTTCTAGGTGAAGACGACTGCTTCTTCACAGCTTGTCGAGCGACGGAAGGCTTAGGCTTTACCTTGACCTTTGGTTGTCTGGGTTTACCTGAGCCTGCCCCTTGTGAAAAGAAAGAGCCGGTTTGTAAATAGTTGCGCACGACCAAGAAAAGAACAATGGATAATCCCAAGATAATAATCGTACTGACAGGATCATTGATAAGCGTGATCAAAAATCCGTAAATCGCCAATATCATCACAATCAGAATCACTGGTGGTATGCGGCGTAACATAGGGCCTCACCTCTATGGGAATAAAAATGCCTCACGTTATCCGGTCGTAACCATTCTCTCCTGCACGTGCTTCTGATCAAGCTCCCGCATCTTTTGGAACGAAGCGATGGCTACCTCGACTTGGCTGTCATCTGGCTCACGAGTCGTGATCTTTTGCAACCACAATCCTGGATAACCAAGGTAACGTAGGACTGGTACATCACGGAGCTTGTTTGTCCACTGCAAAACCTCATATGAGACCCCGATTACCAGTGGCAAAAGAACAATGCGTTGTACGACCCTCTCCGTCAGGGAGTCATAACTGAACAACGAGTAAATCACAACACCGACGAGCACAGAGAAAATGAGAAAGCTGCTACCGCAACGGTAATGCAGGGCGGAAAATTTTTGCACATTAGATACTGTTAATTCTACCCCGGATTCGAATGCGTTAATCACTTTATGCTCGGCTCCGTGGTATTGGAAAAGCCTTTTGATCAGCGGAGCTTGTGCGATGGCAGTGATATAGCCGAGAAGGAGCAAAATTTTAAATCCTCCTTCTGCCAACGTTTGCGGAACGCCATCCGGTACCCATTTTCCAAGTAAAAAGTCTGCCAGGAAAACGGGGACGAGCGTAAATACAAATTTGCCAAATAGGAAGGAAAGTACCCCGACGACAGCGACACCCAGGATCATGGTGAGCTTCGATGGGCTTTCAGAAACTTCTTCTCCAGACTCCAGACTGTATTGTTCAGAGGCGAAGTTGAGATGTTTGGCCCCATTTGCGCTGGCTTCAACCAAGCCAACGATACCACGCACAAACGGAATCTTTTTCAGCATGCTTACCCATTTATATTCCGTCCGGGGGGATTCAAAATACTCAATTTCATGATTTTTTTTGCGAACAGCCGTAACAGTCATGGTTTTGCCACCGAACATGACTCCTTCGATGACGGCCTGACCACCGTAGCTGGGTACGTTTTGTTGCGACAATACAATCACCATCCTTACGACTATTTTAACGGATATAGCGGCTTGAAGCTACAAGGAGTTCGCACTTTTCCAACATATGTAAAGCGAAAGTGAAAAGCTTAGAGGAAGAGCATACTAATAAGCAGAGGTGATGGAAATGGAAGCAAGTAAAACGGGACGGCGGCAAAAACAGGCGCGAGTATCCCATACGGAGGAAGGCAAACAAGCAAGTAACCGTATTTCCACGTCGAAGATTTTGGAGGTCGCATTCTGGGGAACGATCATTTGGGGGCTCATTCGCTTGATCGGTCACTTTTTGAACCTGACACCGTACGGAATAGGAGCTTTTGCTCGACCTCTTATTAACATTGAGGATGAAAATACGTTCTCGAGTATGTGCCTCGGTGCCATTGTGCTGTTCGTAGAAACAGTCGTTGCATCCTTTGTATTCGCTTTTCTTTTTAGCCGGATCCATGCATGGTGGTTGGGGCTCGTATATGGAGCAGTCTTGTTGCTGGTAGCAGGATTCTTCTTTCATATAGGGAATTGGGAAGTAGCCACATTGAGCACGGAAGGCGCTTGGTATTTGACATTTGGCTTGTTCATCGGGATGACACTCATGCTCGAGCAGTCTGATGATACTCATGCATGGGATGGTGCCACAAGGTAGGAGGAAATCTCCGTTCCTTGTCAAAATGGTTGTTACACTGTTCAAAATGTTGCATGGATGTTTGCCTACTATTGAATCAGTATGGCTTGTGGTAAAATGTTTCATTAGTAAAAAAACTTTTATAGGGGGGAGGGATGGTCGATGACTTCCATCTTGTTACTGAATGGGCCCAACCTGAATTTATTGGGGACGAGAGAGCCGGATGTATACGGAAAGGAAACGCTGGAGGATGTGGTGACAATCCTGACTGGAGTCATGGATGAGCTGGGAGGTAAGCTTGCGCATCTCCAAACGAATCACGAAGGTGTCCTCATCGATGCGATTCATCAGGCGAGAGGTGTTCATGACGGCATCTTGATTAATCCGGGAGCATTCACACATTACAGCTACGCAATCCGGGATGCATTGGCCAGCGTAGCTCTACCAACGATTGAAGTACATATTTCTAATATTCATGCACGGGAATCATTTCGTCATCACTCGGTCATCGCTCCTATCGCGATTGGACAAGTAGTCGGATTGGGAATCGACGGATATGAATGGGCGCTTAGAGCACTCGTTCGTAAAATCGAGAAAAAATAAAAAGCTTTCAAAAGATGAAAGGGGAAAGGTTGCTATGAAACAACGTCTGCATAAATTACGCGAGGCACTCAACCAAGTTGGAGCAGAGGCGTTTATTACCGAAAAAACAGAAAACCGCTTCTACCTGAGTGGTTTCACCGGTTCAACAGGCTGGGTGATTGTCACCGAAACAGAGGCGTTTCTTGTCACAGACTTCCGCTATGTAGATCAAGCGCAAGAGCAAGCACCTGATTTTACGGTAGTGAATAACGAGAGAAAAGCCGTTGAGGCCATTGCGAATCTACTCAAAGAAAAAGGAATCAAGCGCTTGGCATTCGAGAGCAGCGTATCCTTTAACACCTATCAGGAATGGAACAAAGGATTTGACGGCGTAGAGCTGGTAGCAACAAGCGGTTTGCTTGAAAAAATCCGCATGTTCAAAGACGAATCCGAGATGGTCATCATTCGTGAGGCTGTGCGCATCGCGGAAGCGGCTTTTACGCATATTCAAGGCTACATCAAGCCAGGCGTGCGTGAATCCGATGTAGCATTGGAATTGGAGTACTTCATGCGTAAACAAGGCGCGACCGGCTCTGCTTTTGATATGATCGTAGCTTCGGGTGCACGTGGCGCTCTGCCACATGGACGTGCGACTGAAAAAGTGATTCAAGCAGGGGAGATGGTTACGCTCGATTTTGGTGCCGCTTATCAGGGCTACAATTCCGACATCACCCGTACCTTGTCAGTGGGAGAGCCAGACCCGAAAATGAAAGAAATCTACGAGATCGTTTTGCGTGCACAGCTGGCAGGTTTAGAAGCACTGAAGCCAGGTGTATCCGCAAAAGAGGCTGACGCAACTACGAGAGACATCATCACAGCAGCAGGCTATGGCGACGCATATGGCCACAGTGCAGGGCATGGTCTTGGACTGGAGGTTCATGAGCTGCCAGGGCTGTCGACAGTTAGCACCTTCGTTTTGGAGCCAGGGATGCTCGTGACGATGGAGCCGGGCATCTATGTAACAGGCCTTGGCGGCGTGCGGATCGAAGACGATGTGTGGATTACAGCGGATGGACATGAGAACCTGAACAAGACGACGAAAGAGTTGCTCATTTTGCCTGTGTAATTTATACTTATTCTGTTATTGATTGATTTGGGAGGACTACCATGATCTCTGTAAACGATTTTCGTACCGGTTTGACAATCGAAGTGGATGGCAATATTTATACCGTGCTTGAATTCCAACACGTAAAACCAGGTAAAGGTGCGGCATTCGTTCGCTCCAAACTGCGCAACCTTCGCAGCGGCAATACAACGGAAATGACTTTCCGTGGCGGCGAAAAAGTTAACCCTGCCCGGATTGAATCCAGCACGATGCAGTACCTGTATGCTAGTGGCGATGAATACACTTTCATGAATACTGAAACATACGAGCAAATGACGTTCACTCGTAGCCAAATCGAGCGTGAACTGCGTTTCCTCAAGGAAAACATGAACGTGCAAATCATGCAGTACAACGGAGAGACTATCGGTATTCAATTGCCGAACACAGTTGAGCTCGTTGTTACAGAATGTGAGCCAGGTGTAAAAGGTGACACTGCTTCCAACGTAACAAAGAAAGCAACCTTGGAAACTGGCTTCGTAGTAAACGTTCCTCTCTTCGTAGAAGAAGGAGAGCGTCTGATCATCGATACTCGTACGGAAGCATACGTTTCCCGCGCGTAACGATCATGAACGGATAAAAAGGCTGTGCCCAAACGGGTGCAGCTTTTTTTATTTCGCTCTGCGAAATCGAAGCTCTATTGTAAAAATTATGCAATTACTCTACATTAATAAGGTGTAAAAATTGGTAGGGGCGGAGGGGGATTGCATTGAGAAGGGTAGAAGAAATGATGAGCATGCTGATCGGCTTCGCAAAAAATGATGATCGAATCCGGTTGGTAACCTTGGAAGGGTCGCGTACAAACAAAAATATTCCCGCTGATCCATTCCAGGATTATGACATTTCGTATTTTGTGACAGAGATGGATTCTTTCAAAGAAAATGACCAATGGCTTGATATTTTCGGGAACCGGATCATGATGCAAAAGCCCGAAGATATGGAGCTTTTTCCGTCCGAGTTAGGGAATTGGTTTTCTTATCTCATGCTATTTGAGGATGGAAATAAAGTAGATTTGACACTGATTCCGCTAGAGGAGACAGAGCAGTATTTTGCAGATAGCGACGGCCTGGTTGAGGTTTTGCTCGATAAGGACGAGCTTATCAAACATGAGGTGCTCGCTTCCGATCATCAATATTGGACCAAGAAGCCAACCGCCAGAGAGTTTGATGATTGCTGTAATGAATTTTGGATGGTTTCCACTTACGTCGCAAAAGGACTAGCCAGAAAAGAAATCCTGTTTGCCATTGACCACCTGAACGAGATTGCCCGACCAAATTTGCTTCGGATGATGGCTTGGCAAATCGGATGTGAGAAAGGCTTTACCTTTAGTGTAGGGAAAAATTACAAATTTATTGATCACTATCTTCCAATAGAAGATTGGGAAGCGCTACTATCCACTTATCGCGAAAACGGCTACCCGCAGATGTGGGAATCGTTATTCACTTGCTATGAGCTATTTCGAAAGTACTCCAAAGCAGTGGCAGAAAGTCTCGGATATCCGTATCCGGATTACGATGAAGCTATTACGAAGTATGCGGAAAATATATACCAATCATGGAGGTGATGGACGCCATTCGACCGCCTTTATCCAGGGCGGTTTTCTTGTGGTGTCGGAAAATATCAATCGACTTGACAACGCCTACCCAGTCGGAACTTCCAAAAGGGGACCACGCTTGTCGAACACTTCTTCCCTGAGAACCTTCCGCCCATAGGGTGGCTTTGGCTCGACGGTCCCCTTTTGGAAGTGGAGACGACCAGTGAATCACCCCTGCTGGCGTGTCAGAGTCGAAGAGAACTGTGCTTTTTCTTCTCCTCCCCTATGTTGACTCAAACTTTTTTTAAAAAAATACTCATTCATGGAAAGAAAATACAAAATGATTCGTTAATCCATATGAACCTGCCAAAACGAACGCTGCGCAGCGAACTTTTTTGAAATGGGAGGATTTCCTTTGCAGGATGATTGGTTGCTCATACAACAGGTACAAACAGGGAATCGGGAGGCTTTCGCGCACCTGGTGGACAAGTACAAAGATCGATTATACAGCTATCTTTATCGAATGACCGGACAGCAGCAGGATGCCCAAGACCTGACACAAGAGGCTTTTATCAAAGCGTACTGTCAACTCGATAAGTATAGGCCGACAGATGCTTTTTTGGCCTGGCTGTATCGGATTGCGTCCAACTTGTGCATAGACGCGTGGCGAAAGAACAAGCGCTATGTCAAAACACCATTAGAAGAGACTCGACTGATTGAATCCGATACACCCGAAAAAGCTTATTTGGAAAAGGAAAAGCAAGACTCCTTGCAGCAGCAAATCATGGCGTTGAGTGAGGAATACCGTGTTGTGTTTTTGCTGAAATACATGGAGCAGCTGAGCTACAAGGAAATTAGCGAGATTTTGCATGTTCCGGTCACCACCGTACAAATGCGAATCCATCACGCCAAGAAAAAGCTCCGGGCTAGTATCGCGCAAGAAATGTCAGGAGGTGCTGCTATCTATGAATTGCTCCAAAACTGAAGAGTTGCGCAAGTATTTGACTGGTGAGCTATCTGCAGGCGAAGCTAGACTGCTGGAACGACATGTTGAAGAGTGCCTGCGCTGCCAGAGCCAGATGATGGAGGAAGAGGATAGCAGTGAGGAGTTCCCGAGCCTGCAAGTTCCAAGCGCGTTGCCCACAGATTTTACTGCCCAAGTGATGATGGCGCTAGAGCAACTGCCACAGCCAAAACCAAAAATCAATTGGAAAAAAAGGAGTGTAAACATTTTGAAGAAAACCGCGTTAGCAGTAGCGAGTGTCACAGCAATCATAACATTTGGATCGATGGTGTCCCCGACGTTTGCGAGCTATGTAAACAGTGTCATCCAGTCAATTCAAGGTATTGACAAAGGAATGAAGCAAGCAGCAGAGAACGGGTATCTCCAAACAATTAATAAAACTGTTACAGATCAAGGAATTACTTTTACCGTAAAAGAAGTGGTGGCAGATCCGGTGCGGATGGCAATCGTTGCTGATCTCGTGGATCAAAATGGCAAGCGCATCCAGTTTGATGTGGAAAACGACGATTTGTCCCTTACTTATAAAACTAAGACAGGTGAAGACCTGAATCCTGGTGGCGGTGGCTTTTCTTTTGGTGAAGAGGATGGGTACCTTGTCATCAACCATGATATCTTCCAATTCCTGAAAGACAGAAAGACGCTGCCAGATGAGATGATCGTCAGCGTCGAGGCAACCATATTGGGTGGAAAAGAAGGAAGCTGGAAGGTTGAGTTTCCAGTCGATATGAAAAAGGCAAGGGAAGTAGCAAACTATACTGAGATCGGACAAAGTTACACGACTCCACATGGAATTGCCATCAATCTGCAAAACATCATGACGGTACCGAGTGCAAGCATGTTGGAGCTTTCAACTGTTTGGACAAAAGAAAGAGCAGACCAAATTCAAAAATTGAAAGAGCAAAATGGATGGAATGTGAAAGGCACGAATCCGACTGAATACACAGCAGCAGACATGATGGAGAGGTATTTTGTCGACATTGGATTGGCCTATCAAATTCTCGATGAAAAAGGAAATGTGGTAGCGGGATGGGATGATGCTTTATTTGGGGAGGAAATCAACCAAATTCAAAAGAACAATGTAAGGAATTCGTACAGAGGCCAAGTGCATGATGAAGGTAAACGAGCAATAAAATGGAATGGAATAACGCCATTAGCCAAAGACCAGAAGTACAAATTTAAAATGCACTCTCTGTACCTGTATGAGCCAACGAAGTTTCAAGCAACCATCCCGGTTGATAACCTGTTAAAGGACAAAGTGACAGTGACAAACAGTGACAGTACCTACACCTTTACAGGCTTTACCTTAAAAACAACCGAGGGAGAAGAAAAAATCGGGAATGAGACCTATCGTGGTAAAGGTGCCCTGATCTCATTCTCGGCTACTCTGCCAGAAGGGATCGTTTACACGAATGAATGGTCAGCACTAGATGAATCCAAGCAAAAATACAAAGCCTACCGCAAAGAAAACTATTCCCGAGGCAAGGACGGACGAGTGCATGTGAATGGAACATTCTTCATCCCAGGCCTTCTGAAACAGCCAAAAGAAATAACGCTGTCCCATTCTGTTCAACGCCGCCAATACCAAGACCTCAATTGGGAAGTTCCATTTGAGACATCCAGTAAACCGAAACAGTAAGCAAGCAGACAAATCCCCCTCCGACGATAAGAGGGGGATTTCATTTTCTATCTGCTTCCAAACCATTCCCACAGCGGTAATCCCGGCAAGGGGACCACGCTTGTCGAACACTTCTTCCCTGAGAACCTTCCGCCCATAGGGTGGCTTTGGCTCGACGGTCCCCTTTTGGAAGTAAAGACGACCAGTGAATCACCCCTGCTGGCGTGTCAGAGTCGAAGAGAACTGTGCTTTTTCTTCTCCTCCCCTATGTTGACTCAAACTTTTTTTAAAAAAATACTCATTCATGGAAAGAAAATACAAAATGATTCGTTAATCCATATGAACCTGCCAAAACGAACGCTGCGCAGCGAACTTTTTTGAAATGGGAGGATTTCCTTTGCAGGATGATTGGTTGCTCATACAACAGGTACAAACAGGGAATCGGGAGGCTTTCGCGCACCTGGTGGACAAGTACAAAGATCGATTATACAGCTATCTTTATCGAATGACGGGACAACAGCAGGATGCCCAAGACCTGACACAAGAGGCTTTTATCAAAGCGTACTGTCAACTGGATAAATATCGGCCGACAGATGCTTTTTTGGCCTGGCTGTATCGGATTGCGTCCAACTTGTGCATAGACGCATGGCGAAAGAACAAGCGCTATGTCAAAACACCTTTGGAAGAGACACGACTGATTGAATCCGATACACCCGAAAAAGCTTATTTGCAAAAGGAAAAGCAAGACTCCTTGCAGCAGCAAATCATGGCGTTGGGTGAAGAATACCGTGTTGTGTTTTTGCTGAAATACATGGAGCAGCTGAGCTACAAGGAAATTAGCGAGATTTTGCATGTTCCGGTCACCACCGTACAAATGCGAATCCATCACGCCAAGAAAAAGCTCCGGGCTAGTATCGCGCAAGAAATGTCAGGAGGTGCTGCTATCTATGAATTGCTCCAAAACTGAAGAGTTGCGCAAGTATTTGACTGGTGAGCTATCTGCAGGCGAAGCTAGACTGCTGGAACGACATGTTGAAGAGTGCCTGCGCTGCCAGAGCCAGATGATGGAGGAAGAGGATAGCAGTGAGGAGTTCCCGAGCCTGCAAGTTCCAAGCGCGTTACCCACAGATTTTACTGCCCAAGTGATGATGGCGCTAGAGCAACTGCCACAGCCAAAACTAAAAATCAATTGGAAAAAAAGGAGTGTAAACATTTTGAAGAAAACCGCGTTAGCCGTAGCGAGTGTCACGGCAATCATAACATTTGGGTCCATGGTGTCTCCGACTTTTGCGAGCTATGTAAACAGTGTCATCCAGTCGATAAAAGGTGTCGATCAAGGAATGAAGCAGGCAGCAGAGAATGGCTATGCCCAAGCAATCAATAAAAGTGCGACGGATCAAGGGATTACGCTAGTTGTCAAAGAAGTCGTTGCGGACCCGGTGCGGATGGCGATCGTTGCCAATCTCGTGGATCAAAATGGAAAGCCTATCCGGTTAGATATGGAAAACGACGATTTTTCCCTTACCTATAAAACCAAGACAGGAGAAGATCTGAACCCTGGGGGAGGAGGCTATCACTTGGGCGAAGAGGGAGAATATCTTTACATCAAACATGATATCTTCCAATTACTAAAAGACAGAAAGACGCTACCAGATGAGATGATCGTTAGCGTCGATGCAACGATATTAGGTGGGAAAGAAGGAAGTTGGAAGGTTGAGTTTCCAGTCGATATGAAGAAGGCCAGGGAAGTGGCACACTATACAGAAATTGGACAGTCATACACGACCCCGCAAGGAATTGAGATCAATCTGCAAAACATCTTAACGGTACCAAGTGCTAGCCTGCTGGAATTGGAAACAGTCTGGACAAAAGAAAGAACAGAGCAAATTCAAAAATTGAAGGAGCAAAATGGCTGGATTGTAAAAGAGCATAAAAAAGGTGTATACACGGAAGCAGAGATGATGGAAAGGTATATTCTCGACGTCGGATTGGCGTATCAAATCATAGATGAAAAAGGAAATGTGGTAGTGGGATATGATGATGCGATAGTCGGCAAGGAACTCAACCAAATCGGAACAAACAGTGTCAAGAATGCGTACGGAGGAAAAGTGTTTGATGGAGGTAAAAAAATTGCAAAATGGAATGGAATAACTCCATTGGCAAAGGACCAGAAGTATAAATTTAAAATGCACTCTCTGTACCTGTATGAGCCAGTGAAGTTTCAGGCAACCATCCCGGTTACTACCTTATTGAAGGATAAGGTGACCGTGACGAACAGTGGTAGCACCTATACCTTGACGGGCTTTTCCTTGAAAACAACCGAAGGAGAAGAAAAAATCGGGAACGAAACCTATCTTGGTAAAGGTGCGCTGATTTCGTTCTCTGCTGTTCTTCCAGAAGGTGTCATTTACACGAGCGAATGGTCTGCCCAGGATGAGTCTCAACAAAAATACAAGGTTTCCCGCAAAGCAAAATATACGAGAGGCAAGGATGGACGCGTACACATGGAAGGAACATTCTTCATCCGTGACCTTGAGAAACAACCGCAAGAATTAAAGCTGTCTTATGCTGTTCAACAACGCCAATACCAAGACCTCAACTGGGAAGTTCCGTTTGAGACAACAAACAACGCCAAACGCTAAAAACAACATAGACAAATCCCCCTCCAACGCATAAAAGAGGGGGATTTCGCTTTCTATTTGCTTCCAAACCACTCCCACAGCTTCAGCACAAAGGCGGTAATCCCCGCAGCCATCAACGGTCCAACCGGAATCCCTCGGAAAAATACAATCCCAATAATGGAGCCAATCACCAGACCGACAATCATATGTGGCTCAGACCGAAGCAAATCAAGTCCTTTCCCATTCATCCAGGTGGCAATGGCTCCACCAGCGAGTGCGGTTAGGCCGACGACCGTAGTAAAGAGAGGGGTGACGTCCTTCCATGATATTTTTTCGCTGGCGAATGGAACCAGAACGGAAATGGTCAAAAAGAGCAGACCGAGCTCTAATCCGCGTCGTTCTACCGTTGGAAAAAAGCGCTCCAGTGCCGTTAGCTTCAGCACCAACAATATACTCGCGGCAGTCGCAATAATCGGTGAGCGCCCAATTAGACCGATAACGATCAGGATGACAAGCATCACTTCTCCAGACATCATTGGCATCAAAACCCCTGTCCCTGTTCTCCTTTCACATTATGAGACAAGGTGTGGGAGTATGCGTTTCTCCTTGATGTAAGGAACGATTTGATACTGATCGACTTGAGAGCAGTACCGTAAATCGTTGGCAAGATGATGCTGGATGAGCCTTTTTCCTGTTGTCGTGTGGGGAAGTAGCTCGCTTAGCTTACCGGCATAGTAAAGATAGCTCGCCTTCAAAACTTCACCCAGATCACAAATTTGGATGCTTGGCAGCGATTGCTGTGCCTGTGCGATCATCAAGCCGGCAGCCAGACCGTCCTCCAGCGCAAATTCCGAGCGGGTACCTGCACAGTACAGGGTAATGTCGAGATGATACGTGAGGGCGTGCTTGATGCATGCAGTGGCATTCAAAAAACAGCCAATCAATAGAGCAGCGGCGCGTTCTGCTTTTTGGATCGCGCGAGTCCCGTTTGTTGTGGTGAGAATCAGCTGGCAACCCGGTTTGTTCAAGGCGGCGATTTCCGTGGGCGAGTTGTTGCAGTCGAATTCCGGGATCTTCTTGCAGTGCCGCTCACCAGCCAAAATGCAATCATTGGCGCGCAGGGAGTTTGCTTGCCCAATTGTCTCGACCGGAATGACGCAGCGAAATCCATTGCCCAATGCAGTGACAATCGTACTGGAGGCCCGGAGCACGTCAATGACGATCACTACATGATTACTGATCTGTTCAAAACGAATTTCTTCCACAGTCGGCACCACTTCTATTCGCAAGGATTGCACCCCTCTCTATCCATGATCAGAGCAGTATCGCCGCGCAATCCTCGCCGTAGTGTCTCTACCGAGAATACATCCGTATGAGCAATATTTCCGAGATTAACGTCGCTGCCAAGTGTTTTGATGAAGTCGACCTGCTGATCTTTTTGTGGTGCTTCCCAGATCAGGCGGGAGGCTTTTTCTTTTGCCGACGTGACAATGTCGCAAACGAAGGAATCGTCAATCCTGCCGTCACAGTCAAAAACGCCGACGGTACCACTTTCTCTCGCTTCCACAATGACGTGATGGGCACCATAGTGGAGGTCAAAGCTGAGTGTCTCCAGCAAATCTTCTCGACAAGCGCGATAATCTGCTGCTTTTTTTCCGACCTCTGTATAGACCACCAGATCATTGTCTAATGCGTAATTGATGGCTTCCTGACGCTTGGCGAAGGACAAAGGGAACGTCCCATCGGATATTTCCACAGCAGTAAATCCAAGCACACGAATTTGCTTCATGTAATCGGCAATCGTACTGTGACGAATCGCGATTTCAAAAAAAGTTCCTCCTGGCATGATGTGTAGGCCATTTTGTGTCGCAAGGGTCAGCTTTTGCTTGAGTATTTCTAACGGATACAGAGCTGTGGTGCCAAAGCCGAGTTTGTATATATCGATATAAGGAGAAGCCAGTTCTAACAAATCGGAATAAGCAGTTAGCCCGAGACCTTTGTCAATGACCATGGTTAAGCCCTTCGTACGGGGCTTCTCTCGTTTTTGCCCGGACGGATTTGCCCAGCGGTCAGGCAAAAACAAATGATCACACTCTACCATCGGCAAGTTCCTCATTTCTTCTAGGCGTATAGTTCAGTGTATGCCTAGTGGAGGAGAGGAGTGAGAGCTTATAGGCGATTGCCCAAGAGCAGTGCTGAAATGATGTGGTACAGGCATAGAGTGAAAGGAGGGGAGGACGAGACGGTATGTGGGAAAAAGCAATTATGGGTATGGCAGCACTCAGGGTGTTCTCAGGCAGCATCGAGATCATTGCGGCTTTGCTCATTTTGAAAGTGAACCAGGTGGAAAAAGCACTGCTCATTAATTCAGGACTTGCGATCGTAGGGCCCGTCATCTTGATCACCACTACAGCTATCGGGCTGTTAGGGATGTCGGATCGAATAAGCTTTGCCAAAATTGCGTGGATACTGGTGGGTGTCTCCTGCATTTTGATTGGTGTCAAGAAGTAGTCACCCATTTCCTTCCATTGGTAATTCTACTCATTATGGGGAACGATAGTGGGAGAGATTGGATGGGAGGGAATGTGGATGCCAGAAACATTGGCGAATCGAATCGCATATTTGCAAGGCTTGGCAGATGGGCTGGAAGTGGGTGAGAAGAGCTCTGAAGGAAAAATACTGGTAGAGATGATTGAGATTCTAAGTGAAGTGCAGGGTCAGCTAAGAGAGCTTCACGCGCGTGTGGAAGAAGCAGAGGACTATGTGGAGGCATTAGATGATGACCTGGAGGACATCGAGCTCTACCTGTTTGAAGATGATGATGACTTGTACGAAACAGTAGTCGATTGCGAGGACGATGACGACGAGTATGCCGCTTACTATGACCTGGATGATGATGAAGACGCGCATCAGTTTGAAGGACAAGTAGATCCCCATCTCGATACGACCTACGAGTTCGCGTGCCCTAACTGCCAGGAAGAAATCTATCTGCATGAGGGTAAAGATGAAGAAGGCTTCAAGCATTACATCATCGAGCCGGTGGAAACCAATCAATCTCACAATCGATGATCAAAAATATGAAAAGCTTGTTACTCGTTTTCTAGCACGAGGGCAAGCTATTTTTTTTGCATAAATCTCGTCCATCTCTGCATAGGATGGAGGTAAGTCAAAGTGGACAAAGGCAGAAAGCTGCAAAAGGAGGGTACCCGATGAATGAGATCTTGGCGATTTTGCCAGCAACAGTACGCACGATTTTGACGGCCCTTCCTATCGCGGTAAGAGAGAATCTGGAAGAGATTCGGCTTCGGCAAAATCAGCCGCTAGAAGTCCGGTTTGGCCAACAATCTAGCTATGTGACGGCATCGGGGCAAATCACCTCCATACCCGCTCAAGGGTGGCTGTTTCCTGCAGAAGAGGCAGTAAAGCTCTTGAACCAGGTCAGTCAGCATTCTCTCTATGCCTTGGAAGAAGAGTTGAAACGGGGCTATATCACAGTGGTTGGTGGTCATCGTATTGGCATAGCGGGGAAAGTGGTGCTGGACAAAGGAGAAGTGAAAGGAATCAGAGATGTGACCAGCTTCAACATCCGGATTGCCCGCGAGAAAAAAGGTGCGGCCAAGAAGGTCATGCCGTATTTGTTTGAAGGCGGCAAATTGCAGAATACGCTGCTCATCTCCCCTCCGCAGTGCGGGAAGACAACCTTGCTACGTGATATGGCCCGATCAATCAGCTACGGAAGCGAGTGGTCTTCGAGCCGCAAGGTAGGGATTGTGGACGAGCGTTCTGAATTGGCAGGATGCCTACAAGGAGTTCCACAACGAGATGTCGGTCCGCGAACGGATGTGCTGGATGCTTGCCCGAAAGCAGCAGGGATGATGATGCTGATCCGTTCCATGTCTCCTGATGTACTGATTGTGGACGAGGTGGGAAGAGCCGAGGATGGTGAAGCCGTCTGGGAAGCCATCCATGCGGGTGTAGCCGTCATCTGCTCCGCGCATGGTGCTAGCGTCAAGGAGGTGGCCGAGCGCCCCATGCTTGGCAAACTGATACGGTATGGAGCCTTTTCTCGCTATATCGTACTCAGCCGGACAAAAGGCGTCGGAACGATCCAGGCCATCTACGATCAAAGCATGAATTTGATTGAAAGGGAGAAGGTTGGATGATCAAGCTGATGGGAGCCGTGCTCATCCTATTTTCGGCGTCGATGGTTGGTTGGCAGATCGGCAAGTACTACGCGAATCGTCCCGTTCAGCTTCGCGCTCTGCTCGTAGCTCTGCAAATGCTGGAAACAGAAATCGTGTACGGTATGACTCCATTACAGCGGGCGTTTGTGAAGGTCGGTCATCGCGTTTCTGAAGACGTGGGGAAAGTATTTCTCCTGGCAGCTGAACTTCTCCATACAGAAAAAGCGCATTCAGCAGAGGAAGCCCTGCAGCAAGCGATGAGCAGGCTATGGACGCAAACGGCCTTGCGCAGACAAGAGCGAGAAGTGCTTGAGAGTCTAGGGCAAGTACTCGGTTCCTCTGATCGCGAAGACCAGCAAAAGCATTTGCGTCTAGCGGTCACTCACCTGCGAGGGCTGGAAGAGGAGGCTCGAGCCGAACAGGAAAAGTACGAAAGAATGTACAAGAGTTTGGGCTTTTTAGGTGGACTCTTGGTCGTCATCCTGATGTTCTAAAGGCGAGGTGTTCACAGTGGATTTTGATTTGACACCTGTTTTCCAGATAGGAGCAGTAGGGTTCATTACAGCCATCCTGCATACAGTCCTGAAGCAGGCGGGCAAGGAAGATATTGCGCATTGGGCAACTCTGGTCGGATTCATCATCGTCCTGTACATGGTGTCCCACTACATCGGCGATCTGTTCTCCGAGGTAAAACGCGTCTTCCTGTTCAACTGAGGAGGGGCTCCAGATGGAGATTGTACAAATTGTCGGACTCGGACTGGTGGCTACGATTCTCGCGCTGGTCATAAAGGAACAGAAGCCGATGTTCGCCTTTTTGCTGGCGATCGCGAGCGGAGTCATCATCTTTTATTTTCTCGTCGGAAAAATAGCAGATGTCATTCGCATTTTGGAAAGATTGGCAGTTCAAGCGGATTTGAACCTTGTGTTTCTGGAAACGATTCTAAAAATCATCGGAATTGCCTACATCGCAGAATTCGGTGCGCAAATGACCCGAGATGCTGGACAAGGAGCGATCGCTTCCAAGATCGAGCTCGCTGGAAAAGTCCTCATTCTGGTCATGGCCGTACCGATTATCCAAATCATTATCGAAACAGTGATCGACTTGTTGCCGGCGTAAGGGAGGTGGGATGTCCATGGCACACACTCGCAAGCTGATCCTGTTCTTGTTCCTGCTCCTTATCTTGTTCCCAGATGCAGTGTCTGCTGCTGTGACACCCGCAGCCGGTCCGATCAATCAGATGGTGCAACAACAGGTCGATCACTTGCAGTTAGAGCGAGTCGAGCAGTATTGGCAACAACTGCAGCGTGATTACAAAGGCTACTTGCCAGACTTGAAATCGCAAGGCTTTATCCAAATTCTCATGCAGCAAGGAGACTTCAGTATTTCAGGTGTCTTGCAAGGGATGGGCAAATTCATCTTTCATGAGATTTTGATGAATGGCAAGCTGCTTAGCTCGATTATTATCATTACAGTTTTCGCGATGATCCTCGAAACAATGCAGAACGCCTTTGAACGAAACGCGGTGTCGACGGTTGCTTACTCGATTGCTTATCTCGTCTTGATGGTGCTTGCGATCAACAGTTTTCATGTCGCCATTACCTACGCAAAAGATGCGATAGAGAGCATGTCTGATTTCATGCTTGCCATGATCCCGCTCGTGATTGCGCTGCTTGCTTCAGTAGGGAATTTGGCGTCAGCGACCATGTTTCACCCCCTGATTATCTTCATGATCAACACCAGCGGCATGATGATCTCTTACGTCGTGTTTCCGCTTTTGTTTCTCTCCGCAATGATCTCGATCGTCAGTCTGTTTTCGGAGCGGTACAAAGTAACCCAATTAGCGACCTTGCTGCGCAATATTGCGATGGGTGTCCTCGGTTCGTTCCTGACGATTTTTCTGGCCGTGATTTCCATACAGGGTGCGACTTCAGCTGTTGCGGACGGGGTTACCCTGAGAACAGCGAAGTACATCACGGGGAACTTCATCCCGATTGTAGGGCGGGTGTTCTCCGATGCAGCAGATACTGTCCTCAATGCTTCGCTATTGGTCAAAAATGCCGTCGGCTTGGCAGGCGTGTTGATCTTGATCATGCTGTGTGCGTTTCCAGCTCTGAAGATACTGGTCCTGGCTCTGATCTACAACCTGTCATCTGCTGTACTGCAACCCTTGGGGAACAGTCCGATCATCAGTGCATTGGGTACCATTGGTAAAAGCCTTCTGTTCGTCTTCGCAGCATTGGCAACGGTTGGATTGATGTTCTTTCTGGCGATAACAATCATTATTGCGGCGGGCAACATCTCCATGATGGTTCGGTAGGTGATGAGATGACGTGGTTAACACTGTGGTTGAAAAAAATTATCCTGCTCGTCCTTTTGGCTGCCTTTCTCGATCTGATCCTGCCCAATACGACATTGCAACGCTACGTAAAAATGGTGATGGGCTTGATCTTGTTGCTGACGATCATCTCTCCCGTATTCAGTCTGTTCAGCCTCTCGCAGGAAGAGCTGGCCTTTCGTTTGGATCGCTATCAACAAGAGCTGAACAAGCCAGCATCCGCCGAGTGGAAGCGCATCACTGACAAGCTGCTGGGACAGCAAAATGAACAGATGACGACTTATGTCCAGTCTCAGGTAGCGTCCTCGGTAAAAGCCAGTGTCAAAGAACAGTACGGGGTGAACGTCCAGGATGTCACGATCTTAGTCAATCACCAAAATCCAGAGCAGCCAACCATTGAGCGTATCGAGCTCGTGGTAGGGGACACGAACAAGAAAGAGCAAAAAGGGCAGAGCACTATCGAACCCATTAAGCCGGTCCAGCCTGTGGAGATAACGATTGGCGAACCAGTCGAAGTAAAGCCAGACCCCAAGCCGGATATTGCTGCAACCGCCCATCATGACAATCCACTCTACGCGCAGATTACAAACGATGTAGCCAAAGAGTGGGGACTCCCGAAGAGTCAAGTCGTGATTAGGGACGAGTCCAGGGAAAAAGAAAAACAGTAGTGGAACTGTCGGCGAAGCGAGGTGAGATGAATGCTGGAGAAGCTGAAGAAGCTGTGGGAAGGCAGTGGCAAAAACCAAAAACTGAAGCCGCTGCATTACTTTATCGTGATTTTGGGAATAGGGATAGCGGTCATGATTTTGACGGATTTCCTTCGTGTGGAGCCGGATCAGCCGCTCGGGTTTGGCGACACGGTGGGTGAGGCGCCAGGTCCATCTGGAGGAGACGCAACGTCCCCGGTGCTTGGCGGATCGCCGGCTCCTGATATCATCGCAGACTACGAAAACATATACGAAACGCAGCTTCGAGATATCCTCGTCAATGTTGTCGGCGTGGGTGGAGTTGAAGTCATGGTCAATCTGGAATCAACACCAGAGCTCGTCGTAGAAAAGAACACCAATGTACGTTCTTCTGTCAATCAGGAAATGGACAAAGAAAAGGCGACACGCAATCAAAATGATCAGTCGCGAGATTCACAGGTCGTCATCATCCAAGGCGGCAAGCAAGACGCACCTGTCGTTGTCAAGACGTTGAAGCCGCGTGTCCGTGGGGTGCTGGTAGTGGCCAATGGGGCCGATAACATCCAGGTTAAAGCGTGGATCACCGAAGCTGTTCAAAAGGTTTTGGATGTTCCCGCTTATAAAATATCCATTTTGCCCAAAAAAGGGTAGGAGGTAATGACGAATGATTTTGCGAAAGCAAACAGTATGGTTGTTGACAATGCTTGCTGTCATGGTTGTGCTCTCCGGGTATTATTTGGTGAAGGGACCGCAAGATCAGGTCCCAACTTCAGGACAACAGCAAGCCGTCCAAAAACAGGAACAAATTTCTGGTGTTGTTGTTGAGTCCAAGCAGGTTGATCACGCACCACAGGCAACTCCTGTTGATAAAACTCCGAAGGCGACACCGACAGATGGTCAAAATGGAACACAGGAAGCAAAAACCCCGGCTGCACCAGAAGCGAAGCCGGCAGCAACAAATACAGTTGTTCCGGTTGCAGAGACAGCAAGCGAAATCTTCCAAGGCTACAAAATGAAAAGAGAAGCCATGTTGCAGCAACAAAAAGACGAGCAGCTCGCAATCGTAAACAGCACAGATTCCTCTCCGCAGGCAGTAGCAGAGGCGATGGCAAAATTTGAAGAGCTGTCGAATCAGGAAAGTGCGACGATGACTGCTGAAGAAATGCTCAAAGCGAGCGGCTATCAGGATGCGGTTGTTACCGTCCAAAATGACAAGGCGACAGTCATTGTACAAAAAGAGAAATTAACTGCCAATGAAGTCGTAGAGATCATTGCTAATGTGAAGCAGCACTTAAATATTCCAGCGACTAACATCAATGTTCAATACAAGTCATCCTAAGAAAACTAGATTGAGCTTCCCGTTATAAGGGACATAAGAAACGGGCATGATGGTAAGGATTTTCTCGCTTCTGTTGGAAAAGAAGCGGGGAAATCCTTTCTTGACGTGGTATAGGCAACAGGCTACCATGGATTTATGGTTTGCCAAAAGGATACATAATGGACTCCACGAACCTCTATTGAAACAAAAGAAGGAGTGCTTGTTCGTAATGAAAATGCATGAAATCCGCGAAATTATTAAGTTAATTGATCAATCATCCATTCAAGAATTTAACTTGGACACAGAAGGTGCCAAGGTGTCTCTGAAGAAATCCACTGGTACAGAAACGATTGTCGTAACGCAACCAGCGGTTCAAGCTCCTGTCGCGGCACCAGTAGCACATATCCCGGCTCAGCCAGCTATGGCAGCAGCGCCAGTTGTAACAGAAGCTCCAAAAGCGGCAGATGTACAAGCATCGGATGAAGCAAATCTCCACAAGATTGTATCTCCAATGGTAGGGACTTTCTATAGCTCACCAGAACCTGGCAAGCCGGCCTATGTTCAAGCGGGTGACAAAGTGACTGCGAGCAAAGTCGTTTGCATCGTGGAAGCAATGAAACTCTTTAACGAAATCGAAGCAGAAGTAAGCGGCGAAATCGTGAAGGTGCTCGTAGAAGACGGCCAATTGGTTGAGTATGGCCAAGCATTGTTTTTGGTGAAGCCAGAATAAGGTGGGGGAGAGCGGAATGTTTCAAAAAGTATTGATTGCCAATCGCGGGGAGATTGCCGTGCGTATTATCCGGGCATGCCGCGAGTTGGGCATTCGTACGGTCGCCGTCTACTCCGAAGCGGATCGTGAAGCGCTTCATGTGAAGTTGGCCGACGAAGCCTACTGTATTGGTCCAAAGGCATCCAAGGAAAGCTATTTGAATATAGCAAACATCATGAGCGTAGCGACCAAGGTAGGAGCAGACGCCATCCATCCAGGATACGGCTTCTTGGCGGAAAACGCCGACTTTGCCGAGATTTGTGCTGCCTGCAATATTACCTTTATTGGTCCAGACCCTGAAGCGATTGTGAAGATGGGTGACAAGTCTACAGCCAAGGATACGATGAAAGCAGCAAACGTACCTACTGTACCAGGTACGGAAGGGCTGATCGAAGACGTAGCAGATGCTATTGTTACAGCGAACGAGATCGGCTATCCAGTGATGGTCAAAGCAACGGCGGGTGGCGGCGGACGCGGAATGCGTGTAGCCGTTAACGACGAAGATCTGGAAAAAGCGATTCGTCAGGCACAAAATGAAGCGAAAACGGCTTTTGGCAACCCAGGGGTTTACTTGGAGAAGTTCGTGGAAGGACCACGACATGTGGAAATTCAAATCATGGCTGACAAGCACGGCAATGCCGTTTACTTGGGCGAGCGTGACTGCTCCATCCAACGTCGTCACCAAAAGCTGATTGAGGAAGCGCCATCACCAGCATTGAGTGAAGAGCTGCGTGCCGAAATGGGTGCTGCTGCCGTTGCGGCTGCAAAAGCGGTTTCCTATCACGGAGCGGGCACTGTAGAGTTTTTGCTGGACAAACACGGGAAATTCTACTTCATGGAAATGAATACACGTATTCAGGTAGAGCATCCTGTAACAGAGCTGGTTACTGGCTTTGACTTGATCAAGGAGCAGCTGACCGTAGCGGCAGGCCAACCATTGTCCTTTACGCAAGAGGATATCCAAATGGATGGCTGGGCAATTGAATGCCGCATTAATGCAGAGAATCCTGCGAAAAACTTCATGCCATCCCCAGGGCGTATCACAGAATATTTGGCGCCAGGTGGATTTGGAGTGCGTGTAGATAGTGCGGCGTATGCGGGATATTCCATTCCACCATACTACGATTCTATGATTGCCAAACTAATTGTGTGGGGCAAGGACCGGAACGAAGCGATTGATCGCATGAAACGCGCCTTGAGCGAATTCGTCGTAGAGGGCATTACGACTACGATTCCGTTCCACTTGAAGGTATTGGAGCACGAAGTATTTGTCAGCGGGCATTTTGATACCAAATTCCTGGAAACCTACGACTTGAACCTCGATGAAGAGTAAGTAGGGCTGATTTGTAAAAATACGGTGTGCTTGGTATAATGAAATACAAATCTAAAGGGAGGTGCGAAGCATGGAAGAGTTTACTCCAGATTTAGATAGAACAGAGCTTGGTAAGGTCCAGATCGCTCCCGAAGTGTTGGAAGTGATCGCCGGCATGGCTGCGTCCGAAGTAGAAGGCGTAGCGCAAATGAGCGGCGGTTTCGTAGGAGAAATAGCTGAACGTTTAGGCCGTAAAAATATAGCTCGCGGCGTTCGTGTGGAGGTTGGCTCCAAAGAAGCTGCGGTTGATGTCTCGATCATTGTCAAATACGGACATCGTATCCCGGAAGTCGCACGAAATATTCAAGATAGTGTACGCAATGGGATTGAGAGCATGACAGGTCTTTCAGTAGTAGAAGTGAACGTACATATCGTAGATGTTGAGCTGAAAGCTGAAGAAAAAGCACCAGCACCAGCACCGGTCGAAGATCACCAGCGCGTGCGCTAACAGGCAGCGGATGGATGCCCCCTACGAACAGGGGGCATTTTCCTCATTAGAAAACGTGATTTTGTTGAGGCTTTCAGCGTAATACGTGAAGTTTTCCCTGAGCGTGCCGTGTTTGTCTCCTTTTCTCAAACATGGCTTAAAGGAGAGATGCTTGTGAACTTGTTTGACCGCTTTATCTTGACGATTTATAGCTTTGCGCTCATTATCTTGTCCTGCGTCGCGATTGCAGCTACCAGCGGATTAGTTCCCCAAGAATTATTTCGTCCGTATGTAGATCAGATGCTGGCAGGAACGAATATCACCTATCTCATCGTCGCGATTATTTTCCTCGTAGTCAGCCTTCGCTTCTTTTTCAGTTCTTTCCGCTCTAACAAGCCTAAAGTAGAACGGGGAATCCGTCAGCGTAGTGATCTGGGTGAGGTCAACATTACGATCCAGACAATCACGACTATCGCAGAGCGTGCAGCCCGCCGAGTCAAAGGCGTGCGCGACATGAAAACGACGGTCAAGGCACTCGAGAGTGGCAATATTATCACCCTGCGTGTATCGGTAGATGGAGAAACGCCATTGCCAGAGCTGACACAAAAGCTACAGTCTGACGTGAAGGAGCAAGTCGAAGGAATTGCTGGTGTTGTCATTTCCGAGGTGGCGATTGTCGTGACGGAAGTAGCTCAGCAGGAAAACTACGCGGCTCGTAAACGGGTGGAATAGAAGGTGAAGTCCATGGTGTGGGAGTTATTGTGGGAACACAAGGGGAAGCTAATGGGGATATTGGCCGGACTTTTTTTCGGTATCATCTACCTTCTCGTCGGATTTTGGGATACACTGGTTTTTGTTGTGTTTGTCGGGACCGGTTATTATATCGGTCGTAAGCTCGATCATAAAGAAGACTTGCGTGAGATACTCGATAAGATTTTGCCAGGCAAGTTTCGGTAACAAATGGTTTGGGGCAAAAGCTCATTTTAATTAGTAGGTGAATGGAATGAAACGAAGAACAGCACGAGAAAAAGTAGTCCAATGTCTTTTTCAAATTGATATGGCAGAAGTACCGCTAACAGATGCGGTTGCCCTCGTCATGGAGGAATCCGAGGAAAATGCACAGTATTTGCGTTATCTCCTCGACGGTGTATTGAATAACTTGACTGAGATTGATGCAGAAATTAAGAAGTTTTTGCGTGGATGGCAATTGGAACGCATCGCCAATGTAGATCGCGCTATTCTTCGTCTGGCATTTTACGAGATCATGTTCGAGCAAGACACTCCTGACAAAGTCGTCATGAACGAAGCAATCGAGATTGCTAAGCTCTTTAGCGACGAGCAGTCCCACCGATACATTAACGGTGTGTTGTCGAGCTTCTTGCAATCACGTGAAACGCAACAGGCGTAACAGGTAGGAGATACAAGCATGAGTAAGGTAATGTTGGGCATCGATACGAGCAATTACCGGACATCACTGTGCTTGGCTGGGGAAGACGGCCGAATTGTCGCAGAAGCCAAACGCCTTCTGAAAGTAAAGGAGGGCAAGCGCGGACTGCAGCAATCCGAAGCCGTCTTTCAGCATGTGATGAACCTGCCGGAATTAAGCGAGCAAATGAAGTGGAATGAGTACGAGATTGAAGCGATTTGCGTGAGCGAGAAGCCCCGACCGCAAGACGGATCGTACATGCCGGTCTTTAAGGTAGGAGAGGGCTTGGCGAAATCGTTGGCGACTTATTTGCGCGTTCCCCTGCATTTGACGACCCATCAAGAGGGACATATCGCGGCGGGTGAATATACCGCTGAGGTGCGTCCGGCAGAAGACCGCTTTTTGGCAGTCCATTTGTCTGGAGGTACAAGTGAGTTGTTGGTGTGCGAGCGTCATGCTGCCGGTTATGCGATTGAGAAAATCGGCGGCACGATCGATCTGCACGCAGGACAGCTGGTGGATCGGATTGGGGTGGCACTCGGTCTGTCCTTTCCTGCTGGTCCTGCGCTAGAGCAGTTAGCCAAGGAATCGACAGGTGCTTTTCGGATTTCTTCCGCGGTCGATGGACTTTCGTTTAGTTTTTCTGGACCAGAAGCTTCGCTTTTGCGTGAAGTGGAGAAGGGAAGTACGAGCCCTGCTGAGATTGCGAGGGCGACAGAGCAATGTATTGCCAATGCGCTGGAGAAGTCATTGCGTCATGCTGTGGAGCAAGGCTACCCGAAGGACATCTTGATCGTCGGGGGAGTAGCTGCGAATCATTACATACGTGAGCGACTGATCAAGCGTCTGGAACACCCTGCCGTGAAGGCGAAGCTGTACTTCTGTGACCCCGTTTACTCCGGTGACAACGCATACGGAGTCGCTATGCTGGGATGGATGAAGCAAAAGGCGAACATTAATTAAATCAAAACTTTTTATAATTCGGCTTTACAGTTGAGGGGGAAATCGGTACACTTAACGTATCGACGTTTATAAAGGAGGCTTTTTCTCCATGGCTGCAACCATACTCCAGGGAAAAGAAGTAGCACAGAGTATTCGGGCCGATTTGGCGAATGAAGTGGCTGAATTGAAAAAACAAGGGATCGTACCAGGCTTGACCGTTGTGATTGTGGGAGACGATCCTGCTTCTCATTCATATGTTCGGGGTAAGGCAAAAGGCTGCGAGGAAGTCGGCATTTCCTCTGAAATTATCATGAAGGACGCTGACATTTCAGAGGATGAGCTACTGACTATTATTCAGCAATTGAACGAAAACCCGAACGTTAATGGGATATTGGTTCAGCTACCTCTTCCCACTCATATTTCGGAACATGCCGTAATTGAAGCAATTGCTCCTGAAAAAGATGTGGACGGTTTCCATCCGATTAGCGTGGGAAACATGGTATTGGGTAATGATACAATGCTTCCATGCACCCCTCACGGCATTATTGAATTGATCAAGCGTACAGGAACATCGATGGCAGGCAAGCATGCCGTGGTGATTGGACGCAGCAACATCGTTGGTAAGCCGGTATCGCTGCTTCTACAACAGGAAAATGCTACGGTAACGATGTGCCATTCTCGCACGCAGAATCTCGAGGAATACACCCTGAAGGCAGATATCCTCGTTGTAGCAACTGGCAGGGCTCACATGATCGGCAAAGAGCATGTCAAACCAGGCGCTGTCGTTATTGACGTTGGTGTCAATCGCATCGAAACAGGCAAGCTCGTTGGAGATGTCAAATTCGACGAAGTGAAAGAAGTGGCAAGCTTCCTGACGCCTGTTCCTGGTGGCGTAGGCCCAATGACGATTACGATGCTGCTGAAAAATACCGTGGAAGCAGCGAAAAAGCAAGCGAAATAATAGAAGAAAATCTGCTACTTATTATAGAATGGATAGAGCATAAGCTTTATCCATTCTTTTGCATAATCCTTGCCAAATGCATGGCGAAGCCAAGTTTTTATAAAGGAGGGGCCGCATGGCATTGCAAGATATTTTGTCAGTCAGTGATCTGAATCGTTATATTAAGCTCGTGCTGGAAAAGGAACCTTACCTGCAGGATATATGGGTGAGAGGGGAAATCTCCAATTTTACTCACCATTCCAGCGGTCATATGTATTTCACACTAAAAGACAAGCAGTCACGAATCAAGGTTGTGATGTTTGCCAGCCACAACCGCTTTTTGCGCTTCCTGCCAAAGGACGGTACGAAGGCAATCATCCGCGGATCGATCTCTGCCTATGAGCGGGATGGTGCTTATCAGCTGTACGCCAAAGAAATGCAGCCGGATGGACTGGGGTCTCTCTATTTAGCGTTTGAGCAATTAAAAGAAAAATTAGCAACTGAAGGCTTGTTTGCTGCCGAGAGAAAGCGGATACTCCCGCGTTTTCCAAAAAGGGTTGGTGTCGTGACTTCGCCGACAGGTGCTGCGATCCGCGATATTTGTACGACGATACGCAGGAGGTATCCTCAGGCAGAAATCGTTCTATCACCAGCAGTTGTACAGGGTGTGGACGCGCCAGCTTCCATCATCTCTGCTATTCGAATCATCAATGATCAACCGGACATTGATGTTCTTATTGTTGGTCGTGGTGGGGGTTCCATAGAGGAGTTATGGGCTTTTAATGATGAAAACGTAGCGAGGGCGATTGCGGCATCACTCATCCCAGTCATCTCTGCTGTTGGCCACGAGACGGATGTGACGATAGCGGATTTCGTGGCAGATGTCCGGGCTGCTACACCGACGGCCGCAGCGGAATTGGCTGTACCGCATTATTTGGAATGGGTGGAACGAGTGCGTCAGCTAGAGATAAGGATGCAAAGAGCTGTCCGCTCTACCATGACAGAACAGAGGAACCGTTTGAATCGGTTAAGCAATTCGTATGCGATGCGCCAGCCTGAACGGAGGTTGGAAGAAGCAGCGGAACGACTGGATCGTGCATATATGAGAATGCGTCAGTCGATGAAGCATTTGCTGGAAAGAAGACGCGAGCGCTATACGAGATTAGACGAACAGATCAAGCGCTATCGCCTAGCGGATCAAATCGGGGACAAAAGAAAAAATCTGTCCAAGATTCGTGCCACCTTGGACGAACGGATGCTGGGACGTCTCAACCAAAAAAGAATGGCATTCGCGGCTCGTGTAGCGACATTGGAGGCACTCAGCCCGCTGAAGGTCATGCAACGTGGGTTCTCACTCGTTTACGCGAATGACAGACTTGTAAAATCGGTGGAACAGTTTGCCCCGGGTGACGAGATCATGGTACGATTAAGTGATGGCAGTGCGACTGCGCGTGTGGAAAAGTTGAATCGGGAGGAGGAGAAGCGCAATGGCTCGAAAGAAAACGGAGCAAGAGACTGATATGCAGTTTGAAGACGCGATGAAACGCCTGGAAGAAGTCGTCAATCGACTCGAAGAAGGGGACATCCCTCTCGAAGAAGCGATTACGCTGTATCAGGAAGGAGTCACTCTTTCCAGAATTTGTGGCCAAAAACTAGATGCAATCGAAGCGAAGATTACCCAGTTGGTGGAAGAGGACGGACAGGTAAAGCAGAAGGCTTTTCGTGTGGAAGGAGAATAACGATCGGCGTGCATACATTCGAGAGCTATTTGGTGGAGAAGACCGCCTATATTGAACAACGACTCTTGCCAGCACTAGAGCAGCAAGGGGTCCCTGAAAATTTGTATGAATCCATGAAGTATTCGCTCATGGCGGGGGGAAAAAGGCTTCGTCCCATGCTGGTACTGGCAGTTCTTGAAGCGCTGGACAAGCCGATTGAACGGGGTGTGCCATTTGCGGCAGCCCTGGAAATGATACATACGTACTCCTTGATTCACGATGACCTCCCTGCGATGGACGACGATGATCTGCGCCGAGGAAAACCAACGAATCACAAAGTATTCGGTGAAGCAACAGCGATCCTCGCGGGAGATGCCCTCTTGACAAGAGCGTTCGCATACATTGCAGAAGCGTACATGGATCGCTCGGATGTCTCACCGGCTACTACCGTGAAGCTGATTGCGGAGCTGGGAAAACGAGCAGGAGCAACCGGGATGGTTGGTGGGCAGATGGCTGACATCGAAGGAGAGAGCAAGCGTCTTGACTTGGAGCAACTGGAGTTTATCCATCGACACAAAACAGGTGATCTCTTGATCGCTGCGTTGCGCGGAGGCGGTTATTTGGCGGAAGCGACAGAAGCGCAGATGGAAGCCTTGACGCGTTATGGCGTTTGCATTGGGCTTGCTTTTCAAATTCAGGATGACATCTTGAATGTTGAAGGGGATGCCGAAGCGTTAGGGAAAGCAGTCGGCAGCGATGCAGATCGGGAAAAGGCGACGTACCCATCCTTGCTTGGACTGGCTGAATCCAAGGCTCGTCTTGATGAATTGATTACGGAGGCAAAAGCAGCGCTGGCAGATGCAGGGATTGAGAACTCTGCGCTTAGCCCTTTGGCTGACTACGTTCGTGATCGCAATAAATAAGAGAAAGCTGGCACCCACACGGGAAATGCCAGCTTTTTTGTTATCGAACGGTTACAAGCTTTTGTCGTCAATGCTATTTAAAAACTGCTCGATCTCACCAATCACGGATGGAATACTGTCTTCCTCAAATGGAGAATACAGCTTCGCTACCTGTACCAGCTCAAGAAACGATTTGCTGCCTCCCTCTTGGCAAAGTGTCAAATAATCCTCCCAAGCCTGCTTTGGCTCTGATTGAGATCGCTTCCAAAATTGGAACGCACATATTTGGGCAAGCGTGTAGTCAATGTAGTAGAAGGGATATTGGAAAATATGCGATTGCTGTTGCCAGAACCCACCCTCCTCAAGGAATTCGTTTTGAGAGTAATTGCGCCATGGAAGGTACTTGCGCTCAATTTCACGCCAAGCCTGTTTTCGCTCTGCAGGGGTCATGTCCGGATTCTCGTAGACAACATGCTGGAATTCATCAACAGATACGCCGTACGGAATGAATTGCAGTCCACTACTCAGATGAGAGAATTTGTATTTGTCTGTATCTTCCTTGAAAAAATGCTCCATCCACGGCCACGTCAAAAACTCCATGCTCATCGAATGAATTTCACACGCCTCAGCGGTCGGGAAATGATATTCAGGAACTTCAAAGTCTCGGCTTACATACACCTGAAACGCATGCCCCGCCTCGTGTGTAAGTACATCGATATCATCAGAGGTACCATTAAAATTGGCGAAAATAAATGGGAGTCTGTATTGGCTGATGTACTCGCAATAGCCGCCTGTAGCCTTGCCTTTTTTGCTCAATAGATCTAAGCAGTCCTGATCCAGCATGAAGTTGTAAAATTCGTCCGTTTCAGGTGACAACTCGGCATACATTTTTTTCCCGTTTTCTACAATCCATTCCGGCGGGCCTTTTGGGCTTGGATTTCCTGTAGCGAAATCAAAAGAAAGATCGTAATACTCTAGTGTATCGACACCTATGCGCTGGCGCTGACGTTCAACCAGCTTTGACGATACTGGAACGATATGCTCCAGCACTTGTCGGCGGAAGCTGGCTACCATCTCAGCGTTGTAATCCGTGCGATTCATACGTGCATAGCCTAGCTCCACAAAGTTGTTGAAGCCCAGCTTTTTGGCGATGCGTGTGCGGACCTTGACGAGAGTATCGTAAATGCGATCAAATTCGTCTGTATGTTGCTTCAAAAAATCGTACTTCGCTGCATTAGCACGCTTGCGCATGTCTCTATCCTTCGAAACGGTAAAAGGCGTAATCTCTGAAAGGTTGCGTTCTTCTCCTTCAAACATGATTTTGGCAGAAGCTTTCAGTGCGACATACTGACTGGATAAGCGGTTTTCTTCCTGCAAATCAGTGATGACTTCCGGAGAAAATGTGCGGAGTGTGCTCTCGGCGATGCGAAACAGCTGTGCTCCCCATTTTCCTTCCAGTTCAGCGCGGAAGGGAGAATCGACAATCGCCTGATAGTAGCGGGAAACGATTCCAGTATACAGAGGCGTTGCTTCATCCCAATAGTCCTGCTCCGCTTTGTAGAAAGGGTCCTCTGTATTGATCGTGTGGCGAATGGTTGCGACATTCCGCGCAGATTCCACCTCTTGTCGCAGTTTGTTTAATTGAGCCATGATCGTATCTTGCTCAGAGAAGCTTTTGGCATTTTGAAACGCTTCCAACAATTGCGAGAATTGTCCCTCTACTTTGTCCATCTCCATGCGCTCATACTGAATTTGTGAGAACTTCACGGACGTCCACCTATTTTTTCGGAATATGTATGCAATATCATCTTACCAGAAATTTCAAAATGCAACCTCATATTCGTGTATGTTGATCAAAAGTGGTGTTTTTATAAAGAAACCGTTATAATGAATCAAGCTGAAAATTAGCAGAATACGGCTAGAGTCATAGTGAAAGCCGGGTTTTCTAGTGGCTTGATTGATATGCAGCATGCACAATCGCCGGAGAACGAACAGTGGAAAGTGAGGAATACCAATGCTGCTTACTACTATAAATGATCCTCAAGACTTGAAAAAGTGCACGCAACCGCAGCTACATACATTGGCATCTGAGATCAGACAGTTTCTTATTGAAACGCTCTCGAAAACGGGCGGACATCTCGCACCGAACCTAGGAGTCGTCGAGTTGACGCTAGCGTTGCACTATGTTTTTGACAGTCCCAAGGACAAGCTGATCTGGGATGTCGGACATCAAGCATACGTACATAAAATGCTGACCGGACGCCGGGAGATGTTTCCGACTTTGCGCCAATACAAAGGGCTGTGCGGTTTTCCGAAAATGGTAGAGAGTCCGCATGACGTCTGGGAAACCGGACATAGCAGTACGTCTTTGTCTGCCGCAATGGGTATGGCAACGGCGAGAGATTTGAAAAAAGAAAAGAACCATGTCATTGCCGTGATCGGTGACGGTGCGTTGACAGGTGGTATGGCTCTGGAAGCCTTGAACCATATCGGGCATGAACGCAAGAACGTCATCGTCGTGTTGAACGATAACGAGATGTCCATCGCACCAAACGTTGGTGCGTTGCACAATTATTTGGGTAAAATTCGCTCGACGGAGAACTACCAATGGGCGAAGGATGAAGTCGAAGGATTGTTGAAATCCATTCCAGCTGTAGGGGGCAAATTAGCTCACATGGCTGAGCGCTTCAAGGACAGCATGAAGTATTTGCTCGTATCCGGCGTTCTTTTCGAGGAGCTCGGATTTACTTATATTGGACCTATTGACGGGCATAACATGGAGCTGTTGCTCGATACATTGAAGACAGCCAAGCATACAAAAGGCCCTGTCCTGATCCACGCCATCACGAAAAAAGGACTAGGCTATGCGCCAGCAGAAGCCGATTCAGTCAAGTGGCATGGCATCGGTACGTATAAAATCGAATCTGGTGATACACCGAAATCTGCACCAACCTATACATCCGTTTTTGCGGATACGATGATGAAGCTCGCAGATGAAGACAAGTCGATCGTTGCTGTCACGCCTGCGATGCCAGCGGGCTCAGGCTTGATTCCATTCGGACAGAAGTACCCAGACAGACTATTTGACGTCGGGATTGCGGAGCAGCATGCATGTACGTTCGCGGCAGGATTGGCTACGCAAGGCTTGAAGCCGGTATTTGCGATTTACTCGACTTTCTTGCAAAGAGCCTACGATCAGTTGATCCACGATGTCGCTCGTCAAAAGCTCAATGTCATTTTTGCTGTTGACCGTGCTGGGCTCGTTGGAGCGGACGGAGAGACGCATCAGGGTATGTACGATGTAGCGTTCATGCGCTTCATTCCGAATATGGTCATCATGGCACCGAAGGATGAGAACGAGCTGCGTCACATGATGAAAACGGCGGTGGAATACAAGGACGGTCCGATCTCTTATCGTTATCCGCGATTGCCTGTTCGTGGCGTCAAATTGGACGATGAACTGCAAGTGCTGCCAATCGGGAAAGCGGAAATTGTACGCGAAGGCAAAAACGTAGCGATCCTCTCGTTCGGTCATGTGTTCGAAATTGCCGAGACGGCTGTCAATCAGCTTCAAGAAGAAGGAATCAAGCCGATGCTTGTCAATGCACGTTTTTGCAAGCCATTGGACGAAGAGCTCTTGTTCCGTCTGGCGAAGGAAGGCTACGATATCATTACCATCGAAGAAGGCAGTGAAATGGGCGGCTTCGGAAGCGCAGTGATTGAATGCTACAATCGGGCAGGCTACCATGGCATGAACGTACAGATTGTCGCAGTACCTGATTATTTTGTTGAGCATGGAAGTGTGAAAGAACAGCGGCAAGAGGTAGGGCTCACGGCTGAAAACATCGCTGCTCGTGTGCGTGCCTTGATGCCTGTTTCGAAGGGCGTAGTGGAAGCATGAGTGTAAGAAAAGAACGGGTAGATGTTCTCTTGGTCGAAAGAGGCCATTATGAGACCAGAGAAAAAGCAAAAGCAGCAGTAATGGCAGGCCTTGTGCAAGTAGCTGGCGAGCGCTGTGACAAGCCGGGAACCAAATTTGCCGAGGATGTTGCGATAACGGTGAAGGGCGAGGTACACCCGTATGTGAGTCGGGGTGGCCTCAAGCTGGAAAAGGCATTGCGGGTTTTTGAGATCGACATGAAGGATCGTGTCATGATGGACATCGGGGCTTCCACTGGCGGTTTTACGGACTGTGCGCTGCAAAACGGTGCGCGACGCGTATATGCGATTGATGTCGGGTACGGCCAACTCGCGTGGAGCTTGCGACAGGATGAACGGGTGGTTGTCATGGAACGGACGAACTTCCGTCACATGGACCCAGAGGCTTTTGAACATGAACGACCTAACGCGGCATCGATTGATGTATCGTTCATTTCCTTGCGCCTGATCTTGCCCGTATTGTACCGTTTTCTGGAGGATGGCGGCGACGTTGTTGCGCTTGTGAAACCGCAATTCGAAGCTGGCAAAGAAAGAGTCGGCAAAAATGGAATCGTTCGCGATCCCGAAGTTCACGAGGGCGTGCTGACTGACATTGGTCAATTTGCCAGTGGCTTGGGTTTCGCGCTAAAAGGCCTGGACTTCTCTCCAATTACAGGGGGAGAAGGGAACATTGAATTTGTTATGCATGTTCAGAAAAGTGAGGGCGGCATGGATTCGGAAGCTTGGTTGCAATGCGTGACAGAGGTTGTAGCCGCTGCGCATGCGAAATTGAAATAGGATAAAAAACCAAAGCCTCGGGAGTTTTGTCACAATCGAGGCTTTTTATTTATGCATGTGAAGTTGTATACTTGTATATGAGGTTGTTCTAATAGGATTTCCAACCAACCAGTTTTGGGGTGGACCACGTGAAGAGAATTGGAATCATAGCGAACAAAGGAAAACCCGAAGCACGCATCGTTGCGCGGGAGCTGTTGTATTTACTTGAGGACAGAGGAGCGCAAGTATTCCTGGATGAGCATGTCGCATCAGATGTAGGACATCCAGAGCTGGGTGCATCTGTAGAAGAGATGGGCAACCAAGCGGATCTGGTGTGTGTACTGGGAGGCGATGGCACGCTACTCAGAATTGCTCGCCAGCTTGCCGGTCACTCCATCCCGATTTTCGGCATTAATTTAGGGACGTTAGGCTTTTTGTCGGAAGCAGAACCGGAGCATCTTCCTCAGGCTGTAGACAATCTCCTTTCCGGAAAGTATGACATCGAAAAGAGAGCGATGCTGGAAGCTTGTCTGGTGCGAAAAGGAATCACACTGGGGAAATACACGGCCATGAATGATATTGGTATTGCAAAAGGTTCATTTTGCCGGATCATTCAATGCGCGGTTTATTTGGATGATGAGTATGTCGCTACGTTCAGCGGAGATGGCGTAATTGTCTCAACGCCTACCGGATCTACGGCATACTCACTCTCCGCAGGAGGGCCAATAGTGGCGCCCAATGTGGACATGCTATTACTGACGCCAGTAGCCCCACATTCCTTGACGGCACGGCCGATGGTACTTTCAGGGAATCAGACGATCCGGGTGGAAGTGGATGCCATTCATCAAGAGATGGGGCTGTCCATTGACGGTCAGTTTGGCTATCGACTCGAGGGCGGCGATCAGATTTACATCAAAAAGTCACCGTATGTTACTCCGCTGATTAAGTGGAAAAAGGGCGGCTTTTTCGAAGCAATACGTACGAAATTACAAGGGGAATGGGAGTAATCCATATGAACAAAGGGCAACGACATATTCGTATTCGGGAGATCATCAGCAATCAAGAGGTAGAAACACAGGATGATCTGGTGGACCGCTTGCGGACTGCTGGCTTTAACGTGACCCAAGCGACTGTATCCCGAGACATCAAGGAACTGCATTTGGTAAAAGTGCCGCTCCCTGATGGACGATATAAGTATTCAATGCCTGCTGAACAAAAATTCAATCCACTGCAAAAGCTGAAACGCATGCTCGTGGATTCCTTTATTAGCATTGACCAAGCCGATCATTTTATTGTACTGAAGACACTTTCGGGGCATGCGAATGCGGTAGCGGAACTGATTGACAACCTCCCTTGGGAAGAAATCATGGGAACAATCAGTGGCGACAACACCATCCTGATTATTTGCCGCTCGAAAGAAAACACCAATGAAGTGACGAAACGCTTAATGGAAATGTTGTAGAAGGTGGTCGCTTGCGATGCTAGTGGAACTCTCGATCCGAAATTTTGCCATCATCAAATCGGTGACGGTTTCTTTTCAAAAAGGATTAAACATCCTGACAGGGGAAACCGGTGCCGGTAAATCCATTATCATCGATGCTCTTGGCCTCTTGCTGGGAGGCAGAGCTTCGGCTGATTTCGTACGGTACGGTGAGCTCCGTGCAGAAGTAGAAGGACTGTTTGAACTGCCGCCTGGCCATCCTGGACTTGCCGTTTGTCAGCATGTAGGTGTCCAGATTGAGCAAGACGGTATGCTCGTGGTTCGCAGAGACATATCGAATCAAGGAAAGAGCATTATTCGCTTGAATGGTCAGCTCGTGACTCTGGCGATGCTGCGTGAGTTAGGTCCTTGGCTGGTCACGGTGCATGGACAGCACGATACGCATATGCTGATGAAGTCCGACAAGCATATTAATTGGCTGGATGCTTATGGGGAACATGCATTAGGATCTGCCAAGCAAGAGTACGGGACCCTGTATTCAGCTTACCGCAAAACCAAGCAAGATCTGGAGCGTATGGCGCGTAATGACCGGGAGCTGGTCCAGCGCATCGATCTATTGCAATATCAGCTGGATGAAATCGAGGCTGCGACATTGACGCCTGGTGAAGATGAGAAGCTCTTGCAGCAGCGAAAAAAGTGGATGAACATTGAAAAAGTTTATGCAACGATTCAAGATGCATACCGCGCCTTGCACGGTGACCAGAAGGGCATGGATTGGTTAGGGCATGCAATGGGTGAGCTGGAGCGTGGTGTGAACTACGAAGAACAGCTCGCGCCGATTTTGGAAATGGTCCAATCCGCTTACTATCAAATTGAAGATGTCGTACATAACCTTCGTCAGCTTTCGTATCAAATGGATTTTGAACCGGAGCAGCTAGCGGAGGTCGAGCGTCGACTCGATCAGATTCAATCATTAAAACGTAAGTACGGGAAGAGCGTTGATGATATTTTAGAATACGCTGCGACGATTCAGGACGAGCTCGATGACATGCATCACTACGAAGATCGACTCCAGCAGGTGGAAAAACGCTTGCAGGAGCTAGCAGCTGATCTAGCCGTGGAAGCATTGGAGTTGTCTGTCATTCGGTCAGAATGTGCAGGGAAGCTCGCTCAAGAGATTGAGCAGCAGCTAAAAGAACTGCATATGGAGCGTGCACGTTTTGCCATTGATGTCAGACAGACGCCAGATGAAGACGGAGTGGAGATCGATGGGATCAAGCGCTTCGTGGATGCGAACGGGATGGATCAGATCGAGTTTTTAATCTCCCCTAACCCAGGTGAACCTTTGCGTCCATTGGCGAAGATTGCTTCCGGCGGAGAGCTGTCTCGCGTCATGCTAGCGATCAAAACGATTTTGGCGGGTACTGATCAAGTGGAGACCCTCATTTTTGATGAAGTGGATACAGGCGTAAGCGGAAGAGCAGCACAAGCGATAGCAGAAAAGCTGGCTCGCGTTGCTGGACAGCGCCAAGTCTTGTGCATTACGCATTTGCCGCAGGTCGCTTCCATGGCAGACGCCCATTTTCTGATCAAAAAGGAAATGACCGAAAATGAGACGGAGACGCGGGTGCAACGCTTGTCAGATGATGAGCGGGTGACGGAGCTGGCTCGCATGCTTAGCGGGGCAGAAGTAACAGCGAAAACAGAAGAACACGCACGAGAAATGATCCTTCTCGGACGTGAGCGAAAGACTGTCAACTAATCCGGTTGGCAGTCTTTTTTTCGTTCAGAGTGGGTTATTTTCCTGACATAATCCGCTTGGCGCAGGGCAACATTATAGGTACACAAGGTGGAGGTGTCTCTAGTCAAAACGGACTTGGCCGTTTTGTAGGTGTAGGTAGGGAACGGTAGGAGTGATTGCTGGTGATCCGACAAAACAAAAGAAAATGGATGGGAAGTCTCCTTCTCCTCATCACGGCGATTGTCGTGAGTTCCACCCCGTTCCGCGATCTGTCCTCCTTTCCCCGTGAATTGCGTTTGATGGAAGGGTCCCTCGAGCAGCTGCGGGTCTCTGTGCCGGTAATGGGCACGCTAATCAATAGCAATCCTGACATTTTGCACGTCAACGGGACAGAAGCGCGTGAGGTATCCGTTGATTTGAGCAGACCTATGTCCGTTGAACCGCGCAGGGCTGGGGAAGCCCAATTGCAGGTGAAATGGCATAACATTCCGCTGACTGCTGTAAAAGTAAATGTATTGCCAGATCTGCGGTTGTACCCTGGTGGGCAATCAATCGGGGTGAAGCTGCAAACAGCGGGAGTCTTGGTTGTCGGTCATCATTTAGTAGACGATGGTAAAAGCAAGTTTTCTCCAGGTGAACAGGCAGGCGTACACGTTGGTGACATGATTATCAAAATGAATGACATGTACATCAATGACATGAACGACGTGAAGAAAATGATTAATGAAACGGGAAAAAAGAATCATTCCGTGCAACTCCTCGTCGTTCGCGGAAAAGAAAAGCTCACGCTCACTTTGAACCCAGCTAAGGACAAAAAAGACAGTGAATATCGAATGGGCCTCTATATTCGGGACTCAGCAGCAGGAGTAGGGACACTGACCTTTTATGATCCGAATTCCAAAGCGTACGGGGCATTGGGGCACGTCATTTCCGACGTAGATACTGGTCAAGCGATTGTAGTAGGAGATGGCCAGATCGTGCAAGCTAGTGTCACGTCCATTGAAAAAGGACAAAGCGGCAATCCAGGGGAAAAGTTTGCGCGCTTCTACAATGAGAGTGAAGTGCTCGGGAATATAACCAAAAACACCCCTTTTGGCATTTTCGGTAAAATGAAGGGCGAACCCAAACGTAGCTATTACGAAGAACCATTACCGATCGCGCTAGCTGAGCAGGTAGAGGAAGGGCCAGCCAAAATTTTGACGGTTGTCGAGGGACAAAAAGTAGAAGAGTTTGATATTGAGATCGCAAACGTGGTCAAGCAGCATTTTCCTGCTACAAAAGGGATGATCATTAAAGTGACGGACAAACGTCTTTTGGAAAAGACGGGCGGCATCGTACAGGGGATGAGCGGCAGTCCCATCATTCAAAAAGGGAAAATCGTCGGTGCTGTTACACATGTGTTCGTCAATGATCCAACTTCGGGATATGGGTGCTACATTGAATGGATGCTTCAGGATGCAGGTGTGAATGTACGCGGTACCGCTGAATCCCGTACAAATACGAGCAAGGCTGCCTGAATGAAGAGAGAGAAGAGAGCCGTCACGCGTACGAAGCGAGGCGGTTTTTTCGATTTTTGGAGTCCTTTGTCGAAATATCAGTTAAATCATTCAATCTTTCGTCATTGGCAGGAATGAATTTTGCTTTGTCGAATTATTTTTAGTAGAGAAAAGATGGTATGGATTAATCCTTTTAGATTTGTTAACTTCTAGACGCCACCTTCTTTCCAAAAGACCGTCCATTGTTAGGAGGAACGACCTTGAGCAAGATTGAAGTGTTGTTGGCAGATGATAACCGTGAATTTGTAAATCTGTTAGAAGAGTACATCAGTAGCCAGTATGACATGAATGTTGTAGGTGTTGCTTACAACGGCAATGAGGTAGTCCGACTACTGCAGGAACGTGTACCCGATGTATTAATTTTGGATATCATCATGCCACATCTGGATGGCTTGGCTGTTTTGGAGCAAATTCAGGCCATGCGCTTAAGTCCCCAACCTAAAATTATCATGTTGACTGCTTTCGGGCAGGAAGAGATTACGAAGAAAGCAGTAGAGCTGGGAGCAGCTTACTACATTTTGAAACCGTTTGATATGGAAGTGCTTGCACAACGCATTCGTCAAATCATTACAACAAAGCCGGCATCTTCTTTTGTTACTTCGGTGAAACCGCAAGCTACCTTGCAGATTCGTGGACGCAATTTGGACGCGAGCATCACCAGTATCATTCACGAGATCGGAGTGCCTGCGCACATCAAGGGCTATTTGTATTTGCGGGAAGCGATTACAATGGTGTACAACGACGTCGAGCTGCTCGGATCAATCACCAAGGTCCTGTATCCAGACATCGCTAAGAAGTTCAATACTACGGCTAGCCGCGTAGAGCGCGCCATCCGTCATGCGATTGAAGTGGCTTGGTCCCGTGGTAATTTGGATTCCATCTCCAGCTTGTTTGGTTATACGATTTCCAATACGAAGGCGAAGCCGACCAACTCCGAGTTTATTGCGATGGTGGCGGACAAGCTGCGGATTGAGGCGAAGATTAGTTAAAGCCGCGTCATTACTGCGTTTTTGAACGGTGGCTAATCGGTCTGTTTCCGTAAATTCTGCGACAATTTGCGGGGATGTTCGGATAAACTTAACCACTGTCTTTACGAAAAAATGCGTTCGTGTCACCTCCATAAAGTACGCAATTTACCGGAAGTATCGTTGAGAAGAGCATTAACCGAATACACTTTCGAAAGCAAACGTTACCTGAATTGGGTGACGTTTCTTTTTATATAGACCGGAACGCGCAAACCCGCGCAGTTATCACGTTTGGGAAAACGAGCTTAGTCCGAGGACGAGAATTAGGGGAGCCACGCTTATCTCCCTCTCCATTTGATGTCATAATCATATCTCGACATTTTTTCATTAATCCTGTTAAACGACTTTAATAAATACTAACACCGTGTAATCGAATTCGTCCGGTTCACATGAAAGAGATGTTATTTATGGTAATATTAGTTAAAAACGGAAGGTGCGTGCCATGAAACGGTCATTGTACATACTCACAGCTCTCATGATACTAACGGGATGTAGTGAGTTTAAAGATACGAACGGAAACTTGGAATCTTTACCGGAGAGTGTCAAGGAGAGCATAGAAGCGGGAGGGACGGAAACGCCCGCATCGAATAGCGAGCCTGCAAAACCAGCGCATGCACCAGCCGAGCCGGAATTCACCATCAAGTCCATCGCTGGAAAACCAGAAGCCGATGTTACAGCACTCCTCGGCAAGCCTATCGCGACAGAAACCGGAGAGTGGACGTCACTTTCGACGGAAGAGAAAACACCATTCGTTCGTCATACGTACAAAACGGATGTAGGCGAGATAAGCGTCATGTTTATCGAAGAAGTCGCGGCCAGGATTGAGGTAAAACCGGTTGAGACGTTCAAGTACCCGGCTGACGCTATAAAAGCGATGCGTGCGGCTGGGCTGACGATTGAGGACGGACTGGAGCCGGAGAGTATTGCGCCACATTTTCTTGACTTCGGCGGGATTGACGGAGTTTATGCGGTTCGTGTGGTTAAAGACCTCGAAGGAAATTCGGAGAATATCGGATATGTGAAGATTGTTACGGAGAGCAGGTTCAAATAAAATAAGCAAAAGAAATAAGCGCCACCTAACTGGGAAGCGATTATTTTCATTTGAAGTATGCTCAAAGAATTAAGCAGGCGCAGAAAAATCCGAGCATCAAAAATCAACTTTGACTTTAGTGAGGTGTTAGCGTCTGTTTACAGTAGTAAAACGGACGTATTTTTCTATCATTGCCAGTGAAGTATGCCCAAGGAGTCTCATCAAAGATATGGGGTCCCCAACTTAATGGCTCCGTAGTGCCTGTACGTATGGGGCGATACTTGCGCGCCGAACTGAGAAATCCATAAGTAATCGTAATCGCCTACATTCATGTATTTGTGTGACCCTCTACTATGCTTGTGCAAGTAAATACTATTCTTATAATGTATTGTGAGAAAATTAGGTATAATAGGAATGGTGATTTTTATTACAAAGCTGGTTCTTATGTGGAAAGAGGGCTGATCATGAAAGCTGTTCTATTCGTCGTGGCAGGAATTAGTCTATTATGGGTAGCATTTTCTAGCGGGTTTTTAACACTTGTGATCGATCTTCTTTCATGGTTGCTCAGCTACTGGTTCCTCATAACTATTGGTTTTACACTAGTAGGCATCATCTACATTTTTTTCGATCGAAGACAAATAAATAGAAAGTCAAAAAAATATGATTCGCAATGAGTCTCAGTTGATTCGGAGGAAAAAGTGATTAGAAAAATAATAATTGCGCTAGTATCATCAGTCATTATTTGTTTGTCATTCGCTTTCGTAAACTATACGCCAGAAACCGAACGTGAATCTAACGTTCAATATTTTTCATTCTCCAGTTTGGTGATGATTTATCTGGTTTATGCGACTCCTGTTTATCTTTTGTTAGGCGTTCCTTTTTCAATCCTCATTGAAAGGATCAAAAGAAAAATAAAGATTTCACATTCGTTATTTATGTACTTTTTTGAAGTTTCCGTTTACTTGATTGCTGGTCTCTTGGCAACTTTTATTTTCTTGCTTGTGCTGTCAGAAGGAAGGATATTTTCAAATCCGAGAGATGCTGGAGGATTTTTCTTGCTTGGAGGAATCGCTTCCTTCCTTTATTATCATCTGTATATGTTGAGTTATCTTGTTAAACGGAAAGAAGAGTAATATAAAAGATAGCGAGTAACGGGGATATCATACGAAGCGGAAAAGAAAGGCAATAACGGTGTTAAACGTTACTGAAGTTGGTAACGTTTCTTTTTTGTCTTAACAAAAGTGCCGTATACTCTTGCTCGATTCAGACTCCAATATGTAAAATAGAAAACATACGACAGAAAATCATACTACTAAGAGCGAGGCAGGTGCTGTGAAGTGCGTAATTTAGATGAAATTCTTGCATATAACCGCGAATTTGTGACCAACCACGAATACGAAAAGTACCAAACCACCAAGTTTCCTGATAAACGTCTGGTCGTGCTTTCTTGTATGGATACACGTTTGGTTGAACTGCTGCCGAAAGCCATGAACATGCGCAATGGGGATATCAAGCACGTAAAAAGCGCCGGGGCGATCGTGTCCCATCCTTTTGGGAGTATCATGCGCAGTATTCTGATCGCGATCTATGAATTGAATGCAGAAGAAGTGATGGTTGTCGGTCATTATGACTGCGGGATGAGTGCGATCGACAGCAAACGTACGATGGAGAAGATGCTGGATAGAGGGGTATCGGCTCAAACGTTTTCCACGCTTCAACATGCGGGCATCAACTTGCATAAATGGCTGCACGGATTTGATCGTGTAGAAGATAGTGTGAAAAATAGCGTCGAAACCATTAAAAAACATCCGCTCCTCCCACCGAATGTGGACGTACATGGTCTGCTTATTGACCCGGTGACGGGAAGATTAGACGTCGTTGTGAATGGGTATGACCGAACAGAAGACAGTGAATGATCCTCACATTGTCCCTATGTCACGAAAAACATTTCTCAGGAAAATGATGAAATGGGTAGGTGGACTGCTTGGGCTGGGCATGGGGACTGGTTTGTACAGTTATGGATGGGAGCGCAAGTGGCTCGACGTTGTACGCGTGTCCATCACGATATCTGGCTTGCCTGAGGGCTTTAAGGGAACCAAGCTGATACAGTTCAGCGATGTACATCTGGGGCATTATTTTGCATTAAAAGAATTACAGTCAGTGATAGAAGTGATCCAAAGCGAAAAGCCGGATTTGATCTGCTTCACAGGCGATATGGTTGATGAAGTGACCCGTCCTCTATTCGCCGCAGTTTCGCTTTTCAGCCAGCTCCAGACACCGTTAGGCAAATACGCCGTTTTGGGCAACCACGATTATCGAGCAGGTGAACAACAAAGTGTTCGCGAAGGATTGATCGCGTCTGGATTCGAAGTGCTGGACAATCGGCACGTGGTCGTGAATAGAAATGGTCAGCAGCTATATATTGCAGGAGTCGATGACATTTTACACGGTGTACCGGATCTTCCGCGAGCAATGAACAATATTCCGGCGGAGGGAACGGTCATCCTGTTGGCGCACGAACCTGATTTTGCTGATATCGCCTCAGAGCATCCCGTTCATCTGCAATTGTCCGGTCACAGCCATGGTGGACAGGTGCGATTGCCTTTCATCGGTCATCTCTTGGCGCCACAGTACGGGCGCAAATATGTGCAAGGACTGTATCAGGTAGGTCGCATGGCGTTGTACACCAACAGAGGATTAGGTACGACGATCTTGCCTGTTCGTTTATTTTGCCGCCCGGAGCTAACTGTTATCACCTTGCAATGATTCTTTGTTAATAGTGCTCCTTAATCCATTGGACGAATTGCTGAAAAGCATCGTCCTCTTTTTTTGGATGCAGATAGGCGATGAGCGTCGGGCGAAGTAATTCACCATTCGCGAAATCATACGCAACCAATCTTCCGCTCGAAAGCTCTTGTTGAATGGTTCTTTCCGGTAGGATCGTGATGCCCAAATTACGTTCCACCATTTTTTTAACAGCATTGAAGCTATCCAGTTCCATAATCATATTCGGAAAAACGCCTTGCTGCGCGAGGTAGCGGTCGATCCGTTGGCGGTAAGGAGCGGTGTGATTCCCGAAAACAATCATTTCTTCCGTTCCCCACGCATGAAAGCCTGGAAAACCACTCGCCCAAGGATGACCGGGGGCCATAACGAGCAGGAGCCGATCGCTGGGGAGGAATTCCTGATGAATGTGCGGGTGATACATTTCGCTTCCGAGAAAGGCAATATCAGCTGTCCCTGTTAGTAGGGCGCTAAGAGACTCCTCGTACAAGGTAGAGCGTACATAACAAGTAAAACCCGGATGACTCATCCGATATTCACCGATCAGTCGCGGCAGCTCATACGCGACAAAAGCTTTTCCCGCAACGATGTTCATTGATTGGTGCTGTTCCTTCTCTTGGATAAAGGAACGCATTTGCTCTACGATATTCGTAGCTACGGGTAACAAACGTCGTCCTTCGCCAGTAAGACTGACTCCAGAGGCCGTACGAACAAAAAGGGCACATCCAACCTGGCGCTCCAGCTGCTTCAATCGGTGCGTGAGTGTCGATTGAGCCAAAAATAATGCTTGTGCAGCGCGGTTAATTGATCCGTGACGAGCAATCGTCAAAAATACCTCAAGACTTTCCAGGTCCACTGATAGTCTGCCTCCTATCGGAATTCTCGATAACTAGTTATCTATATTCTATAACAAGGATGACAAACATTGGAATATGATTAACGCAGGAGGTGTTCCCAATGAGTAGTCATGAGGAGATCAAACAAGCTGTACAAAAGCAGTTCGGAAAAAATGCAGAGCAATACGTGAAAAGTAAGACTCACGCAACAGGCAGCGACCTGGAACTAATCGTGCAGTGGATGCAGCCAGCAGCAAACTGGCGGGCATTGGATATCGCCACGGGAGGTGGGCACGTAGCGAGGACATTGGCTCCACATGTGAGCTTGGTCGTCGCCACGGATTTAACTCGCCCGATGCTCATGGCTGCCTCTGCTGCCAATCGGCAAGCGCTTGTAGAAAATGTGCTGTATGTTCAGGCGGATGCAGAATCTCTGCCATTTTTAGACGAATCGTTTGAGATCGTCACGTGCCGTATCGCTGCTCATCATTTTCCTGATCCTGCTGCTTTTGTTCGTGAAGTGAGTCGAGTGCTTACCCCGGGTGGATTGCTTCTCTTCATCGATAACGTTTCACCTGAGGAGCCATCACTCTGTGCATTCGTAAATGAAGTAGAAAAGAGACGTGATCCCAGCCATGTTCGTTGTCTCTGTATAAGTGAATGGCGCGCTTTGTTTGAGGCCAATCATTTATTTGAGCAAAAGCAGCAACTACGCAAAAAACAATTTGCCTTTTTACCATGGGTACAGCGAACTTCCGAATCACCTGAGCAGGAAGCGGCCGTTGAGAAGATGCTGCTGGAAGCTACAGACGAACAGAAGGCATACTTAGGACTTACCGTTGAAGAAGGCAGAGTGCTGACCCATCAGATAGATGAATGGATGGTTCTGTGTAATAAAAGAGGAGGCAAGGAAGACGATGACCAAAAAGCATGAATGGATTGGACTTGACCATGTACAATTAGCAGCACCAGTAGGATCGGAGGACGTAGCACGCAGGTTTTTCGGGGAGCTTTTGGGAATGAGAGAGGTTCCGAAGCCAGAGAAGCTTCGCGTCCGAGGTGGCGCATGGTTTCAGTGTGGCGCCCAATTGATTCATATCGGAGTAGAAGAGGGATTCATACCCGCGAAAAAAGCCCATCCTGCGTTCATCGTGCAAAACATTGGCTCGCTCATGGAGCACTTGCAGGATAATGGGGTATCGATTCGGATCGACGAAGAAATCCCGCATCTGATTCGCTTTTTCACTGAGGACCCATTTGGAAATCGACTGGAGTTCATGGAGGCGAAGCAGGAATGACAATCGATTTTCACGCAGAGAAAAACGAGTTGAGCTATACAGGCAGAACCGCGGACAATTCATGGAGTGAGACCATTTTGTCTCTTGTCAATCCCGTGGGAAAAAACATCGTGGATATAGGATCTGGCGGCGGGATATACAGTAAAGCTTGGGCGCAGCTAGGTGCTGCTACTGTCACGGGAGTAGATTTTTCACAAGTAATGGTACAAGCGGCGAAGGAGCATTGCGCAGACGATCCTGCCCTTTCATTTGTCCAAGGTGATGCACGAGCTACAGGCTTGCCCAGTCATTGTGCAGACATTGTATTTGCTCGTGCCTTGATTCATCATTTGCCAGAACAGGACCTGCAAGCATTTTTTTCAGAAGTAATCCGGTTATTGGCACCGGGTGGAATATGCCTGATACAAGATCGGACGATTGAAGATGTCAAAAAGCCAGCCTCACCAACGCATTTTCGTGGCTATTTCTTTACCCGATTCCCCCGTCTGCTCACTGTAGAGCTGGCACGCCGTCCGGAAGATGGAGCAGTGCAGACCGCCATGAAGCTCGCCGGACTTGAGCAGGTGGACAAGTCAGCTTTATGGGAAACAAGGCGTGAATATGAGACCTGGTTTGACTTGGAAGAGGATCTGCTCACTAGAAAGGGCCGCTCGATCCTGCATGAATTGACCGATGATGAACTGGCAGATCTCGTTCATACCATTCGTGACCACGTAACCGGGCAAGAAAAAATAAAAGAGCAAGATTGCTGGAGTATATGGATAGGCAGAGCAACATGTGGCACAATAAAAGGTAAATAATTGTGAAACTTTTTGTTCACAAATTTGGATATGCTTGTCTCATAATACGTGAAGCTATATAATAGAATTGCCATTGTATTCCGGTTTGCGTCATCTTGGTGAAGGAGTTGTCGTTTATGAAAATCGTTTTATTTGACATCCTGATGTTTATCTTCACATTCTTTATCGCTTGGGGCTGTTTGAACTCCATCAAAGCGAAAAACACGTTTGCAATCTTATTTGGCTTTGTATCTTTGGTGGTTTTCCTGTTTTGCGATGGTTTGATCATTTACTACCTGGTCAAGGGTGCGTAGATTAAACTGAAAAATGTTTTGCCTGAAGAGGCTGTGTGATTGTTGCACAGCCTCTTTTTCATGTCTTTTTTTTGCATGCAGCTAGGAAATATTTAGCATACTAAGGGCGGAGGTGGAAAAGTGGGCAAACAAAAAGGTTCTGCAGCACATTCATACACGGCTGTCGTAGCGGCCGATCTGAAGACGAAGCAGCTGTGTAAACGTCTCCACTCCCAACAAATCGCCATCATTGATCACCCTGACGTTGATGAAATCGCTGCACTGGCTTTGCTGGAAAAAGGAGTAAAAGTCGTTCTGAATCTGTCGATGTTTATGACGGGGCAATATCCGGCAGAAGGAGCTCGTCGGCTTCTGACGTCCGGTGTCACGCTCTATGAGGTATTGGATGTAGATGTCTCGCAATCGTTCATTGAATGGATTGAGGGACGATATGCGACGATACGCGAAGGCAATCTGTATGTTCATTTGGAAGAGAAATGGGTGCATGTTTGCCGACTGCAGCAGGTTACCGTTCAATCCGTTTTGATGAGATGGAAAGAAGCTCACGAAAAGCTAGATGACACACTGTCTTTGTTTATAGACAATACACTTTTGTACGCGAGCAAGGAAAAAGACCTGTTTTTACAACCAGTTTGCCATGTGCGATTACATACGAAAATGGAACAGCGACACGTGGTGGTCGTCGTCCGCGGGAAGCATTACAAAGAGGATTTATTGACACTATCCTCCTACATTCGTGAATATCGGCCTGTTTTGATTGGCGTCGATGGTGGTGCAGATGCTCTCTTAGACGCAGGGTATCGACCGGATTTGATTGTGGGTGATATGGATAGCGTTTCAGACAGAGCACTCCACAGCGGTGCAGAGATTGTCGTCCATGCTTTTACTGATGGGACAGCACCTGGAATAGCTCGGGTTAAAGCTCTCGACTTGCCATATCATGTGCTGCCAGCGCCAGGTACGAGCGAAGATGTGGCGATGCTGTTAGCGTACGAGAAGGAAGCAGAATTGATTGTCACGATTGGTGCCCATACGAGCATGATTGATTTTCTGGAAAAAGGGCGCAAAGGCATGGCAAGTACTCTATTGGTCCGCACAAAAATTGGCACGAAGCTAATCGATGCCAAAGGAGTCAGCCACCTCTATCGACCGAGTGAGTCGCGGAAGCTGTGGGGATGGTGTGTTATTGCTATGCTTGTCCCCGTCTCGGCAGCACTCATCATCAATCCGATCGCCCGTCATGCTGCACAGATGATTTGGACCCAGTGGCGAACCTGGACATTTTAGGGGAAGTTCAAAAAGCCGTCTTTTGAACAGTACTTGCAGGGAGGTTTACATGATACCATTCCGCTATCATCTCATATCGCTGGCTGCCATATTTGTCGCGCTTGGGGTAGGTATATTGCTAGGAGGTACGGCAGGACATTCGTGGTTTGCGCAAGGCGCGAAAGGGATTCTTTCCAAAATGGAAGTAAAATATGATCGTGCCCTGAAAAGCAACCATGAATTAAAACAGCAAATGAACCGACTACTCCAGGAATTTGAGCGCAACAACGAAGAGGTAGTCCAGCTCATGAGCATTCGCTATATGGATGAACTGGCGGGAAGCAAGGTATATGTCTGGCAGGAGAATGGCAAAGTTACGGAGCAGATCAAGCGGCTCTTGCATTCGGTAGGCATGGAAGTGATTTCTCATCAGGAGGGAAACAGCTGGGAAGATGGATTGCTTTTGGTTGTAGCCCGGCGAACACCACTCTGGCTTCAGGAAGATAAGTCGAATTCCTGGATACAGATCGAAGCGGTGCCTGACTCACCTGCAAAGCAATGGGCAGTTTTGGAGAAAGTGCAGAGAAGATTAACAGAAAGGAAGGGCTCGCGTGAAAAAAGTTAGTGTCGTCATCCCGGCGTACAACGAAGCGGCTTCTATCGGCGCTACACTTCGAGCGATCCGCGAACGCTTTTTTTGTGATGAGCTGATCGTTGTTGATGATGGCAGCCAGGATGAGACGGCTCATCTAGCCAGCAAGTGGGCTGACATCGTGATTCGTGCGCCACGCAATCAAGGAAAAGGGGCTGCCGTTCAAGCGGGTTGGCAGCGTGCCAATGGGGATGTGGTGATGCTGCTCGATGGAGATTTGCGAGACAGCGCAGCAGAAGCCTCTCATTTACTTACGCCCGTGCTACAAGATACCTGTGACATGGCCGTGGCTGTCCTTCCGCCTCCGCAAGTAAAAGCAGGCCTGGGATTGGCAAAAGGCTTGGCCCATCATGGTATTCGGATGCTGACAGGCTTTGAATCACGAGCTCCTTTATCTGGGCAACGGGCAATACGCAGAGAGCTTCTTGACCGTTTGGGGAGTCTGGACAAAGGATTTGGCATTGAAGTGGGGCTCACTGTCGATGTATTGCGGGCAGGGTATCGTGTACTAGAGGTCCCTGTCTTTTTTTCGCACCGTGAAACGAAAAACGATTGGGCAGGCTTCTGTCATCGAGGGAAAGAGTTCATTGCGATCAGCCGAGCGCTAGGCTGGAAATGGTGGGAGGGGCAGGAGTGGAAACGAAGATCATGATGCTTATGCTTCTCTTTGCAATGGTCATGCCTCTATTGCTTGAACGACCCGTGCAAAAAATCGTCTCACAGAAGCTCCAAGCGTTGGGGATGAATCGTTTGAATTACCGTGGAGACACCGTGTTGACCGCTTGCGGTCTGATTCTCGTGTGTTCTGCCACCTTATCTGTTCTCGTTCTCGAAGTGTTACTGTTGCTCACAGGCGCTACCCCTGAGATATTTCTGCACGGTTTTTTACTGATGGCGGGGATGAGTGCAATGGCGTACTGGGGATGGCGTGACGATCGCGCATCTGACCCTGAAGCGAAAGGCTTTCGTGGACATTTTGGCATGCTATGGCGAGAGCGGCGAGTAACGAGCGGCATATGGAAGTTGATCGGAGGATCGAGCACCGCTATTTGCATTTCGCTGTTTTTATCGGACTCGTTATGGACATGGGCTGTTTCCTTTGGTTTGCTTGCACTCTCTCCCAATATCATTAACTTGGTTGATTTACGACCTGCACGAGCGATTAAAGTGTTTTGGTTTCTGATCTCACTGGCGGGAGCTGGTAGTCTGTGGACAGTAGAAGTCACTGCGGGTGTGGCAAACTGGATTTTTTTGATACCAGTCATACTCGCAAGTATTCTCATGTTTACGTATGACGCTGGCGGCAGAATGATGCTTGGGGACACGGGGGCGAATGCACTGGGATTTGTAGTGGGTTATTCCTTTGTGATGGGGACCCCCACGTATGTGCAGGTGAGCATGCTCGTGGTTTTCATCTTCATGCAGGTTGCGGCCGAATTTTATTCTTTTTCGCGTGTCATCGAGCGGGTCAGTTGGCTACAACGACTTGATGAGTGGGGAAGAACTGCTGATGCTGATCAAGAAAAAAACCAGACGGGTTCGTCCGGTTTGGTCTAGTCCTCGTCATCTGGTTCAGGAATCATGAAACGGGGCTGTACGCGATTTTTTTTGCGCTCGTGATGCAGAATAAATCCGGCAATAAACCATACAGGGATGGCAAAAGCCAGTATGCCCATAATGAGTTTTCCCCATAAAAAGCTAACATCAGGAGAAGCAGAATAGAAAAAAGCGTCACGGATCAGCTTGATGCCGTACATGGCGATTGCCGCCGGGATTACCATAATTAAGAGTGCAATGATCTTCTGAAAAACCACGGGTGGTTCACACCTTTCTCTAACGCTGAACAACCTTAACTTCTACAGCATGGTCTTTTCATCATATCGGATGCATACTGCCTTGTCCACCGTACCCGTTGCACATGAACGAGCGCACGTTAGGGAAGAACGCCTGTCCATCAACGATTTGTTGGAGTACAATGGTAACGAGTAAGATCGTAATGAGGTTGTTCAACTTATTGAACACGCACGTAAAGTGAGGGGTCTCTCGCATGCACAAGCTGCTCATCGTTGGTGCTGGACGTGGTGGAACGGCACTCCTGCGTATGCTAAACCAGATGGACCGATTAAAAATCGTTGCCGTCGTCGATCAACGGTCGGACGCCCCAGGCATACAGCTGGCCCGATCATTGGGGATTCCCGTCGATCAAGATTACCGGCCTTATTTGGATGAGGATCTGGATGTTATTTTAGAAGCAACAGGGGACCTGGGAGAGTATGAGCATCTCAGGCAGTTAAAGAAGGATCAGACAGTACTCATCCCGGGGACGTTTACCCGAATCGTCATGAAATTGATCCGGGAACGTGACAAGCTGATTGCGGTTTTGATGCAAAATCAGCGGGAGCGGGAAACGATGCTGGACTCCACGCATGACGCGATTATCGGGGTCAATCGCCAAGGAATTATTACGTTGTTCAATAAGGCAGCAGAACGATTGATGGGCATCGAGGCGAGCGAAGTGCTGGATACAAAAGTTTCGGAGCGTATACCGAACACCCGGTTACATATTGTATTAGAGACAGGCTCATCCGAATTGAATCAGGAGCAAATCCTGCAGAATCAGACGCGGATTATTACAAACCGTGTACCCGTTCGCAATGATCGAGGTGAGGTTGTTGGAGCAGTCGCCATTTTTCGCGATATCACGGAGATCATGGCCTTAGCCGAAGAAGTGACGAACCTGAAGGAATTGCAGAGTATGCTGCAAGCCATTATTCAATCATCGGATGAAGCGATATCTGTCGTCGATCAATACGGAAATGGACTCTTGATCAACCCTGCCTATACGAGACTTACGGGCTTTTCGCAAGATGACATCATCGGTAAACCTGCTACGGTAGACATCTCCGAAGGGGACAGCATGCATATGCAGGTCCTGAAGACGAAGAGACCAGTCAGAGGCGTTCCCATGAAATTGGGGCCAAAACGCAAGGACGTCGTGGTCAACGTCGCACCTGTCGTAGTCGATGGGGAACTGAAAGGTAGCGTCGGTGTCATTCACGATGTCTCCGAATTCAAGCGCCTGACAGAAGAGCTGGAGAAAGCTCGACGTATCATCCGCAATTTGGAGGCAAAATATAGCTTTGCCGATATTATTGGCTATAGCGAGCCCATGCAGCAAGCGATCGAGCAAGCCAAAAAAGCTGCGTTAACACCGGCAACCGTACTTCTTCGTGGGGAATCAGGTACGGGGAAAGAATTGTTTGCCCACGCCATACATAATGCAAGTGAACGAAAATACAACCAATTCATCCGGGTCAATTGCGCAGCTATTTCAGAGAGCTTGCTTGAAAGTGAGCTATTTGGTTATGAGGAAGGCGCGTTTACTGGGGCGCGGCGAGGTGGAAAGCGCGGACTGTTTGAGGAAGCGAGCGGTGGTACGATCTTTTTGGACGAGATCGGCGAGCTTTCGATGAGCATGCAGGTCATGCTTTTGCGCGTTTTGCAGGAGCGGGAGGTTGTCAGAGTCGGAGGAACGAAGCCGATTCACATCGATGTTCGCGTGATTGCAGCTACGCATGTGAACCTGGAAGCAGCCATCGGTTCGGGACGTTTTCGTGAGGACCTGTACTATCGTCTCCATGTCGTGCCGATCCATATCCCTCCGCTCAGACAGCGCTTGGAAGATATTAAGCCAATTGCCCTGCACCTGTTGCGCAAGGCCAATCTGGAGTACGGGCGAAATGTTGAAGAATTGCATGGGGAGACGCTGCGGATGCTCCTGTCTTATCACTGGCCGGGCAATGTTCGCGAGCTGGAGAATGTACTGGGCAGGGCGATGATTCATATGCGGATCAACGAGAGGATCATTTTGCCGGAGCATCTGCCTCCTCTGGAAAGAAGAATCGTTTCGAATGAAAATGACGTGGCACAGCATGAGGCTTCGAGTGGTACCACGTTAAAAGAAGCGGTGGAAAAAGCAGAACGCCAGCACATTTTAAGGGAACTGGCAGCAGCGAAAGGAAATCGAACAGTTGCGGCCAAACGCCTCGGCATCGCGATCCGGAGCTTGTACTACAAGATGGAAAAATTGGGCATCATGGATGTGCAGGAAGAATAATACATAACTACGCAAAAACTTGCACGCAAAATCTTGCGTGTGTATGCAAAAAAATGCACACTTGACGTTGGGGTGCAAATTCCACGTTCTTGTAAATAAAGCGCTTTCATTAGATTGGTTATGTTGGCATGACTTTTGCATATACATCTTGGCGGGAAATTCTCCAATTGGAGCCCACTGTTAAGCCAGCTTGCATAAGCGGAAAACGAAAGATACTAGGGAGGTTTCTTCAGTGAACATCTTTGATTACATGCAAAAGTACGATTACGAGCAATTGGTATTTTGCCAGGACGAAAATTCCGGGTTGAAAGCAATCATTTGCATTCATGATACGACATTAGGACCAGCACTTGGCGGTACGCGTATGTGGCCGTATAAAACAGAAGAAGAGGCGATTGTAGACGTTTTGCGTCTTGGTCGTGGAATGACTTACAAAAATGCCGCAGCAGGTCTCAATATTGGTGGCGGTAAAGCAGTTATCATCGGCGATCCTCGCGAGCATAAGAGCGAAGAGCTGTTCCGTGCTTTCGGCCGCTATATCCAAGGGCTAAATGGTCGTTACATCACTGCTGAAGACGTAGGAACAACGGTAGCAGACATGGATATGATCCACTTGGAAACAGATTTTGTAACAGGTGTTTCTCCTGCATTCGGTTCCAGCGGCAATCCATCTCCAGTAACAGCTTACGGTGTATACCGCGGAATGAAAGCTGCTGCGAAATTGGCTTTTGGTTCCGACTCTCTCTCCGGTCGCGTAGTAGCCGTTCAGGGCGTAGGAAACGTAGCGTACAATCTGTGCCGCCATCTGCATGAAGAAGGTGCGCATTTGATCGTAACGGACATCAATCAAGAAAACGTAGATCGTGCAGTGAACGATTTCGGTGCCAAGGCTGTGGGTGTAAACGAAATCTTTGGCGTAGAGTGCGATATCTTCTCGCCTTGCGCATTGGGTGCGATCATCAATGATGACACCATTCCGATGTTCAAAGCAAAAGTCATTGCAGGGGCTGCTAACAACCAGCTGAAAGAAGAGCGACACGGTGACCAAATTCACGAATTGGGTCTGATCTATGCACCTGATTACGTAATCAATGCAGGGGGCGTAATCAACGTGGCGGATGAGCTGCAAGGCTACAACCGCGAGCGCGCACTGAAAAAAGTAGAAACCATCTACGATAGCATCCTGAAAATCTACGAAATCGCTGAACGTGACGGCGTGCCATCCTATAAGGCAGCTGACCGTATGGCTGAAGAACGCATTGCAAGTGTTGCAAGATCCCGTAATACTTTCCTGCAAAACGGCAAGACTGTTTACAAGCGCTAATCGTGCATTTTCTATAAGCTTCATACCCCTTTGGCCGCTCTTTCCTGGAGGGCGGTCAAGGGATACATAAACCGTTTTCTTTGAATATTCATATTCTCGTAAATAAGTAGGCTAGCTTTCCTCATGAAAGGAGAGATCGTTGTGTCTCAGGAGTTTGATCTAGTCGTCCTCGGTGGAGGTACCGGCGGCTATGTAGCGGCAATCCGCGCTTCCCAATTGGGAATGAAGGTAGCGATCGTGGAAAAAGAAAAGCTAGGTGGTACGTGCTTGCATCGTGGCTGCATCCCGTCCAAGGCTCTTTTGCGCAGTGCAGAAGTATTCTCCACCTTGAAGGAAGCTGACAAATACGGTGTCTCGGCTGGTACTGTAGGCTATGACTTCACGAAAATACAAGAACGAAAGCAAGGCATTATCGACCAACTTCACAAAGGCATTCAGTACTTGATGAAAAAAGGCAGTATTACAGTCTTTGAGGGCTTTGGAAGAGTGATGGGGCCATCCATTTTTTCTCCGCAGGCAGGTGCTGTACGCATTGAGAAGGAGAATGGCGATCAGGAAATGATCGTTCCACGTTTCCTTCTTCTTGCTACAGGCTCTCGCCCTCGCACACTCCATGGCTTGGTCATCGACGGCTCCTATGTGGTAACCAGTGATGAAGCATTGCAGTGGGAGCAATTACCTGCTTCTGTTGTCATCGTTGGTGGTGGTGTAATCGGGATCGAGTGGGCGTCTATGCTAAATGATTTTGGTGTAGAGGTTACCGTTGTGGAGTACGCCGACCGTATATTGCCTTTTGAAGATGAAGAAGTGAGCAAGGAATTGGCTCGTCTCTTGAAAAAGCGCAAAGTCAATATCGTGACAGGAGCGAAGGTGCTGCCTGAATCGTTGGAAAAAGGCGAAGGCAAAGTCTCTATTCAGGCCGAAACGAAGGTTGGAGTCCAAACCTTTGAAGCCCAAAAAGTACTCGTCTCTGTAGGACGCCAAGCGAATGTAGAAAACATCGGACTGGAAGCAACAGAAATCAAAGTCGAGCGCGGCGTTGTCGTGGTGAATGAATTTTTCCAGACTGCAGAGTCGCATATATATGCTATTGGTGATGTGATTGGTGGTTTGCAACTGGCTCATGTAGCTTCGCATGAAGGAATACTTGCCGTTGAACACATGGCAGGACAAAATCCGCACCCAATGGATTACACCAAGGTTCCGAAGTGTACGTATAGCCGACCAGAGGTCGCAAATGTCGGGCTCACTGAAAAAGAAGCAAAAGAACAAGGCTACGATGTCAAAATCGGGAAGTTCAGCTTTAAGCCGCTGGGTAAAGCACTTATCCACGGTGAGAATGATGGTTTTGTGAAGTTGGTCGTTGATGCCAAGACGAATGATTTATTAGGGGTTCACATGATCGGTACACATGTGACGGATATGATTTCTGAAGCGGGCTTGGCTCGTGTACTGGATGCGACCCCGTGGGAAATCGGTCAAACGATTCACCCGCATCCATCTTTATCGGAAGCGATCATGGAGGCAGCGCAGGCTGTCGACGGAAAAGCGATCCACAATTAGCAAGGAGGGTATGTAACGATGACAACCAAGCGGCATGAGCAAGTGGGATTAACCGATGCGCAAGTCCTTGACATGTATTATTACATGCTATTGGCCAGAAAAATTGACGAGCGCCAATGGCTGTTGAATCGTGCGGGCAAAATACCGTTCGTCATTTCCTGCCAGGGTCAGGAAGCAGCTCAGGTGGGTGCTGCTTTTGCGCTGGAAACAGACAGAGATTACTTGTGCCCGTATTATCGCGATCTTGGTTTGGTGCTCGTCTTTGGGCAAACTGCACGTGATTGCATGCTATCTGCTTTTGCGAAGGCAGAAGATCCGAATAGTGGCGGAAGACAGATGCCAGGTCACTTCGGTGGCAGAAAGTACAATATTTTGACGGGTTCCAGCCCGGTGACGACGCAGGTGCCTCACGCAGTCGGTATGGCATTGGCAGGTAGAATGCAGCAAAAAGATTTTGTTGTCTATACCTCATTTGGCGAAGGCTCCAGCAACCAGGGGGATTTCCACGAGGGCGCCAACTTTGCAGGTGTTCACAAGCTTCCGGTCATTTTCTTCTGTGAAAACAACAAATACGCCATTTCAGTTCCGTTGAAAAAACAACTGGCATGTGAAAGTGTAGCAGAACGTGCGATCGGCTATGGCTTCCCAGGATTCAGTGTAGATGGAAACGATCCGATTGAAGTATATCGAGTCATGAAAGAAGCAGTAGAACGTGCGCGCAGCGGTCAAGGACCGACGCTGATCGAAGCTGTGATGTATCGACTTGTTCCGCACTCCAGTGACGATGATGATCGCGTGTATCGTACGAGAGAAGAAGTGGAAGAAGCGAAGAAAAAGGACCCGCTAATCGTTTTCGCCGCTTATTTGAGAGAAATCGGTCTCTTGGACGAAAATACGGAAGCAGATATGCTTGCCCGCGTGCAGCTAGAAGTGGACGAAGCCACTGAGTACGCAGAAAACGCGCCATATCCAACACCAGAATCGACGATGACACACGTATACGGGGAATAAGGGGGGATCTTTCATGGCAGTCATTTCTTTTATTGATGCAATTACAATGGCGATGCGCGAAGAAATGCGTCGCGATTCCAATGTGTTTATCCTCGGAGAAGACGTTGGCGTGCGTGGAGGGGTTTTCCGTGCGACGAACGGTTTAATTGAAGAGTTTGGTGAGGAGCGCGTGATCGATACACCGCTGGCTGAATCTGCGATTGTCGGTGTCGGTATCGGTGCCGCGGCATACGGTATGCGCCCGATTGCGGAAATCCAGTTTGCAGACTTCATCATGCCAGCTGTGAACCAAATTGTGAGTGAGGCTGCGAAAATGCGCTATCGCTCCAACAACGACTGGCATTGCCCGATCACTATTCGCGCCCCATTCGGTGGTGGGGTTCACGGTGCACTTTATCACTCTCAATCAGTGGAAGCGATGTTCACCAATACCCCTGGATTGAAAGTAGTAGCACCTTCGACACCGTACGATGCAAAAGGCTTGCTAAAAGCAGCGATTCGCGATGAAGATCCGGTCCTCTTTTTCGAGCACAAACGCTGCTATCGTTTGATCAAGGGCGAAGTGCCTGAGGACGACTATGTGCTGCCGATCGGTAAAGCGGACGTTAAAAGAGAGGGGACAGACATTACCGTCATCTCCTACGGCTTGACTCTGCACTTCTGCCTGCAAGCAGCTGAAAAGCTCGCACAGGAAGGGATCAGCGCGCATGTTCTTGATTTGCGTACACTGTATCCATTGGACAAAGAAGCGATCGCGGAAGCGGCTTCGAAGACTGGCAAGGTATTGATCGTACACGAGGACAACAAAGAAGGCGGCGTCGGCGGTGAGGTAGCTGCGATTGTAGCAGAGCATTGTCTGTTCGATTTGGATGCGCCGATCAAACGCCTTTGTGGTCCTGATGTGCCGGCTATGCCATACAGCCCGCCGATGGAAAAATACTTTATGCTAAACCCGGAAAAAGTATTGGAAGCAATGCGCGAGTTGGCCAACTTTTAAGGCGAGGAGGACCAAGGATCATGGCAACGAAAGTACTTATGCCCCAGCTCGGAGAGAGCGTGACCGAGGGCACCATCAGCAAATGGTTGGTCAATGTAGGCGATACGGTCAAGAAATACGATTCCCTGGCTGAAGTGACAACGGATAAAGTAAACGCAGAAGTTCCTTCCACTGTTTCAGGTCGCGTAACAGAAATCGTCGTGCCAGAAGGAGAAACAGTCGCTGTCGGCACATTGATTCTATATATAGAAGAAAGTGGTGCGGAAGGTGGATCAGCAGCGTCTGTTAGCACAACAGAAGCAGCAGCTCCACAAGCACCAGTAAGCGAACAGCCAAAAGCAGCAGCTCCGGCTGTATCCGTTCAGCAAGCGCCGAGCGGTGAAGGGCCAAAACAACGCTATTCACCTGCTGTTGTGATGCTATCGCAAGCACACGGTATCGATTTGTCACGCGTCACAGGGACAGGAGCAGGCGGGCGTATTACACGTAAAGATGTGCAAGCCATTATTGACGCAGGTGGCCAAAAGCCAGCTGAGGCAGTGGAGGAGCCTGTCGTGACAACTCCCGTGGCAGCAGTGGAAGTATCTGCGCCGGTTTCAACACCAGCGCCGACAGTCCCAGCTTCGACTCCGGCTGTTCAAGCAGATATTCCGGTTGCAAGTGGTGATCAAGTCGTGCCTGTAACGTCTATTCGTCGTACTATCGCGAACCGGATGGTACAGAGTAAGCATGAAGCTCCACATGCCTGGACGATGATTGAAGTAGACGTGACGAATCTCGTTAACTTCCGCAATCAGGCAAAAGGCGAGTTTGCAAAAAAAGAAGGGCTCAATCTCACTTTCCTGCCGTTCTTTATCAAAGCGGTAGTCGAGGCATTGAAAGAATACCCAATGATCAATTCCACATGGGCGCATGACAAAATCATCGTGAAAAAAGACATCAACATCTCCATTGCAGTAGCAACCGAAGATGCTTTGTATGTTCCTGTCATCAAGCACGCTGACCAAAAATCGATTCTAGGCATCGCGAAGTCAGTCGATGATCTGGCAGCGCGCACCCGTGCAGGGAAATTGACGATGGATGACATGACCGGCGGGACCTTTACCGTTAATAACACGGGCTCCTTTGGATCTGTTTTGTCCCAACCGATTATCAATGCGCCACAAGCGGCCATTCTTAGTGTCGAATCGATTGTGAAACGTCCTGTGGTGATTAATGACATGATCGCTGTGCGTTCAATGGTGAATCTCTGCATGTCCTTGGATCATCGCGTGCTGGATGGCCTGATTTGCGGACGATTCCTGCAAAGTGTCAAGCAAAAGCTTGAGAACGTAGGTCCGGATACCAAGCTGTACTAGTGATCGCATAACAAAACCAGGTCAGAATGAACTGCACCCCAATTGTTAGACACACTTAACAGTTGGCGGTGCAGTTTTTTTGTCTAAGTTTACTGCAACAGATAAATTATCAGCTGTTCTTCGCTATTTGTACGGCGCAGAGACTCATGCTTCTATTGCTAAGTCTATCGGTACACACAAAAGCATGGTTGGAGTATGGGTGATGCAATACGAGAAACACGGTGCAGAAGCGTTTATAACATCATATACAAGGCACTCCACACAGTTTAAACTAGACGTACTTAATTACATGAAGAATCATGGGACGTCTCCGAATGAAACTGCCGCCATTTTTCAAATCTCCTCGCCTCGTTTATCAGGCTAAAAAATTTTCCAATTCGCTCGTTACGCATGTAACTTTTTTGGAGACTTCCTCGTCTTAGCAATTGGAGCCAGTATGTCTCTTTGAAAAATAGAAGAGATTCCCACCAAATAGCATTTGTGGTAGACTGGTAGCGACCTGCTAGAGAGATTTTCCAGATTATCGGTAAATATGGGAGGAAAAACATGGAGAAAAGTAAAAAAGCACTACCAATAGTACTAGCATCAGCGCTGGCCGCTACACCGTTTGTATCAATGCCGCAGCAAGCACATGCTATTGAAAAATTGTCTGTAGAAGCAGACAACGATGGTGCAGGGAAAGAAAGTGACTACACCATTGAATTCAAGCTAGAAGAAGACCTTGATAGCGGAGAAACGATTACGATCGAATTCGATTCCGATTTCGACATCGACGATAATATTGATAGCGACGATATTGATGCTAGCTTTGATGTGAAGAAAGTAACCGTTGATGGAGACGAAATTAAAATTAAGACGGATGAGAGTTTAGATTCGGGCGATAAAATTAAGATTAAGATAACGAGCGGTATCACGAATCCTGACGACAAAGGTTCCTACAGTGTAAGCGTAGAAGCAGGCGATGAGAGTTCGGATTCGGAAGATGTAGAAATCAAAAAAAGCAGCTCTAGCAGCAGTAGCAAGTCGAGCAATGACTACAGCGTATCGTTGAGCAGCAAAGCAGCTGGAGAAAAAATAAGCCTCAAGCTAGGTAAAATCTCGCTTAAAGGTAGTGACGAGCTGGAGTCAAACACCACGATTACAGTCACTTTCCCAGATAAAGGCATGCTTCCATCGAGCATCGATGAAGAGGATGTAAAAGTAAATGGATATACTGCGAAATCTGTCAGTGTAAGTGGCAGCACAGTAGATATCAAAGTTCCGAATAGTGCAGACGCTGATGATTACATCACCTTGGAATTTGACAAGTCTGCTGGAATCGAGAATCCTGATTCCGGAGACAAATATGTTTTTAAAGTAAAATATGATGGGACTACATACGAGTCAGAAGATGTTGAAATTACAAAAAACGGTTCCAGCTCAAGCAGCGCTTCTGACAGCTTTACCGTTAACTTGTCTGATCCGGGTGCAGGGGCTCGCACCAGCTACACGTTTGATGCTGATTTCGGAAGCAAAGAGTTGAAGGCAGACGGAGAACTGGTTTTGGAATTCCCGTCGTCTGACATGGTACCTGGAATTTTGACTGCATCAGACTTCTTGCTCAATGGGAAACAAGCGAAGAAAGCAACAGCAGCTGGGAATAAAATTGCTTTGGTAGCGCCAAGCAACTTCAGTGCGAATAGCAAAGTGAAGGTTGAAGTGACGTACGGAGCATGGATTTCGAATCCAAAATCAGCTGGTAGCTATACATTGAAGGCTACGGTTTCCGGCAGAACCTTGGAATCCAAATCCTTCAGCATCGGAGGCTCTTCTGTTAACCCGACGCCAACCAACCCGACAACTACTGTACCTGTTCCGAATACTGCTACGAACAACAGCACCGCAACGATTGCATTGACGCAAAATGCAGTGGGCAAGCAAACGGGTGTAAACGTAGCAATCAAAGGACTGGGCGTTGGTCTGCAAAAGCAACGTGACTTCATTGAGGTCGTATTCCCGGTTGGTTACAAGGTACCAGCTTATATCGCGCCAAATAACATTTCTGTGAATGGTGTGGCTGCGAATTTCGTTGCTGTTCGTGGACAAAACGTTCTGATTTATCCGTCTCAGGACATCCCTGCAGCAACTAACGCAAATATCGTGATTAATGCAGCAGCGAACATCATCAACCCTGCAGTGAAAAACACATATAGCATCAGCGTATTTACTTCGGAAGAGAGAGGCTTGCTGTTTGCTCGCGCAGTTGGTGTAGGAATGCCATCCCCAGCTCAGCCGAAGCCTGCAACACCTGCAAAACCTGCAACGCCTGGAGCAAAAACCCCGCAACAGCAGCAAAAGCCATCAGCGGGAATTCCTAAGAATTCGGCTTCTTTTCAAGTGAATAACGCCAAATTCACGTTACATGGAAAAACGTATCCTCTGAATGTAGCTCCATACATTACGGATAAAACGACAATGGTTCCAGCGCAATTTTTTAAAGAAGCTCTCGCTCTGACTACACAATGGAACAATACAAATGTTGCTGTTGTTAGTGGAACCAAGGTAGTGAAATTTACAGTTGGATCGAAAACAGCAAAAGTAGGCAGAACAGACGTTCAACTACCAACACCTGTTGTTCTCAAAGACGGAATGCCAATGGTTCCAATCCGTGTGGTTACAGATAATCTTGGCTACACAGTCGGCTGGGATGACGATACTGACAGCGTATACGTATACAAATAAAATCAAGCTGGAACAAACGATAAACCCCTTCTCGATTGTAAGTCGGAAGGGGTCTTTATTCGTTTGTCCATCACTTGTTTATTGAAAGTAAAAAAACGTTGGGACGATGAGTGAGAGAATTAGAATGCCGATCAGTATTTTTGCAAAGAGCGATTGATGTCTCATCCTATTCTCACCTCCTTTCAAGGTAGAGGAAATGATCAGGTGATTCTGTAAGTGGCTGTGCTAGAATGAAGGGAAGAAATCATTGGCTTTCATTGTCTGCCCCTGTTGAAATTGTACCGAATTGTAGCCAATGAGACAACCACTTGCAAAGGATGATGATTCGTGAGCGCACCGAACAAAATTGCCCATATCGGCATCGCGGTAAAAAGCTTGGAAAAGACGCTTCCCTTTTATACCGAGCAATTGGGGTTAGAGCTGGTTGGAACAGAAATCGTAGAGAGTGAACAAGTCAAGGTGGCATTTCTGAAGATCGGGGAAAGTCATATTGAATTGCTAGAACCGCTTAGTGAAAGCAGTCCCATTGCAAAATTTATAGAAAAGCGCGGAGAAGGCATTCATCACATCGCTTTTGACGTAGATGATGTAACACTTCGTTTAGCCAAATTAAAAGAGCAAGGTATTCCTCTCATCCACGAGGTTCCCAAAGCAGGTGCACACGATGCCCTTATCGGATTTTTACATCCAAAGGCAGCCGGTGGCGTTTTGTATGAGCTGTGCCAATATCCGAAAGAATCATAGGCGTTTACGTAGTAGAAAAAATTTTTTTGCGGTATACTGGAACTTGTGAATAAGTACCAAAATCGGGCAGTACGATCAGGAGGTAACGAGTGTGAGTACGATCAACCAAGAGCGTTTGTTAAATGAATTTTTAGAGCTCGTCCAGATTGACAGTGAAACGAAAAATGAAGCAGAAATTAACAAGGTCCTGAAAGAAAAGCTGGTGGAGATGGGCTTCACAGTAGAAGAGGATGACGCCGCAGCCAAAACAGGTCACGGTGCCAATAACCTGATCGCAACCCTGGAGGGAACTGGTAAGGGCCCAACTATTCTGTTCAGCAGTCACATGGATACGGTTGTGCCTGGAAACGGCATCAAGCCACAGATTCGCGACGGCTATATTTATTCCGATGGAACGACAATCCTTGGTGCGGATGACAAAGCAGGGATCGCAGCGATCTTTGAAGGCATTCGCAGCATGAAAGAACAAAATTTGCCGCATTCAACCATCCAAGTGGTTCTGACTGTTGGAGAAGAATCTGGGCTCGTAGGCTCCCGTGCAATGGATTCCAGCCTGCTGAAAGCAGAAATGGGCTTCATTCTCGACTCTGAAGGTCCAGTTGGAAAAATCACCGTAGCAGGTGCAGGACAATACCGCATTGTAACCAAAATCCACGGTAAAGCAGCACATGCAGGTGTGAATCCAGAGGATGGTATCAGTGCAATATCTGTTGCTAGCAAGGCAATTTCCCGTATGCCGTTGGGCCGCATTGATGCAGACACAACAGCGAATATCGGACGCTTTGAAGGTGGAAAAGCGTACAATATCGTAACGGATTATGTAGAGATATGGTCTGAGGCGCGCAGCTTGGTTATGGACAAGCTGGAAGCACAGGTGAAGAAAATGACGACTGCGTTTGAAGAAGCTGCGGCTGAAATGGGCGCGACTTGCGAGAATGACGTTATTTTCATGTACCATGGCTACAAATTCAACGAGGAAACACCTGTTGTGCAGAAAGCAATTGCTGCTGTGAAACGTGTCGAGCGCAATCCAGAGCTGGTAGCAAGTGGCGGCGGAAGTGACGGTAACGTATTTAATGGATACAACGTTCCAAGCGTGAACTTTGCCATTGGCTATGAAGAAATCCATACGAAAAACGAACGCATGCCAATCGCTGAACTGAACAAAGCTGCTGAGCTCGTGCTTGCTGTTATTGCAGAAGTACAAGAATAACAGAAAGAAGGTCGGAATCTCCGTAAGAGGGGTTCCGACCTTTTATTTTGAACGCTTTCTCGTTTGCATGTTTGAGACAACCTCCGTTCATCATAGACTGAATAGGAAGCTATGGGGACGAGATAGGAAGCTGAGGGGGATGTTGAATGCTCCGTTTGGCGTTAGGGACGGTTCAAAACGTATTGGAAAAGCAAACAGGAATGCAGATCCTCGAAGTCCGGACGGGATCTGCAGCTGGTTCCGAAGTGGATCGTGTCCTGTCTTTCTTACAGGAGGAGTATGAAAAAGGAGATGTCGTGCTAATCAATACAACCGCTGTCCGTCTTCAATTGGGGACAGGCGGGTATCATTTGGTGGTAGGAAAGATTGCGCAGCACGAAGAAGTCGACGTTCTACCGAATGAATGGGGACATGTTATGAAAATGCGCTATGCGCCCTGGCAGCTTGCGGTCGATTCTGTTGAAGAACAGAATAGCCCGTACCACCATTTGTTTGTACAAGAAGGCTTGTCATTGGACGCTATCCCTGTCTTGATCGGAGAGCTGCACAGTCTTTTACCTGTTGCCGTCCTTGCATTGCACACCAAATGTCCAAATGCGCGTATCGTCTATGTAATGCCAGACGGTGCTTCCCTGCCCATTGCCTTGAGCCAGCATGTCCATCAGTTAAAAGCAAACGGGAGCCTGGCCGCGACAGTTACCACTGGTCATGCGTGGGGGGGAGATCGCGAGTCGTTGACGATTCATAGCGGACTGTTAGCAGCTCGCCATGTAGAGCATGCCGATATGATCGTTTGTATGCTGGGACCTGGAGTAGCAGGTACGGGTACGCCTTATGGTTTCTCAGGAGTTCAGTTGGCTGAGGTTATCCATGCAGTCTCTACTCTTGGCGGTACTCCCTTTTTTATTCCGCGGATTAGTTTTGGCGATCAGCGTACCAGACATTATGGTGTCAGTCATCATACAAGAACGATTTTAGGCAGATTTGCTCTTTGTCCTGCTCTCGTCTCAATCCCGATTTTCGGTGATGAAAGAGATGATGTCATCTCGCAGCAAATGACAACGATCGAAGAAGCGGGGAAGCATATTTTAATAAAAGGAACAGTCCCAGGATTGTCAGAGCTCGCGGCGCTTGAAGAAGGGTATGGCTTGTCCTTTTCTACCATGGGGCGGGATTGGCAAGCGGACCCTGCTCCTTTTCAAACAGCATTGGTGGCTGCCGATTTTGTGGCAAGAAGTGTGGATTATCTGGCCAGGACGGTTATCGACGACCTGCATTCGCACGTTTCATCAAGTACTCTTGGAGCGTTAGGTCTTTATTTGACCAGGAACGAAGTGCTGCCTTGATCTCCCAAACTTTCCCGACCATACGCAATTGCTTTTCGCTCACATATGTTTTCATTCATGATCTCCTCCGATACAATAAGGTAGACAAGCTCTATGCTCCCAACTTATGGAGGGAATCAACGATTTAGAACGACTTCATGGAAAAAGGATGATGATGACATTGAGTAAGTACAATCACTTATATGAAAAAACAATTTCCAGTCAACCGATTTACGACGGAAGAATTATTAAGGTGAAGGTAGATGAGGTACTTCTCCCCAATGGCAATACAGCCAAGAGAGAAATTGTGAATCATCAAGGTGCTGTTGCAGTATTACCGTTAACAGACGACAACAAAATGGTTGTGGTACGACAGTTCCGCAAAGCATTGGAGCGCACCATCGTGGAAATCCCCGCAGGAAAGCTGGAGCCAGGGGAAGAGCCGCTTGCATGTGCGATGCGCGAGCTGGAAGAAGAGACAGGCTATACTGCGAGCCAGTACACACCACTCAGTTCTTTTTACACATCGCCAGGCTTCGCGGATGAAATTTTGCATGTTTTTGTGGCGACCGGTTTGAAAAAAGGTGAGAGCAAGCCAGACGAGGATGAGTTCGTCGATGTGCTGGAAGTGACACTGGAAGAAGCGCATGCCCTGCATCAAAGCGGAGAAATTCGAGATGCCAAGACGGTTGTGGCATTGTTTGCGTGGGAAAATAAAGTGCTCCGCGAACGTAGCTGATCCAATGCTTCGTTCCTTTTTTTGCGACATGCATATTCATATCGGCGGAACGTGGAGCGGTAAACCTGTGAAAATAACAGCATCGCGCCAAATGACACTCACGAAAATATTGGAGGAAGCCTCAAATAAAAAAGGGATGGATGTCATCGGGATTATCGACGCACATTCTCCTGAGGTTCAGGATGAGCTGGTAGATCTCTTGGAAAAGGGGCTGGCCAATGAACATCAGGACGGCGGAATTTCCTACAAAGATACCTTGCTATTATTAGGATGTGAGGTCGAAATCAAAGAGCCGGGACGAGGTGCCGCTCATTTTCTTGTTTATCTCCCCAAGGTACAAGACATGAAGCTTTTTACCGGATGGCTGTCAGAGCGCTGCAAAAATGTGCAATTAAGCTCGCAGCGAATTTATACATCCCTATTGGAATTACAAGCTTGTGTTCATCAACTGAATGGAATCTTGGTTCCTGCTCATATTTTCACACCACATAAAGGATTGTATGGCAGCTGTACCGACTCAATGGCGGAAGTTCTTGACCCTTCGCTGATTATTGCGGTCGAGCTGGGGTTGAGTGCGAATACCATCATGGCGGATCGCATATCCGAGCTCCATGACAAAACCTTTCTCACGAATTCAGACGCCCATTCGTTGGCGAAGATCGGGCGGGAGTACCAAGCTGTGCATATGCGGGAGCGTTCCTTCGTGGAGTGGGTGAAATCGATGAAGCGCATAGAAGGCAGAGGCGTTCATGCGAATTATGGTCTGCACCCCGAACTCGGAAAATATCATCAGACTGCATGCCAAGGCTGTCAGTCGTTACTTGAGACTGACGCTTCAGGACGATGCCCGGAATGTGGACACCAGCGAATCGTGCGAGGAGTGGCTGCACGCATTGATCAGTTAGCGGACGTAGAAGCGGGGAAGCATCCGGCTTTTCGTCCTCCTTACATCGAGCAAATCCCGCTGGAATTCATTCCGGGAATCGGGCCGAAGCTGCTGGAAAAGCTATACCAGTCGTTCGGTACGCAGATGAATGTCTTGCATCGGGCAAAGGAAGACGAGCTGGCCCGTGTTGTCGGAGAAAAAATAGCGGCTCTCATCACACAAGCAAGAGAGGGAAGGCTTTCTGTCCAAAAGGGTGGTGCCGGTACTTATGGAAAGGTAGTCCCGATGTAGGTTGTCATAGCGAAGAACTCGTCCGCATAAGCTGTATTGTAATCAGCGAAGCGGGAGGCGACGAAGCGTGCGTTCACGAGTCGGACAAACTATCCAATCCTATGCGAGAGAACATCAGTCACTCTACTGGTTCACGATCGTCCTGTTTACGATGGGCATTATTTTCGGAGCCGTCCTCGTCAATTCACTGCCATTATCGCAGAAACAGGAGCTGTACGGATTTCTGCAATATTTTTTCAACAGCCTGGGTAGTGATGGAATTCCCGAGACCAGCGCTCATTTTCAGCAAGCGTTTGGTCATTATGCCAAAACAGTTGCGATTATGTGGGTATTAGGACTATCAATCATTGGTTTGCCAATGATTTTGTTGATGCTCTTTTTAAAAGGGGTAGTGGTTGGCTTCACTGTTGGTTTTTTGGTGAGTCAACTGCAATGGCAAGGCGTCACCTTCGCCATGGTTGGTGTTCTCCCACAAAATTTATTAGTCGTCCCTGCGCTTTTTATTGTAGGCGTCAGTGGAATTTCTTTTTCACTCCGACTCATCCGGACGAGAGTGTTAAGCAAAAGAGACGTCATCATGCCGCATTTTATGGGCTATACAGTTCTTGTTCTCAGTATGCTGGCGGTATTGACGATTGCAGCCTTGTTTGAAACCTTCATTTCCCCCAGGCTGATGCAGCTCGTACTTAATTAAGAATAATTCTCAGGTAAGAACTTATGCATTTGACTTATTTGCTGCCCCTCTACTATAATAGGAACAGGTTTCATGCGAGCGGGGAGGGGCATTAATGTTGGAAGAAAAATTAGAGAAAATTAAGCAGCAGTTGCATTCACAGAACTACAAGCTGACACCACAGCGTGAAGCCACTGTTCGCGTGTTGTTGGAGAATGAAGAAGATCACTTGAGCGCGGAAGATGTTTACTTGCTGGTGAAGGATAAAGCGCCGGAAATCGGGCTTGCTACTGTATACAGGACGTTAGAGCTGTTAAGCGAACTAAAGATCCTTCATAAAATGAATTTTGGCGATGGCGTAGCTCGTTACGATCTTCGTGATGATAATGCCGCTTATCACCACCATCACCTGATTTGCAACAATTGTGGTACGGTGGATGAAATTTTTGAAGATCTGCTTGTCACAGCAGAAGAGAAAGTCAAGAATGTTTACAACTTTTATATTACCGACCATCGATTGACCTTTTACGGAATCTGCAATCGCTGCGTGGATAAAGTGAACGTGGAGGACTTCAAATAAAGTCGACTTCTCTGGGAACGGAGAAGTTTTTCTTTTTTCCGCGGGTGTTTTGTAATGTGAGACCCATTCCTGTGGAATCCTAGAAAATGATTGATTCGCATGGAGCAAAGGACAAGTGCATATAAATGAAAGAAACCCGATGAGAGGTTGTTCAACTTGTTGAACACGCACGATAAGGAGGCTTACGGATGAAGGTCTCGTATCGCCGTTTGATGGAGGTTCTTCGTTTCTTGCTTCTATTCATTACTTGTACCTTGCTGTCCTATGGAATCATTACCTTGTTGGCGGATAAATTTCTTCCGGCCAATCCCTATCATGAGCCACATGGAAATGCGGTGAAGGTAGTAAAGGTCATCAATACATCTCAGGCGCAGGATTTTGATGGGTATGTTGCACGTTTGCAGCTTTTTTATTTGACGGGAGAGTAATTCGAATCTGAGTTTTTTATGAGGAGAAGCAGGAGATTTCTTTTCTTTGTGGAAAGCAATACAAGATACTTATCAGCTGAAGGGGACAGCTTCATGGACAGTCTGATTGATCAGTTTATTCATTTCCTGACTGTGGAGAAAGGGCTATCGCGCAATACGCTGGAATCATATCAGCGGGACATGGTGGCCTTTACCTCGTATTTACAGGAGCAAGGTGTCGGGCGAATAGAGGATTCTACTCGTACGCACATCATTGGTTATTTGCTTGTTTTGCGGGAAAAAGGACGTGCTACTGCAACGCTATCTCGCAATATGGCATCGATACGAGCGTTTTATCAGTTTCTCATTCGGGACAAATACATAGATAAAGATCCATCGATTCATCTGGAAACTCCGAAGATCGAGAAACGATTACCGAAAGTGCTCTCTGTTGAGGAAGTGGAACGTCTGTTGGAAAGTCCTCCTGTCAATCATCCTGCCGGACTTCGAGACAAGGCGATGCTGGAGCTCTTATATGCGACAGGCATACGTGTCTCTGAGTTGGTCAATCTGGATAGTGCTGATGTGAATCTGGATATGGGATTTGTCAAATGCATGGGAAAAGGTTCCAAAGAACGAATCATTCCGTTAGGCTCTGTTGCCATTCAAATGGTTCGTTACTACTTGCAGGCAGGGCGTCCTAAGCTGGTAAAAGGAACAGGCGATACCGCATTATTTCTGAATCACTTGGGCAAACAAATTACACGGCAAGGTTTTTGGAAGATAATTAAGCGTTACGCCCAAAAATCAAACATCCGTGCTGAAATTACACCCCATACGCTTCGCCACTCTTTTGCCACTCACTTACTGGAAAATGGAGCAGATTTGCGCTCCGTTCAGGAGATGCTTGGGCATGCTGATATTTCAACCACCCAGATTTACACACATGTGACCAGGACGCGGATCAAGGACATTTATGCCAAGACACATCCGCGAGCATGAGTATGACAAAACGATCGACTCCGCCTGCTAGTTGGGCGGAGAAAAATTTTCTGAATCAGGTCAGACGTCTGACGACTTGATGATAGAATCGAATGACTGTTAAATGGGAGGCGTTACGAGTGCAGTATTCACGAGTTTTTTTGATCGTTATGGACAGCGTAGGGATTGGCGAACAACCTGATGCCCCTAAGTTCAATGATGCAGGAGCGAACACCTTAGGTCATATTGCTGAACGAGTTGCGGGATTTTCGTTGCCGAACTTGCAAAAATTAGGATTAGGAAATATAGCACCACTTCAAAACGTACCACCAGCAGCAAGCCCACTAGCCCATTACGGCAAAATGCAGGAAATTTCCATGGGGAAAGATACGACGACAGGCCATTGGGAAATCATGGGTCTGCATGTGTCGACGCCTTTTAATACGTATCCAGACGGCTTCCCACAAGAGCTGATCTCTGAGTTTGAGCAGCGTATTGGCCGCAAAGTGGTTGGAAATAAGGTGGCTTCCGGGACAGACATTCTCGACGAGCTAGGCGCAGAGCACATGAAAACCGGTGCGGTGATTGTTTATACATCTGCGGACAGCGTTTTTCAGGTGGCAGCACACGAAGAGATCGTTCCGCTTGAAGAGCTGTACCATATTTGCGAGGTGGCTCGAGAGCTTACGTTGCGTGATGAATTCGCTGTCACTCGTGTCATTGCTCGTCCGTTCCTTGGACAACCTGGCAATTTTAGCCGCACTTCCAATCGTCACGATTACTCCGTGAAGCCATTCTCGCCTACGGTTATGAATCGTTTGCAGGATGCAGGGCTCGCTTCCATTGCGATTGGCAAAATCGGCGACATCTACGCGGAAGAAGGCGTTACCCAATCGATCCGTACCAAAGATAATATGGATGGTGTGGATCAAATGCTGGGAACGATGAAGCAAACGTTTACGGGTCTTTCTTTTGTAAACCTCGTTGACTTCGATGCGAAGTTCGGTCATCGCCGCGATCCGGAAGGCTACGGTCAGGCATTGATGGAGTTCGATGCTCGCATTCCTGAGCTTTTGGAAGCGCTACAAGAGAATGATCTGTTGGTTATCACTGCTGACCACGGAAATGACCCTGTGCATCATGGCAGTGACCATACGAGAGAATACGTTCCGCTGCTTGTCTATCACAAAGGTATTCAAGGTGGAGAAAACTTGGGAATCCGTGAGACATTTGCGGATTTGGGTGCAACCATTGCAGACAATTTTGAAGTAGCTGCACCACTGATTGGGAAGAGCTTCCTAAATCGTTTATAAAGGTTAAGCAAAAATAAACATTTATATAGAAGAAACACGACAAAGGAGAGAATTGAAATGGCAAATTTTCATGACGCAGTAGCATATATCGAACCAAAATTATCGGAGAAACCTACCATTGGTCTCGTACTCGGATCAGGTCTGGGTGTTCTGGCGGATGAAATCGAAAATCCAGTTGTAATTCCATATCATGAAATTCCGGGCTTCACTGTGTCTACCGTTGTTGGTCACAAAGGACAGCTCGTGATTGGTAAACTGCAAGGCAAGCAAGTTGTTGCGATGCAGGGGCGTTTTCACTTTTATGAGGGACATGGTCTGGATGCAGTTGTATTCCCGATTCGTGTTATGAAATTGCTCGGCGTGGAAACCATTATTGTGACCAATGCTGCTGGCGGTATTAACGAAGGCTACAATCCAGGTGACCTCATGCTGATATCTGATCACATCAACCTGACGTTCCGCAACCCGTTGATCGGTGCAAACGATGATCAATTGGGACAGCGCTTCCCGGATATGTCCGAGGCGTATTCCAAACAGCTCCGCAAGCTGGCTCATGAAGTTGCATCTGAGCAAGGAATTCAGCTGCGTGAAGGCGTTTATGCAGGTCTGTTAGGTCCTACCTACGAAACTCCTGCCGAAATCCGCATGCTTCGCCTGTTGGGTGGGGATGCTGTAGGGATGTCAACTGTGCCGGAAGTAATCGTGGCACGACACATGGGCGTTAAAGTACTCGGTATTTCTTGCATCAGCAACATGGCAGCAGGCATTTTGGAACAACCGCTGTCCCATGATGAAGTAATGGAAACAACGGAGAAGGTAAAAACGCAATTCCTGGCTCTGGTCAATGGAATCGTAGCCAAAATGTAATTAACGGATTCGGAGGGATTAACTATGCGTATGGTCGATATGATCGCCAAGAAGCGTGATGGCGGGGAACTGACAACAGAAGAGATTCAGTATCTGGTGACAGGCTATACAGATGGAAGCATTCCAGACTACCAAATGTCCGCATGGGCAATGGCTGTCTTTTTCCGTGGCATGACAGCGAGAGAGACGGGCGATCTAACCTTGGCAATGGCAGGATCAGGCGAACAGCTTGACCTGTCTTCCTTGCAAGGCATTAAGGTTGACAAGCACAGTACTGGCGGAGTAGGGGACAAGACTACCCTCGTCGTTGCTCCACTGGTAGCCGCAGCAGGTATTCCAGTTGCGAAAATGTCAGGGCGTGGTCTCGGTTACTCCGGGGGGACGCTTGACAAGCTGGAATCATTTGCTGGTTTTGAGATTGAGCGCACTCGTGAGCAATTTTTGCAACAGGTGCGTGATATTGGCGTGTCCGTAATTGGGCAGTCCGGCAATCTGACTCCTGCAGACAAAAAGCTGTATGCGCTGCGTGACGTGACAGCTACTGTAGAGGCTGTGCCTTTGATTGCGAGCTCCATTATGTCCAAGAAGATTGCCGCTGGAGCAGATGCAATTCTGCTTGACGTAAAAGTAGGCAAGGGCGCTTTCATGAAAAGCATTGAAGAGGCAGAAACATTAGCGAATGCAATGGTTGCGATCGGCAGCCAGGTAGGACGTAAAACGGTGGCGGTCATCAGTGATATGAACCAGCCGCTGGGCTTTGCTGTGGGCAATTCTCTCGAAGTCAAAGAAGCAGTTGAAACCCTCGCAGGAAAAGGTCCACGGGATTTGACTGAGCTGGTATTGGCTATTGGCTCGCGCATGCTTGTGATGGGTGGGCTTGTTACAGATGTGGAAGAAGGACGTAAGAAGCTCGAAGACTTGATGGCTTCCGGAAAAGCGGTAGATAAGCTGGCTGAGATGGTGGAGGCCCAAGGTGGAAACAAGCAGGACGTGTATGAGTTGACACGTTTGCCGCAAGCAAAGATTATTCATACCGTGACAGCTGACCAGGACGGCTATGTGAACGAGATTGATGCGGAAGCTATCGGTCATGCTTCTGTTGTCTTGGGCGCAGGCAGATTGACAAAAGAAATGCCAATTGATTTGGCAGTAGGGCTTGTCCTGCATAAAAAACGCGGGGATCAAGTGAAGGCTGGAGAAGTTTTGGTTACGATCCATGCCAATGAAGATCGTCTTCTGCAAAGTGCGTTGAAAGAAATGGAGGGTGCCTTCCATATTTCGACAAAAATTGATGACGAACAACCGTTGATCTATAAAATTATAGAAGCATAGAACAGCGATTATTAGTTGATTAATCATATAAAATGGGGCGTGCGACTGCACATGCGCACGCCTTGTTTTATGAGTAAAAATACAGTTTTTCGAAAAAATATTGTTGATTAAATCTACCTTTTCATATTCAATAGTAAGATATAAGTCGTTTTTTTGTTATATAAAATATATTTTACTGTTCGGATTGACTTTATAAAGTTTTATAATTCTACTTGTCAAATTTCGTTGACACCGCTATCATTTCAGATTACTTTTATTGTATTAGACTGTTTGTAAAAGATTATTGCGAAATTCGTAAAAAATTGATGGAGGTTCCCAGAAAATCGTATTTATGAAAAAGCTGGACCATGTCGACAGACAGATTTTGCAAATCCTCCATGAAGATGGACGTATCCCTTATACAGAAATCGCCCACCAACTCGGTGTGAGCGAGGGAACGATCCGATCACGCATTACTCGTCTTTTGCAAGACGGAGTCTTTCAATTCGTCATTCAGCCCGATCCAGAGAAATTAGGATTACATGTGCAGGCTATCATCGGGTTAACCACAAAGCTAGGTTTACAGAAGGAAGTGGCAGAAAAATTAAGCAAATTTTCTGCGGTACGTTTTGTGGGCGCTTATAGCGGTAAGCATGACTTGATTATTCAAGCGTGTTTCCATAGTAATGATGAGCTGATCACCTTTGTTAACGAACGACTCTCTCAAATTGAAGGAATCGCAGCTGCGGACGTTTCACTCGAACTGAAGCAGTACAAAGATACCTTCTCTTTCGTTCAAGACGACGAGGTGACCCTGCAATGAAAGGGGTTGATGCCTTCCAGCCGAAGTCAAGCAGCTTCGCGTAGTTTTCATTTTTTTCGTCCTTTATTTTCAGAAAAAAGACAAAAAAGAAAAACGTACTGGGGGTTATTGCGTTGAAAAAGAATGTGTTTGCACTTGTGAGCTCTATTGCTGTTTTAGGAACTGCATTGGCAGGATGCGGAGGAGGCCAACCAGCTGCCGCTCCACCGGCAGGAGGAACACCAGCTACACCGGCACCTGCACAACCTGCTACACCAGCTGCTGAAAAGAAACCACAAGTATTAAAAATGAACCTGCACTCAGAACCACCTACTACTGACCCAGGACTCGCAGAGGACACGACTTCAGGCGCAATTATCTTGGCTACCTTCGATGGTCTGACACGTATTGGTACCGACGATAAGCCGCATGAAGCAGCCGCTGAGAGCTACTCCGTCTCTGATGATAAGCTTACGTACACATTTAAAATCAGAGAAGCAAAATGGAGCAATGGTGATCCAGTAACCGCACATGACTTCGAATATGCTTGGAAGCGTGCTCTTGATCCAAAAACAGCTTCCAATTACGCATATCAGCTGTACTACGTGAAGAATGGTGAAAAAGCAAATAAGGGCGAAGCAAAGCTTGATGAAGTAGGCGTGAAGGCACTTGACGATAAGACGTTGGAAGTTAAGCTGGAGAATCCTACTCCATACTTCCTGGAACTGCTTGCATTCCGTACCTACTTCCCAGTTAACAAAAAAGTAATTGATGCAAATCCGAAGTGGGCAGCCGAAGCAAGCTCGCACGTCGGTAACGGACCTTTCAAAATTGAGTCTTGGGAGCACAAAAGCAAGATGGTGCTCGTGAAGAACGAAAATTACTGGGATAAAGATAATGTGAAGCTCGATAAAATCGAATTCTCCATGGTAGAAGACGAAAATACTGAGCTCTCCATGTTCGAAAATGGCGAAATCGATTGGGCGGGAGCACCTATGAGTGCTTTGCCTACAGATGCGATTCCAGCATTGAAGGAGCAAGGCAAGATTCAAACGAACCCAATCGCTGGTACGTACTGGTACAAGTTCAATACCGAGAAGCCGCCATTTAATAACATTAAAGTTAGAAAAGCATTTGCCTACTCGATCGATCGCAAAGCCTTGATCGACAACATTCTCCAAACGGGTCAAATCCCGGCAACAGGCGCTGTACCTCCATCCATGGTGCTGAATCCAAACGGCTATTTCAAAGACAATGATGTAGAAACTGCGAAAAAGCTTTTGGAAGAGGGATTGAAAGAGGTTGGTATGAGCAAGCTGCCAGCGATTACGTTGTCCTACAACACATCTGAGGCTCACAAGAAGATTGCTGAGGCCATCCAAGACCAATGGAAGAAAAATCTCGGGGTAGATGTGAAGCTCGAGAACAAAGAATGGAAAGTTTACCTCGAAGATATGCATGAAGGTAACTTCCAGATTGGACGGATGGGCTGGCTGGGTGACTTCAATGACCCAATTAACTTCCTGGAGCTCTACAAGGATAAAATGGGTGGAAACAACGATACACGTTGGGAAAATGCAAAATATAAAGAGTTGTTGAACCAATCCGCTCAGGAGCCAGACCTCGAGAAACGTAAGAAAATTTTGGCAGATGCAGAGCAAATCCTGATGGATGAAATGCCAATCATGCCAATTTACTTCTACACGCAATCTTGGGTACAGAAGCCAGAGGTGAAAGGCGTTCACCAAACTGGCTTGGGTGACGTGGATTGGAAAGGCGCTTACATCGAGTAATAACTTAACGAAGGAAACGGGATTTGCAGCAGAGGGTATATGGTTGCGCATATACCCTCTGCTATGCAAACCCTTCCCATAAATAACAGCTGGCATGATAGCCAAGCGAAAAGAAAAATAGAGAGAGAAGCTTTACTGCAAGAGATCTAAGGGTTATTTACACAGCCGATTTTTACACTGTGTCGGCAGCGTTCCGCAGTGTAAACATGGGACGTGAAAGCAATCAAAAATCTACCAAGGGGGTAAGTTAGTTGATCCGTTATCTCGGTAAGCGCATCATTTTTATGCTCATCTCGCTCTTCTTAATTGTAACGGCCACCTTCTTCATCATGAAAGCAGTACCAGGTGGTCCATTTACATCCGAGAAGCAGGTCCCGCCTGAAATTAAGGCAGCTCTGGAAGCGAAATACAAGCTGAACCTGCCGTTACACGAACAATACTTTGAATATTTGAAAGGCGTAGTAACATGGGATCTCGGTCCGTCGTTCACGGAGAAATCTTCAACAGTTAACGACATGATTAATCGTGGTTTCCCAGTTTCTGCTCACTTGGGAGCACAAGCATTATTGCTCGCTATTTTTGGTGGGATTACGTTAGGGGTTATCGCAGCGCTAAACCATAATAAATGGCAAGACTTTTCCGCGATGGTCATTGCCGTTTTGGGATTGTCCGTACCGAGCTTTATTTTGGCGTCCTTTTACCAATACATTTTCGCTATTCAATTGGGCTGGTTTCCAATCGCGAAATGGGAAGGATTTGAGTACACCATCCTTCCATCATTGGCACTTGCCGCATCTCCGATGGCATTTATCGCGCGTTTGACGCGTTCCAATATGATTGAAGTTTTGGGGCAAGATTACATCAAAACAGCAAAAGCAAAAGGATTGCACACATTTACCATTACAGTGAAGCACGCAATCCGTAATGCGCTCTTGCCAGTTGTTACTTACCTGGGTCCACTGATTGCCGGTATTTTGACAGGTGCATTCGTTATTGAACGTATTTTCGGTGTTCCTGGTCTTGGTCGCGAGTTCGTATTGTCCATTACAAACCGCGATTATACGGTAATCATGGGTACGACCGTGTTCTACTCCATTATCCTGGTTGTGATGATCCTGATCGTTGACATCGCATACACCTTGGTAGACCCACGGATCAAACTTTCGGACGCAGGAAAGGAGTAATGACACGTGCAAAACTTGACTAAAGAACATTTCGAGCCCATTTCCGTTGACCTTCGTCAAGCAGAAGCAATTAAACGGCCAAGTCTCTCTTTCTGGTCTGACGTTTGGCGTCGTTTGAAAATGAATAAAGTGGCGATGGCTTCTATGATCTTCATCATCGCGTTGATCGTATGTGCGATTGTTGTTCCTTGGCTTACTACCAATGACTATTTTACGACGGATTTGGCTGGTAAGAACAAAAAGCCGTCTGCTGAGCATTGGTTTGGTACAGATGACCTAGGTCGTGATGTATTTGAGCGTATTTGGTACGGTGCTCGTATCTCCCTTCAAGTAGGTCTTGCTGCAGCGTTTATTGACTTGATTATCGGTGTAATCTGGGGCGGTATTGCCGGATTCTACGGTGGTAGAGTTGATGAAATGATGATGCGCTTTGCAGATATCTTGTTTGCGATTCCTTACCTGCTGGTTGTTATTTTGTTGATGGTTGTATTAGAGCCTGGTGTCGGAACGATTATTATCGCCTTAACGATAACGGGATGGATAGGAATGGCCCGGATCGTGCGTGGTCAGATCCTTCAATTGAAAAACCAAGAGTTTGTACTGGCAGCACGTTCCCTTGGTGCTGACAGCAACCGTCTGATCTTCAAACACTTGATTCCTAATGCTTTGGGTCCAATCATCGTAACATTGAGCTTGACTGTACCATCCGCGATTTTCGCAGAATCCTTCCTGTCCTTTATCGGGTTAGGGGTTTCGGCGCCGATTGCATCGTGGGGAACGATGTCCAACGAGGGCTTGCCGGCCATGAAGTACTATCCATGGCGATTGACGTTCCCGGCAATCTTCATTTCCATGACCATCTTGGCATTTAACTTGTTCGGTGACGGTCTGCGCGATGCAGTAGACCCACGCCTGCGTAAATAGGAGGGATCATCGTTATGGAACGCATTCTTGATGTAAAAGACCTGCATGTATCCTTCCATACGTATGCAGGGGAAGTAAAAGCAGTCCGCGGTGTGAATTTTCACGTCAACCGCGGAGAGGCTGTAGCGATTGTAGGGGAGTCCGGTTGCGGTAAATCCGTAACCGCTCAAACCCTCATGAAGCTGATTCCTATGCCTCCTGGTGAAATCAAGAAAGGGCAAATTCTTTTCAATGGCCAGGATATTGTCAAGAAATCAAAAAAAGAAATGGAATCGATCCGCGGAAAAGATATCGGTATGATCTTCCAGGATCCGATGACTTCCTTGAACCCAACTATGACCATCGGTAGCCAAATTACCGAGGGTTTGATTAAGCACCAAAAGATGTCCAAGGCTGCAGCTCGTGATCGTGCCATTGAGCTGTTGACCATGGTAGGTATTCCGCAACCAGAGAAACGTGTGGAGCAATATCCACACGAGTTCTCCGGCGGTATGCGCCAGCGTGCGATGATCGCAATTTCTCTCGCCTGTTCGCCGAAGCTGTTGATTGCGGATGAGCCGACAACAGCTTTGGATGTAACGATTCAGGCACAAATTTTGGACCTGATGAAAGAATTGCAGAAGAAAACCGGTACTTCTATTATCTTGATCACGCATGACCTCGGCGTAGTTGCTGAGATGTGTGACCGCGTTATCGTTATGTACGCAGGAAAAGTGATTGAGACAGGAACGGTTGATGACATTTTCTACAATCCGCAACACCCTTACACGAAAGGCTTGCTGCGCTCAGTACCACGTCTCGACTTGAACCGTGACGAGCCACTGACACCGATTTTCGGTACGCCGCCAGACCTTCTGCGTCCGCCTGTTGGCTGTGGATTTACCGCGCGTTGCGAATCAGCTATGCGTGTGTGCCAAGAGATCGATCCTGAGCTGAACGACATCAGCACGACTCAGCGAGCAGCTTGTTGGCTCCAGCATCCGCTTGCTCAGAACCGTGCATGAACGTAGGAGGGGTAACAGTGGATAATCGTGAAACGTTAATTGAAGTACGCAATCTAAAAAAGTTCTTTACCATTGGTGACAATACTCTGAAAGCTGTGAATGATATCTCGTTTGAAATTAAACGTGGAGAAACATTGGGCGTAGTAGGAGAGTCAGGCTGTGGAAAGTCCACTGCTGGTCGTACGCTTTTGCGTTTGTATGATGCGACTGGGGGGGACGTCCTCTTTGAAGGAAAGAGCATCATGGATTTGAACCATCAGGAAATGAAGGCTATGCGTCGCAACATGCAGATGATTTTCCAAGATCCGTACGCGTCCTTGAATCCGCGTATGACAGTTGGGGATATCATTGGCGAGGCGCTGGATATTCATGGTCTGGCAACTGGTCAGAAGCGCAAAGAGCGCATTCAAGAGCTCCTTTCTTTGGTTAGCTTGAACCCTGAGCATATGAACCGTTTCCCGCACGAGTTTTCAGGCGGTCAGCGTCAACGTATCGGAATTGCCCGTGCATTGGCTGTTGAGCCAAAATTCATCGTTTGTGACGAGCCGATCTCTGCTTTGGACGTATCCGTTCAGGCGCAGGTTGTCAACCTGCTGGAGCAGCTGCAAGAAAAAATGGGCTTGACCTATATGTTCATTGCCCATGACCTGTCCATGGTTAAGTACATTTCCGACCGTGTAGCGGTTATGTACCTTGGAAAAATGGTTGAGTTGGCTGAAAGTGATGCTTTGTATGAGAAACCGCTCCATCCGTATACGCAAGCGCTGTTGTCTGCGATTCCGATTCCAGACCCAGAAATTGAGCGTAACCGTGAGCGTATCGTACTGCAAGGCGATGTACCTAGCCCAATGAATCCACCAAGTGGTTGCCATTTCCGTACGCGTTGCCCAAAAGCGATGCCAGAGTGCGCAGCATCCGTACCGGAATGGAAAGAAGTAGAGCCAGGTCACTTTGCCGCTTGTCATTTGTATAACTAAATCAACTACAAATAACGAGTTCCGAGGCTTCTCGTGCAGCCCGGAACTCGTTTCCTTTCATATGAGAGGTTTCGCCTCTGAAAAAAACGGGTACTTATACCCATAAGAAGTTTTTTCAGGGGCATTTTTTCGGATTTTTTACACTGGAAAATTGTAGGAGAGAAAAAGGGGGCAAGTAGCATGAGTAAATTTTTGTCGCCACGATGGAAAAAGAAGGAGGCACTATCGAATCTCATACAAAAAGTAAATCTAACTAGCCAAGTAGCAACGGAGAAGCTTAAAGGATCTCTGGCAACAAAAATGATTGTGTTTGGTCTAATCCTTGTACTTATTATTATCGGTTCTTTGCAATACATAGCCCTTTCTTTTTCGAAATCAACGTTGTTCAGCATTACCTCTAACCAAGCGAAAATGCTTGCTGACCAGCATGCGAATAGCATGGAAGATGACTTAAAGGCGATTGTAAATTCCACCAAATCGGCGGCAACAAAACGGGTGATGATGACTGACCTGCAGCCACTTATCATGGAGCAGTTTACATTATTGCGCCAAGCACATAAAGAAGTATCCAGAATCTATTTGATCGACACGGCTAGCGGGAAATCCCTGTATTCCTTGACCGGGACGAATGAGATTGACTTCAAGCAAAAGCAATACTTCCAAAGAGCGCTAACCACGAAATCCTTGGTCATTTCTGATGAAGAAATCGTTGAAGGCAGCAACAAGAGTTTTCTTTATATTGCGACACCCATTGGGGAAAAGACCGATGATACGAGCCGGTTGTTCGTTGTTGGCTTTACAATTGACCAAATGATTCAAAAGATTCCTGAGATCTCTTTCATGGAAAATGGCTATGCGTTTGTTGTTCGACAAGATGGTTTGGTTGTCGCCCATCAAAATCCAAATAACAACAACAAGCTCGTGCTGGCAGGGGACAAAGATTATGAAGAGATGCTGTCCCTGATGAAGCATGAGACAAGCAACAGCTTATTGTACTCCGATCATGGTATCGATTCGTTCGCAGCTTTTGCACCGATGCCGATGTTGAAATGGAATGTCGTTTTGTCCACGGGAACCGACGAGGTGTATGGTGAAGTGGATGGAATGTGGCTGTACTTCGTGCTCTTTAGCATACCGATCATTGCACTCTCGGTATGGGCGATCTGGTGGTTTGCGAAGCGGATTCGCCTGTCCCTGTTCGCAATCGCCAGGGATATGGATCAAATCGGGGCCGGACATTTTGATATCAAGGTTCAAGTAAACGGCAACGATGAACTGGCTATGGTGGGTCGCAAAATGAACGATATGGCGGCAGAACTTCGCAAGCTGATCGCACTCGTACAGGGACAAGCTACGCAACTGAATGTAGCAACAGATGAGCTGACGCTGTTTGCTGAAGAAAACAAGGGCGCCATTAGCGTCATCACTGAAAATATTTCAACGATCGCACAGCGCGTCTCAACACAGACAAGTGAAGTACAAGCAACGGCCAATACGGTTTCGGAAATTTCCGAAGGTGTTGAACAGGTGGCTGTAGCTGCAGAATCTACATCCGTTGCAACAACTCGTACGTTTGAGAGAGCGCAAGGCGGAATGGAATTAGTGGAGAACGTAATCAATACAGTACGACGCGCGACAAGCGAGGTAGAACGTACCGCTGGGCAAATGCACAGCCTTCGTGAGCGGGCTCGGGAAATTACGAGTATCGTCGAAATGATTACGAGCATTGCATCGCAGACGAACTTGTTGGCATTGAACGCAGCTATCGAAGCTGCACGTGCTGGAGATGCTGGCCGAGGCTTCTCGGTTGTAGCCAGCGAGGTTCGCAAGCTCGCAGAAGAAAGCAGCTCGTTCTCGGAGCGGATTGCTTCGATTGCCCATTCGATCAATGATGAGGCGATGGACATGAGCAAGCATATGGATGAGATCGTAACGATGGTGAGTGGTGGTCTACAGTCCGTAGAATCTGTGGGTAGCGCTTTCCAAAACATCGTAGCAGAGATTCAATCCGCTGCTGAGCAAAGTGAATCGATGACCGCGACTTCCGAAGAGATGGCGGCGGGTAATCAGGTTGTAACGAATTCCATGCAGCGTCTTGCTACCATGTCAGATGAAATTAGTGATTCCATCGCAGGTGTCGTGGAGACAGTCGATGAACAATTGAATTCGATCGCACGCATTAATGAAAACGTGGAGCAATTGAAAAAAATGGCGGATGAGCTAACCCAAAATGTGAGCCGTTTCGTCATCTAAGAGAGAGTCCCTTCTGCTAATAGTGGAAGGGATTTTTTCGTGAAGCCGGATGTGTTCAGAGAAGATAATCTTGCTCTTTTGTGTGAATATTTTCCTTTCGTGATGGTGAGAATAAAACCATGAATGGAGGGAAGAGACTGCTATGAAACGGAATGGATACCTCGCTCTATGCTTCGTCATGTGCTTGACCATCTTTTCTCCGCTGGCTGTTGCCAAAGGAAAGGCTGGACAGCAGAATGGTGACAATCATTTTGCCCCGCAAGCGTCATCCGCTGTAATGATCGAAGCGGATACGGGAACGGTCTTGTATGAAAAGAACGCAAATGAAAAGATGCCACCCGCCAGCATCACTAAAGTAATGACCATGCTTTTGATCATGGAAGCGGTGGAGCGGGGAGAGCTTAAGCTTACCGATAAGGTTCGAACAAGTGAGAGAGCAGCTTCGATGGGCGGCTCGCAAATTTTTCTACAGCCAGGCGAAGAAATGACTGTAGAGGACATGATCAAAGGGATTGCGATTGCTTCAGGAAATGATGCATCGGTAGCGATGGCTGAGCATTTGGCAGGCACAGAAGAGAGCTTTGTCGCGCGAATGAATGAACGGGCGCAGCAGCTCGGTATGAAAAATACGCATTTTGTCAACTCCAATGGACTTCCTGCGGCCAATCATTACTCATCAGCAGCAGACATCGCGATCATGTCGAGAGAGTTGTTAAAGCACGAAGGTATTACGAAGTTCACCGGAACGTACCAAGACTATTTGCGTAAAGATACTGCTAGTCCCTTCTGGCTGGTGAATACGAACAAGCTGGTACGTTTTTATGAAGGCGTAGATGGTCTGAAAACAGGATACACAGGAGAAGCAAAATACTGTTTAACGGCGACGGCCAAACGAAACAATATGCGTGTCATTGCTGTGGTCATGGGTGAACCGGATGTGAAAACGCGTAACAATGAGGTTTCTACCATGTTTAATTACGCATTTACTCACTTTCAAGTGATGCCGATGTACAAAAAAGGAGAATCCGTGCAATCACTTACAGTGGATAAAGGTCAGAAGCCACAGATCAATGCGGTCACACCATATGCCGTCAGTCTTTTGATGAAAAAAGGAGAATCCGCAGATACGTTCCAGAAGGAAATCGTACTTCATCCTGCTATCAATGCTCCTGTAGCAAAGGATCAAGTAATCGGCCATATATTTATCCGCACGAAAGATGGCAGGGAAGTAAATCGAATCGACCTGTTCCCAGAGAATCAGGTAGATAGAGCCAGCATGTGGGAGATTCTAAAGCGAACCACCAAGAACGTTTTGATTAGTTACTGACTGACAGCATGAGCGCGAAAAGAATCGAGTTGCCCCGAATGCAATGGCGCGGCTGCTCGATTTTTTTGTTCTTTTGTCGGCTGGCAGGAATTGGTTTCGTCTTCGAAGAAAGAGAGTTTCTATCAAGGGAGAAGGAGTGAGTCAGCCATGAGTTTACGTGTTGCGATGGAGACACGCCAAGACGTGCTGGTGATCCGTTTGCAGGGGGAGCTGGACCATCATACGGCAGAGGAGCTGCGGAAGAAGGCAGATGATCTTTTACGTACCCCTGCTATTCGTCATATTGTACTGAGTCTGGCCGATTTGACGTTTATGGACAGCTCTGGTATTGGAGTTATTTTGGGAAGATACAAGCAGATTTCTGCCCGATCCGGAGAGATGTACGTCTGCTCGATCAATCCTACGATCTATCGAATATTTGAGATGTCCGGGTTATTCAAGGTGATCAAGTTTCGCGAAAACGAAGCGGATGCTTTGCATGTTCTGGGGGTGGCGTAATGATGGTACAGCGTAACTTTATGTCGGTTTCGTTTGCAGCGTTGAGCCAAAATGAAGCATTCGCACGTGTAGCGGTAGCAGCCTTCATTTCGCAACTCGATATTACGATGGACGAACTAGAAGAGATCAAAACCGTTATATCCGAGGCAGTGACGAATGCAATTATTCACGGCTATGACGAGAATCCAGAGGGTGTGGTACATATCTCTGTGCGAATTCAAGAGGACAGCATTGATCTGATTGTAGAAGACAATGGCCGGGGAATAGAGGATGTGGAGCAAGCTATGCAGCCTCTCTATACGACGAAACCGGAGCTGGAGCGTTCCGGAATGGGCTTTACCATTATGGAGAATTTCATGGATTCTTTGGAAGTGGCGACGGTTGTAGGTAAAGGGACCACCGTCCGTCTCACCAAACGCCTGGCGTTTGCCAAAGCCTTGCAAAATTAGGGGTAGTGCCAATGGGTGCCGATATCAAAAATGCGAGTCAACCATTTCTGACCAATGACCAAGTAAAAGAGCTAATCGCCAAAAGTCAAGCTGGAGATACTGAGGCGCGCGAGCTTCTTGTAAACAGCAATATTCGGCTGGTCTGGTCCGTCGTCCAGCGCTTTATCAACCGTGGATATGAAGCGGATGATTTGTTTCAGATCGGTTGTATTGGCCTTTTAAAAGCCGTAGACAAATTTGATCTCTCCTATGATGTTCGATTCTCAACTTATGCAGTGCCGATGATTATTGGAGAAATTCAACGCTTCTTACGCGATGACGGCACTGTCAAGGTAAGTCGATCACTCAAAGAAACAGCAAATAAGGTACGACGTACAAAGGATGAACTGTACAAGCAATTCGGTCGCGCACCCACGATTGCTGAGGTTGCGGATGCCGTGGGAATTACACCAGAAGAAGTCGTGTTTGCGCAGGAAGCGAACCGGGCACCTTCTTCCATCCATGAAACAGTCTTCGAAAATGACGGGGACCCCATCACATTGATTGACCAAATCGCAGATGAAGGGGTCAACAAATGGTTTGAAAAAATTGCACTCAAGGATGCGATCAGTCGCTTGAGCGAGCGGGAACAGCTCATTGTCTACTTGCGCTACTACAAGGATCAGACACAGTCAGAAGTAGCGGAGAGGCTGGGGATCTCGCAAGTGCAGGTTTCGCGTCTGGAAAAACGCATTTTGCAAACCATCAAAGAGCAAATTGAGCATTAGCGGGTAAAACACTCCGGTCACTACGTGGCTGGAGTGTTTTTTTGCATGGCTTTTGTGGCTCGGCACATACTAGCGAATAATCAGGTATGTGATGGAAGGAGAGGATCCCATGAAAGACGCGTTGTTTCTGCGCCTGCGTAAGCGATTGGCCGTACAGCCACAAGCCATGATCATGCTTGGGGACATTTGCCAGCTTTACTGGGATGGAGAGCGCGAGGAAGCGTTAAATCGAATGCCGATTTACCAGACAAAGCCCACGGATGGCAATCTGATCATTATCGATATCATGCAGGTGATTAAGAGGCTGCGCTCTGTGTACCCCGATTTGGAGCTGGACGTCCAGGGTGCCCCACAAATTATTGTCGAAGTACTGAATCCGCGAAAGAAATCGAATCCGATTCTGGTGGTGATGGTTTGGCTTCTTTTGTTTATTGGCTCCGGATTGGCAATCATGAATTTCCATACAGATGTCAGCATGATGCAAGTTCACGAACGGATTTATTACCTGATAACTGGTGAAAAAAGTCACCAACCTTTGTGGTTGCAAATTCCTTACTCCATTGGGATCGGCATGGGGATGATTCTGTTTTTTAACCATATCTTCAAGAAAAAAATCAACGAGGAACCCAGTCCGTTAGAAGTCGAATTGTTTATGTACCAACAAAGTCTGGATCAATATTACATACAAAATGAAAACAAGGAAAACCAACGGACGAAGACATGAGCGTCATCAAGTACATGCTACTGATTTTGATTGGGCTGGGTGGCGGTCTTGCCGTAGGTAGCGGTCTCGTCGCGTTTATCACCGTGCTGGACATCATTCCAAGGTTGACGCAACTAACGAATGCGCATCGGTATATTCGTTCTCTGGAATGGGCTTTGGTGGCTGGAGCGCTTTTTTTTACGTTGATTGATTTTTTTCATTGGGGTGTTCGATTACCGGTCGTCGTCTCTTCGATTTATGGCCTTTTTGCAGGAATATTTGTAGGGACACTCGCCGCAGGGTTGACCGAGGTATTGAATGTTTTCCCCATTTTAGCAAAGAGAATCCACATGGACGGCAGTCTTCTCTTTCTATTGATGGCAGTGGTTTTCGGAAAAGTGACGGGCTCCTTGCTGCAATGGCTGCTTCGTCTGTGAAATGGTAAATACCACTATTCATAGGCATCTTTAGAAAAAGGAAGGATATAGGAAGAAAGCTTACAAAGGGAGTGAAAGTGCATGGCAACCAAATCAAAAACCAAATCCAAATCACTCGGATCCATGCAGATGACAAAGCAACTGTATCAGCAGCAGGCTTCCAAATTCCAGCCCAAACGGAATGTTCTGCTTAACTCGTTTCGTGCGTTTTGGGTGGGAGGGACCATTTGTCTGCTGGGTCAGGCCATTCAAAACATGTATATTACCTTCTTCGGATTTACGGAGAAAACGGCAAGTAATCCGACCGTTGCGACGCTCATCTTTTTATCTGTATTGCTGACAGGTTTAGGTGTGTATGACAATATCGGGCAGTATGCCGGAGCAGGATCGGCCGTGCCTGTTACAGGCTTTGCCAACTCGATAGCTTCTGCTGCCATCGAACATCGGAGCGAAGGGTTTGTGCTTGGAGTTGGGGGAAATATGTTTAAGCTCGCTGGTGCGGTGATTGTATTTGGGGTTGTTGCTGCTTTCATCGCCGGAATTTTAAAGAGCCTGATCAACATGTTTTTCTAAGGGAGGGGGCTGGCGGTGTCTAACAATCAACCAGTGAAACGAGTGAATCGGCAAACCTGGCACTTCGATCAAAATGTTCGTCTGCAAAGCTCGGCAGTCGCTGTAGGGCCAAAAGAAGGAGAGGGACCGCTCGCACACTTGTTTGATATGATCCACGACGATATGTATGCCGGGCAACAGACGTGGGAAGACGCGGAACGGCAGTTGATGGAAGATGCAGTCAACACCTTGCTGCAAAAGGCAGGTATCACTGGCAAGGATGTCGATATCATTCTCGCTGGTGATCTGTTGAATCAGAACATCACCACGAACTTTACAGCCGAGAAGCTGGCGATTCCTCTGCTCGGTATGTACGGAGCCTGCTCTACCTCAATGCTCACACTGGCCAATGCCGCTGCTTTGGTAAACGCAGGCTATGCAAACAAGGCGATCGCTGCCTGCAGTAGCCACAATGCCACAGCAGAAAGACAGTATCGTTATCCCACCGAATACGGAGGTCAGAAACCGCCAAGCGCTCAGTGGACTGTTACAGGAGCTGGTGCGGGATTGGTCGGAATCGGGGGCAATGGGCCGCGGATTACGTATGCGACGATGGGAAAAGTAGTGGACATGGGGATCAAAGACCCGTTTGACATGGGGACGGCCATGGCTCCTGCAGCAGTCTCGACGATCCAGACACATTTTCAGGATACCGGACGATCTCCACAGTCCTATGATTTGATCGTGACTGGTGATCTGGCTTCTGTCGGGTACCCCATTTTGAAGGAGCTTCTGTTGACAGAAGGATACGATATGGATCAGGTCTACAATGATTGCGGGCTCATGATTTACTCCCCCGATCAAGATGTATTTGCAGGTGCGAGTGGTTGTGCCAGCAGCGCAGTGGTCACGTATAGCTACATTTTGGACCAGCTCAACCGTGGTTTGCTGAAAAACGTGTTGGTCTGTGCCACAGGAGCATTATTAAGCCCGGTAAGTTATCAGCAGGGCAATTCGATACCGTGTATCGCACATGCGGTTGCACTTGAAGGAGGTAACTAATGGAATACCTGATAGCTTTTGTCGTAGGGGGACTGGTTTGTGTAGTCGGTCAGCTCCTCCTGGATGTTGGCAAGCTAACTCCTGCTCACGTTATGAGCACGTTGGTTGTGGCAGGGGTGGTTCTCGATTTTATGGGAGTGTATGACAAGTTTATTGATTTTGCAGGAGCAGGCGCCACTGTTCCGATCACGAGCTTTGGACATTCTTTGTATCATGGGGCTATCAGCGAGGCAGAACAAAATGGCTTGATCGGTGTAGTAACAGGAATATTTGAAGTCACGAGTGCCGGAATATCAGCCGCAATTGCATTCGGTTTTTTTGCCTCTCTTGTCTTCAAGCCCAAAGGGTGAGCACAGGCAGTAAAAGGCGGTGACCAAGCATGGACACACAGCGACGAAAAGTTATTTTGGTGACAGACGGAGATCATATCGCCCAAAAAGTCATTGAGAATGTCGCCAAGGAATTTGGTGGTCGATGCATTTCGCTGTCTGCCGGCAATCCGACTCCATTACGAGGGAGTCAGATGGTCGAGCTGATTAAAATGACACCCTATGATCCAGTCATCGTCATGTTTGATGATAATGGCGATTATGGCAAGGGAAGAGGCGAGCGAGCCATTGAATACGTGGTGAAGCATCCAGACATCGAAGTAATTGGTGCGATCGCTGTCGCTTCGAATACACGATGGGTCAAAGGAGCCACAGTCGCTTATTCCGTGGACAACCAAGGGCAAGTTGTAGACGAAGCAGTGGACAAGGACGGGTACGCGGACGAGCAGCTTCAGCATCATATTTATGGGGATACCGTAGATATTTTGAATGACCTGCATGTACCGAATGTCATTGGTATTGGAGATATTGGAAAGATGGAAGGCAGGGATAGCTTGCAAAACGGTTGTCCCATCACCAAAAGAGCGGTGCAATGGATAATGGAAAGGAGCGGCTCTCATGGCACAGGTCACGGAAAAACGACACCCCATCTCGACTTATCTTGAAGAGAATCAGGAGTATTTGAACGACAGACTTGGTGTTGGAAAGAGCTTTGATATCGGCGTCCATGATTTTTATGTGGGCCATACACGAATGCTGTTGTATTACATAAACGGATTCGCGGAAAGCTTACTCATTTCGCAGATCATGCGCGAGCTGAATGATGTACGTGAACGGGATTTAGCGGAAGACGCTTTCGACCAATTGTTCCACAAACTTATTCCTTTCTTCCAGCTCAGTAAGGTGGAAACGACAGACGAATTTATGGATAAATTGCTCGTCGGTCAAGTAGGACTCATCATTGACCGATCCTGCCACGCGATTATTCTGGATGCCAAAATACTCCCGAATCGTACACCACAGGAGCCTGATACGGAGCGAATCGTTCGGGGGGCACATGACGGCTTTACAGAAGTTCTCGTGACCAATACGGCTCTAACGCGGCGAAGGATTCGGGACGAACGGCTCCGCTTTGAAATTATGCAAGTTGGTGAACGCACCAAAACAGATGTCGCAGTCGCCTATTTGAAGGATGTCGCGAATGAAGAGTTGGTCAACACCTTAAAGGAGCGTCTGCAAAACATCCAGATTGACGGGATACCGATGGCGGAAAAAACCGTCGAAGAATTCATCATTGGGAAGACGATGAATCCATTCCCGTTAGTACGATATACAGAGCGCCCCGATGTGGCGGCTGTACATTTATTGGAAGGTCATGTACTGATTTACGTAGATACCTCACCGAGTGTCATGATCACACCAGCGACTTATTTTCATCATGTACAGCATGCAGAAGAATATCGGCAAACACCGGTAATCGGTGCCTATCTGCGATGGGTTCGTTTTTTGGGTATCATTTCTTCGGTTTTTGTCTTACCGATCTGGTTGCTCTTGGTTATGAATCCTTCCATGATACCTGAACCGCTTCACTTCCTTGGGATTAAAAAGATGGGCAGCATTCCTATTTTGGCACAATTTGTGATAGCTGAAGTCGGGCTGGACTTGATGCGGATGGCCGCCATCCATACGCCCGCGCCACTCTCGATTGCTGTGGGCCTGTTGGCAGCCATTCTGGTAGGGGATGTGGCGATCAAGGTAGGACTCCTCGCGCCGGAGGTTATCTTGTATTTGGCAGTGGCGGCAATTGGGATGTATGCGACTCCCAGCTATGAATTGAGCTTGGCCAATCGACTGATACGCTTGTTCTTGATTCTCATGGTTGGTTTTTTCTCAACACCAGGGCTGATGATTGGGCTTACACTCGTCCTCGTTTACTTGGCTTCCACTCGTTCGCTCAATACGCCTTACTTATGGCCATTCATTCCCTTTAACTACAAAGGGATGAAGGATATTGTGATAAGGCTGGCTGTACCAAGTAAAAATAACAGGCCAAGTATCGTTCGCGCACAAAACTCCTCTCGGCAATAATATTCTGAAAACGGAGCGCTTCACCCATTGTCAAACGCACATGCTTGTAGTAAATTGTAGGAAAGCCTTACGAACTAATGTTTATGTATGGCAACTGACGCTATTTGTCGGTTGCCTTTCTGTATAAAAGGTTGTTCAAAAATAAGCGGTATCTATTTGAGTCGGTGCGAATGATTGGGGAGGAAATGAAGCATGTACTTACACGGGACAAGTCGAGTGAATGAACAAGGAAACCTGGAAATCGGGGGCTGTGATACGACCCAGCTTGCTACTACTTACGGAACACCTTTATATGTGTACGACGAGATGCAAATTCGCACCAAATGCAGAGAGTTTGTAAATGCATTCAACAATACGGGCTTTACCTTCCAGGTAGCTTACGCGAGCAAAGCTTTTTGCACGATGGCAATGTGCAAACTAGTCGAAGAGGAAGGCTTGTCACTCGACGTCGTATCTGGTGGCGAATTGTATACAGCCCTGCAAGCAGGATTTCCGGTAGAGCGTATCCATTTTCATGGCAACAACAAATCTTATGATGAGATTATCATGGCCCTTGATGCCAAAATTGGCTGTTTTGTAGTGGATAACTTTTATGAGCTACACATTCTGGCGCAATTAGCGGAGGAGCGCAACGAAAAAATCTCTGTTCTCTTGCGTGTCACACCAGGTGTAGAAGCTCATACACATGAATACATTTCGACAGGGCAAATCGACTCCAAGTTTGGTTTTGACGTACAAAACGGGCAGGCGCTCGAAGCCATTCAGTTCTCCCATGAAAGCAATCATCTGCACTTATTAGGAGTTCATAGCCACATCGGCTCACAAATTTTCGAAACAGAAGGTTTTCTCGTCGCTGTCAAACGGTTGACAGAGCTGTTGGGCGAAGCAAAAGGAAAGCTTGGTTTCCTGCCGGAGGTATTGAACGTCGGTGGTGGCTTCGGTATTCGGTATGTAGAAGGCGATACACCACAGCCGGCGGAAACATACATCAAAGCCATTACGGATATCGTTCGTCAAGAGCTCACTGCGCATGAGATTCCGTTGCCTGAAATTTGGATCGAGCCAGGCCGCAGTATTGTGGGGGATGCGGGTACTACCTTGTACCGTATCGGATCGCAAAAGAACATTCCTCATGTACGAAAATACATCGCTGTCGATGGTGGAATGACAGACAACCTGCGACCAGCTTTGTATGATGCCCAATACGAAGCGGCGATCGCCAACAAAATGAATGCGCCTGCGACAGACGTCGTATCCATTGCAGGAAAGTGCTGCGAGTCGGGTGACATGCTCATCTGGGATGTGAAGCTGCCAGAAGCGGCTGCTGGCGATATTCTCGCGGTTCCAAGCACCGGGGCATACGGTTACTCGATGGCGAACAACTACAATCGGATCGCTCGTCCCGCTGTTGTGTTTGTAAAGGACGGAGAAGCAGAAGTAGTCGTGAGACGCGAAACCTACGCAGAAGTAGTCGGACACGATGTTTTGCCAAAACGCGCGCAGCTTACGCGATAATCTTCATAAAACACTCACAAACCTTCCCGGTAGATTGGGAAGGTTTTGTATTTCCTTCATCTGCCATTCATGATTGCTTAATGTTTGCCTGTCATAATGGAAAGGTGAGGGGGAGCGATTCATCATGTTGTCGACTCTTATAAAGCGGTTTCGACGAATACCCTTTTTCTCATTGGACAAGCGCCAATGGATGAAGGCGATGATTCGGCAAGAAGTAGAGAGGGACAATAAAGTAGTCATGTTTTACATAGATATCGTCAAGCTGACAGAGGTAGAGCAACGCTATGGCGATACGAGTGCCAAGAGAGTCCTTCATATATTTGAAAGCATTTTACCAAGTGTAGCTCGTCAAGCCTTTGAAATTAAGGGAAGAATCATTGCTATTCAAAAGCTATGGGGTGACGATTTTGCCATCTACGCTTCCTTTTCAAATATGATGAGCGATGAAGACTGTCAGATGCTATCGATTCATTTTCAAGAGCTTGCCGAACGACAGTTAAATCACCAGGTGAGCTTCGTTAATCGCGAGGAGCTTCGTGTACATATTGGCTACGCACAGATCGTCGGACAAGATATCGTGAAAGAAATGTATACCTCTGTCAAGCATGCCGTTCATATGGCCAAGTACGGAATCACTTCCGAAAAATATGCACACATCAGGCAATTTCACAAGCTGCTTGCAGAAGAAAACGTTCATATGCATTTTATGCCGATCATTCATTTGCCAAATGGCGAGGCGCTGGGATGGGAGGCACTGGCGAGAGGGCCTGCTAATAGTCTTTTTGCAACGCCAGCTGCCTTGTTCAGTTATGCACAAGAGACGGATACCGTATTTCGCTTGGAGCATATTTGTCGCAAGCGCGCATTAGAACATGTACGGTACCTGAAGCCGCATGAGAAATTATTTATCAATTTAGACCCGCGGGCGATTGATGATCCTTTCCTGCTCCGTGGGAAAGTCCAAGCGTTGCTTGCGGAGTATGAGCTGACTCCACAAAACATCGTTTTTGAAATCACAGAGCGGCATGCGATTACAAATTACGCAGCCTTCCGTAAAATTATTGAGGAATACCGTAAGCAGGGCTATATGATTGCAGTTGATGATGCGGGAGCAGGATATTCCAGCTTGGAATCCATTACCGAAATATACCCGGACTTTATAAAGCTGGACATGTCATTGATCCGCAATATTGACGTTGATCCGATTAAGCAAGCGCTGCTGGAGACGTTTGTTTCCTTCGCGAATAAAGTGAACTGCAAAATCATTGCTGAAGGGATCGAGACGGTACGTGAGCTGGAAACGCTCATGGAGGTAGGGGTCGTCTATGGACAAGGCTACTATCTCGGGAAGCCGGACAAAGGGATGGCGCAGCTTTGTGGAACAGCGATGAACTTCCTAAGATTCATGACGGAAAAACGGATAGAGAAAGAAACTGAGCCAATGCTGTCCACTCCAGCCATGACGGAAATTTTGGCGAAGACGATCAGTGTAGAAAAGCATGTGAAAGTACGACGCATCCATGAAATATTCGAGCAAAACCAGCGGATTGAAAGTGTGGTAGTGCTGGAGAACGGCGAACCAATTGGACTTGTGATGCGTTTTTCTTTGTATCAAATTCTCGGGGGACAGTACGGAATTGCGTTGTATTATGAGAGGCCTGTTTCTCAAGTGATGAATACCAACCCGCTTAAAGCAACCAAAGATGACAAGCTGGATGAGGTCGCGAAGCGTGCAATGGCGAGAGATGCTTACCACCTGTATGATGTCGTCATCATTATTGACGAGCATGGGGAGTACATCGGTATCGTCACGGTGCAGAAGCTGCTTGATAAAATGGCTTCTATCAAACTGGAAATGGCGAGTTCTGCCAATCCGTTAACAGGATTGCCAGGGAATGTGCAGATCGAAAGGGAATTAAATCAGCGCTTGAAACAAAGCGATCATCACGTGGTCATTTATTGTGATCTCGACCGCTTCAAGTGGTTCAATGATCGATATGGATTCGAAGTAGGTGATCAGATTATCGTTCGAACAGCGAGCTTGTTACGGGAAGCCTCGAAATGGTATGGAAGTGGTTCAGACTTCATCGGCCATATTGGCGGAGATGATTTTATCCTCATTACATCAGCACAATGTGCAAATGATGTTGCGCTGTTTATCATGGATGCCTTTACACCGTACTTCTCGGACATCTATGAGAAGCGCAGAATGGGGGACGGACAAGAACTCTCCATGTCGATGGCGGGTGTCTTCCTTTATGCAGGGAAATACACAAGTGCAGAACAAGTCGCAGAGAAAGCGGCGTATGTGAAAATGTTGGCAAAGGCGCAGACAGGGACTGTGTTTATCACCGACTGTGAGCTGCCTCACGACAAGCAGGCGAGCATCGAGGGATAAATTGGACGTCAACCGTTCTCCATGGTAGAATGGGTACGTTAACTTTACAAGGTATGGAGGCTCAACATATGAAAAAAGCGCTCATCACCATGGAAAATGGTAACCAAATCGAGCTGGAGCTCTTCGATCAAGAAGCTCCGGGAACAGTAGGGAACTTTGAGAAATTGGCTAACGAAGGCTTCTACAATGGCTTGTCCTTCCACCGTGTTATCCCTGGCTTCGTAGCACAAGGCGGTTGCCCTTACGGAACAGGTACAGGTGGCCCTGGCTACACAATCAAATGTGAAACAAAAGGAAACCCACACAAGCATCTGCGCGGTTACTTGTCCATGGCACACGCAGGAAAAGACACAGGCGGAAGCCAATTCTTCATCTTGTACGATTCTTTCCCTCACCTCGATGGCGTACATACAGTATTTGGTCGCGTCACTTCCGGTATGGAACACGTTGATGCAATCAAACAAGGCGATAAAATGGGAACAGTAAAAGTAGGATAATAGATGTTTAAAGAACACCGATGAGGGAAACCTTGTCGGTGTTTTTTCGTAGGTATACCTAGCGGATCAAGATTGAATGGGGTTGTAAGCCTATCTATCTGCTGGTATGCTAGAGAATAGACGACTTTTTGAATCGCATGACTAGGAGGAAGCAATGGATCTTTTTCACTTTGATTGGAAAACGGTACCGTTTCGCATGATTGCGTTCGTCATCGCTTTCACTTTACATGAATGGGCGCATGCCTTTGTCGCTTGGAAGCTGGGTGACAACACGGCTAAATCGGAAGGCCGTTTAACATTAAATCCAATTCCGCATATCGATCCGTTCGGTTTGATACTCATTTTGTTCGGTCCATTTGGTTGGGCCAAGCCCGTGCCAATTAATCCGCTGCATTTTCGCGGGAATAAGCGCTTAGGGATTGTTTACGTATCAGTGGCAGGTCCGATCATCAACCTTATTCTCGCTATATTGTTTTGTATCGTATACTTTATTGTCCGGGATTCCGGTGTATTGGCGGGTATGAATGAAAAAGCTGCATTCGCGATTACCGCAACATTGGTATTTAGTGTAACAATCAATACGGCGCTTTTCATTTTCAACCTTTTGCCTATTCCTCCATTGGACGGTTACAAGATTATGCGATTTTTATCTCCGCGCAGCTGGGATGGAAAGTTTTACAATTTAGAGGTCTATGGTCCATGGGTGTTACTTTTACTGATTTTCATCCCAGGTGTGAGAGATGTAATTTTTGGAGTTCCTCTTGGTATTATACTCAACTGGGTAGAAATGATATCATTTAACATCGCGAACGTGTTCAATTAACGGAAACGAGGGACGACTTTTGGCTTACAGCATCAAACTTGATTCCTTTGAGGGACCACTCGATCTGTTGCTCCATCTGATCGACAAGGCAGAGGTGGACATCTACGACATACCGGTAGCGGAAATTACGGAGCAATACCTCGCGACGATTGACAAGATGCAAGAGCTCCAACTAGATGTGGCCAGCGAGTTCGTAGTCATGGCGGCTACGCTGCTCTCTATTAAAAGCAAGATGCTGTTACCAAAAAAGGAGGAGCATGTTTTTCAGCAGTTCCTCGATATGGAAGTAGACGAGATCGACCCGCGCGAAGAGCTGGTTGCACGTCTGTTGGAGTACAAGCGCTACAAGATGCTCGCAGAACAGCTGCGAGAAATGGAAATAGGACGTAACCAAGTATTTACGCGTCCTGCTGAAAATTTGTCCCCTTATGTGCGTGAGGAAGATCACACAGTGACGAATGTGTCCCTCTACGATTTGATCAACGCCCTGGAAAAGCTGGTGAAGAAAACGAAAGAAAAAGAACCGATGACCAAGGTGTCACGCGACGAAATCTCCATCAAGGATCGGATGCAGGAGATACGCCAAGTCGTGCGCGGTGGTGGGACGGTTCGGTTTTCTGAGTTGTTTACCCAAGGGGCGACACGCACGGAAATTGTGACGACCTTTCTCGCTTTGCTAGAGCTCATGAAGGCAAAACACATTACATGTGTGCAAAATCAATTGTTTCAAGATATCATCATATGCGAAAACGGAACGGAAGGAGCCCACACCGATGGACTATGACAAGCTGAAAGGCGTAATCGAGGGCTTGCTGTTCATCTCGGGCGATGAAGGGATCGATGCCAAGGAAATCAGTGAAATCACTGAGGTATCGGAAGAAGAGGTCATTGACTTGATCGAAGACATGAAAGCTGACTTCCGCCGGGCTGGCCGAGGTATTCAAATCGTGGAAGTGGCAAAAGCGTATCAACTGACCACTTTGCCCGAGCACGTGCCCTATTTCGAACGACTAGCTACATCGCCGGGACAGTCAACATTATCCCAAGCAGCATTGGAGACGCTCGCCATTGTTGCCTATAAGCAGCCCTTGACCCGTTCGGAGATAGAAGAAATCCGTGGGGTCAAATGTGAAAAAGCATTAAACACTCTCCTGTCAAAACAGCTGATTCGTGAGGCAGGGAGAGCAGAGGGGATTGGTCGCCCCATTTTGTACGCAACGACCAAAGACTTTTTGGAGCATTTTGGCTTGCGGGAACTGGGGGATTTGCCAGAACCGCCCGTCAATCTCGACATCGAAGAAGCGCGACTGGAAGCATCAGCGCTATTCGGAAAAGCAGAAGAACCGACAAACGACTAGTTACAGCTCGGACAGTTTTTCGTACTATCATACGACTCGTCCCCATATACTATGGTACAAACCTGTGTATCGTGGTATAACGACGGCTTTTCTCTTGCCTTATAGGCAATGGCGAGCCCAAGTTTTCAAATGGGGAGGACGTTTATGAACATACGAAAATTTCTGTCCGGCGTACTCGTCGTTTTTCTTTTTATACAGCTGTTACTTACGCCGGCAGCTGAAGTACATGCTGCTGCTGCTCCACCAAGCTTGTCAGCTGAAGGTGCAGCACTGATCGATGTGGAGAGTGGAAGGATTCTTTATTCCAAAAATGGAACGAAAAAAATGAGGATTGCGAGCCTGACGAAAACCATGACAGCCATCGTGGCGATTGAGATGGGCAAACTGGATGCAGAGGTAAAAGTACCGCCAGAAGCGGTAGGCGTGGAAGGATCATCGATCTACTTGAAAAATGGGGAGAAGCTCAAGCTTGAAGAACTACTTTACGGTTTGATGCTGCGATCTGGCAATGACGCAGCAGTGACCATTGCGACGCATATCGGTGGATCCGTGCAAGGCTTTACTTATTTGATGAATGAAAAGGCCGCGATGATTGGGATGGAGCATACGAATTTCACGAATCCGCACGGCTTAGATGACAGTAATCAGCATTACTCCACGCCAGAAGATATGGCGAAGCTGTCCGCCTATGCCCTACATAATCCAGTATTTCGTCAAATCGTCTCAACAAAAGTCAAGGATATTTCATGGGAAGGCGAAGAGTGGGACAGACGTCTGCTTAACAAAAACAAGATGCTTCACCTGTACAACGGAGCCGATGGCGTAAAAACAGGATACACCAAGCTGGCAAAGCGCTGCCTGGCTTCCTCCGCCACACGGGATGGCAGACAGCTGGCGACGATTACGCTGAATGCTTCTGATGACTGGAATGACTCCGCCAAGCTGATGGATTGGGGCTTCACGAATTTTCCACTAAAGGAGCTAGTGAGTAAAGGGCAGGAAGTACAGCCAGATACGCCTGTCACGATGGAAGCAGGTGCCCATCTTGTGACGACAAACGCATTTCAGTATCCGCTGCAAAATGCAGAGGAAGAGACGATCCAGAAGCGTGTTGTCATGGGAGAATCAACCGTAACACCGAAGATGAATGGTCAACTGGCGGGGTTTCTTCAACTGTATTTAAAAGAAAAAATGATTGGGCAGGTTCCATTGCTAGTCAGTGTGGATGCGCCGACTGGAGCAGCTCCTCAAGTGTCTCGCTCGGTGTGGCAGCAGTTCTGGGACATTGTGTCAGGGGGGCTGTGGAGTGCTTAATGTCATCTGGCTCGGTCTCATTGTCATTAGTATTGTCGTTGCCGCGATCACAGGGCGAATGGAAGCGATCAATGCTGCAGCTTTTGAGGGAGCCAAGACGGGCGTAACGGTTTGTCTCGGGCTCCTCAGTGTTCTCGCATTTTGGATGGGAATCATGCGAATTGCCGAAAAGTCTGGACTGCTTGAACTATTGGCACGTGTTTTGTCTCCAATCATTCAGGTACTCTTTCCCGATGTTCCAAAAGGTCATCCTGCTATGGGGTACATCCTCTCGAATATGAGTGCGAATCTACTCGGGCTAGGTAATGCCGCAACTCCGATGGGACTAAAAGCCATGGAAGAACTCCAAAAGCTGAATCCAGACAAGCAGAACGCTTCGACGGCCATGTGTACATTGCTGGCAATCAATACGGCGAGTATCACCATAATTCCGACGACGATGATCGCGATTCGCATGCAGTATGGTTCCGTGAATCCTGTAGAGATCGTAGGGACCACGCTGTTATCTTCCTTTGCTGCGACGATCGTAGCCTTGCTTATTGATCGCATGTATCGTTATCGGTATATTCGAAGACATAGATAGGGGGAGTCCTTATGTACCAATGGGTATCCCTGCTCTCTCTTTGGGCCATTCCCGTTACGATTGCCTTTGTCTTGCTGTATGGGTGGCGTAAGCAAGTCCCCGTTTACGAGACGTTTGTAGACGGTGCGAAAGGCGGTTTAACCACTACCATTCGTGTGCTACCGCACTTGATCGCCATGATGGTTGCGGTCAGTATGTTTCGGGAGTCAGGGGCATTGGAGCTATTGCTTCGCGCCCTCAAACCGCTTCTAGACCTGCTGCATTTTCCGGAAGAGCTGGTTCCATTGGCTTTGCTTCGTCCGTTGACGGGAACAGGCTCACTCGCGATCGCAACGGATTTGATTGCGCAATACGGGCCAGATTCTTTTTTGGGAAGACTGGCTGCCACCATGCAAGGTAGCACAGATACGACACTGTATGTCCTCACCGTTTATTTTGGCGCAGTTGGCATTCGCAATTCGGCTTATGCATTAAAGGTTGGCCTTTGGTCTGACTTGGCTGGTGTCATCTTTTCTTTAATCATTGTCTCCTATGTTTTCGGTTGATGAGCGCAAATAGAGTTGCTAACTGAAACTTCCTCATGGATATGGGGAAGTTTTTCCCTTTTTCTTGTCCACACTAGTAAGAATGGGTATGATGTTGTAGAGGTGAACCAACGATGGAACGTTTACAAAAAGTATTGGCGCATGCTGGAGTCGCCTCTCGTCGCCATTGTGAAGAATTAATTGCGCAAGGCAAGGTGCAGGTAAATGGCCAGATAGTACGAGAGCAGGGGATAAAAGTTGATCCTCTCACGGACAAGATTGTGGTGAATGGACAGCAGGTAGCGCTGGAGCAGCATGTATATCTGCTGCTGTATAAGCCGACAGGCGTGATTACTAGCGTCACAGACCCGCGTGGAAGACGGGTGGTTATCGATCTATTGAAGGGGATTAAAGAACGCGTATATCCGGTAGGTCGCCTGGATTACGATACTTCCGGCTTACTGCTCTTAACGAACGACGGGGAGCTAGCCAACAAGCTGGCACATCCTAGCTACGAGATCGATAAAGTGTACCGGGCATGGGTAAAAGGTATCCCGAGTCAGGAAAAGGTCCACAAGCTCGCAACGGGCATTCGGTTGGAGGATGGCATGACTTCTCCTGGTCAATCCAGATTGCTGAAGACTGATTCTAGCAGCCAAAAGGCATTGGTAGAACTGACGATACACGAAGGGCGAAACCGTCAAGTGCGCAGAATGTGTGATGCGATCGGCCACCCGGTTTTGACATTGGAGAGAATCCGCTTGGGGCATCTCACATTAGATGGGCTTAAGCCGGGCGAATATCGCAAGCTCACAGGTGAGGAAGTAGAGAGCTTGAAGCGGGGATTGGTTCAAAATAAACGCAGCCCGCGGCCCAAACATTGATTCGTTCAAAATCTGTTCATAAGTTGTGCGCTGGCGGAAAAACTAGGAACGCTATAATAGAATGGGAAAAGGATGCAAATTATTAGCAGTAGATGGGAGTATGGGCTTCATGAACAAAAGCAATCGTACATATGTCAGGATCGCAGTACTGGGTCTTTTGCTTGTAGCTCTGGTCTTTGCACTCTATTCCAGCTTCGTGAAAGATCCGGGTGCTGTGAAAGTAGGCAGTGATGCTCCGAATTTCAGCTTGGAGCAACTGAATGGACCAGAGGTGACCCTGGAAGATTTGAAAGGCAAGGGTGTTATTCTCAATTTCTGGGGCACTTGGTGTGAGCCCTGTAAAGAAGAAATGCCGGCCTTGCAAGAGCAATACACGAAGTTCAAGGACAAGGGACTGGTTGTACTCGGTGTCAATATCGGAGAGTCGCCTGTTGCGGTGGAACCATTCGTGAAGCAGTTCGGGATTGATTTCCCTATTTTGCTCGATCGCCAATCGCAAATTACAAAGCTGTATCGGATCGGTCCGATTCCTACGACCTTTTTCATCGACCCAGATGGAGAAGTGCAAGAGATTTTTATCGGACAGTTAGATGAAGCAATGATTGAGTCGAAAGTTACAAAAATCTTGCCGTAAGTGAGGAGCAATGATGGATCAGCGAAAATGCGAATGTGGTCATACCAACCCGGTTGGGACGCTGCTCTGTGAGTCTTGCGGGAAGCCTCTGGATGTAGAAGTTCACGAGCAGACATCGTTTCCTGACATGCGCTATGAAGGAATGGCAAGACGTTCTCAAACGAATAAGACGAAAGTAATCGATCGAATCTGGAACTTTTTTTCTTCGGTCAAAATTGCAATCGGTATCATTATTGTCATTTTAGTGGCGTCCGCTGTTGGAACCATCTTTCCACAACAAATGTACATACCGGTTCCCGTACCGACAGAAGCAGATGTTGCCCGCTTCTACACGGAATCATACGGAACACTGGGAACGATTTTCTACGGACTAGGATTTCATAACATGTATTCATCCTGGTGGTTTGTGACACTCCTGGTGATGCTTGGTACCTCGCTTGTTATCTGTAGTCTGGACCGTGTAGTACCGCTCTATAAAGCATTGAATAAGCCTAGATTGAACCAGCACAAGTCCTTCTTGAAGGGGCAAAAGCTGTTTGCAGAAGGAGTGCTGTCTCCAGATACCAACCAGGAAGCGATACTGGAAGAATCCGCTCTGGCGTTGAAGGAAAAAGGATATCGCATTTTCCGTACAGAACGCGCGATTATGGCGGAAAAAGGCCGTTTCAGTCGTTGGGGTCCTTATATCAATCACATTGGCCTAATTTTGTTTTTGGTCGGCACCTTGATGCGAAGTTTGCCCGGTTTCTACTTGGACGAGTACGTCTGGGTGCGCGAAGGACAAACGGTTTCGATTCCGAATACCCCTTACTATATTAAAAACGAGAACTATACCACAGAGTATTGGTCGGAAGAAGAAATGCCGGAACAGCTGGAGCTAAACGGCGGAGCCATCGTCAAAAGCTATCAGACAGATGCCATTTTGTATGAAAATAAAAGCGCTGACGTTCCAGGGAAAAAACCTGATCTGGTAGAAGTGCAGAAGGGTCCAATCGTCGTGAATCATCCGATGGAGCAGGATAGCCTCTATATTTATCAGAGCGGCGTACAGGAGATGCAGCTTGGAGCTCTTAATTTTGGGCTGGTCGACCTGAAAAACGGCAAGAAAGAGCTCGGTCAAATCAAAATTGATCTGTACAATCCACAACAAGAGCAGGTCATCGCGGATGGGTACACCGTTCGGATTTTGGACTACTTCCCGGATTTTATGATGGGAAAAGACGGCAAGCCGGCTACAAAAACCAATTTGCCTAAAAATCCGATGGTGGCACTGGAGGTCATCGGTGAAAATGGCAAGGTGAACGAAAAATTGGTCTATCTCGAAGGCACCATCCTCACCCAGAAGGATGATCCACGTTTCGGGCTCGTCATCCAAATGCCTGATTTAATCGATATTGCGGGGCTGAATGTACGGGTGGACAAAGCGTTGCCGCTGATTTACTTCGGATCGTTCATCTTCCTCGTAGGTGTTGCGATCGGCGTGTTCTGGCAGCACCGACGGGTTTGGGTACAAACACAAGAGGGAAGTATCTTGGTAGCAGCCCATACGAATAAAAACTGGTTCGGTCTTCGCAGGGAAGTCGACGGGCTGGTTAAACGAGTGGAGCTCCCTGTCACGATAGAAGATAAAACAAAGGCATAAAGCTTCAAAGGGGGTACAAACAACGTGCAGCTCATTCAATTGAGTGACTGGTTACTGGATATCGCGTTTCTGCTCTACGTAATCGCATCCATCGTCTTCGCAGTAGCCGTGACGGGAAAAAACTGGGCAGGGCGTGATCCAAAGCAACATGAAGAGCGCTATGGACGGATTGCTTATTGGTTAGCCGTTGTCGGATTTGTGGCGCAAACAGGGTACGTGATCGCACGCTGGATTGCTGGCGGCCATAGCCCAACGAGCAACATGTTTGAGTTTATGGCATTCTTGGATTACTGTATTATCTTGGCCTATTTGATTATTTACCGGATTTACAAGCTGACCGCAATTGGGGCGTTCGTCCTGCCGCTTGGGGTTATCATGCTCGCGTATTCGTACGTATTCCCAAAGGAAATCACGCCATTGATTCCTTCTTTGCAGAGTTACTGGCTGCACATTCACGTGACTACCGCAGCACTGGGTGAAGGGATTTTGGCTGTTGGATTTGCGGCGGGACTCATGTACTTGATCCGTACGGTACCGCAGCATATTTCCACGAAAAGTACGAAATGGCTGGAAATTGTGTTGGCTGTCGTCCTGATGCTCGTTGGATTCATTTTGATGGATTCTACGTTTGCTCGTATGGATCAAAAGACAGTATTTGAAATGAATAAGGAAGAAATGAATGCAGCAGGACAGATGGTTAAACCGAAAGTGGAGTACATCCTGCCAGCAATTGTTGCACCTGCTGATTCGACCATTAGTAAGGAAGGGCCGATCTCTCCACTCTTTACGGCACCTACTTGGATGGAAGGGAAAGACGCCGCTCGTAAATTGAACACAATGCTGTGGTCAGTCATTACAGGTGTGATTCTATACGGTGGATTGCGCTTCATTTTCCGCAAACGACTGGGTGCAGCCATTAAGCCTTCCGTTGAGAGTGTGGACCCAGATCTGCTGGATGAGATCAGCTATCGAGCAATCAGTATCGGATATCCTGTATTTACCCTTGGGGCCCTCATCTTCGCAATGATTTGGGCAGAAGAGGCATGGGGCCGATTCTGGGGCTGGGACCCGAAGGAAGTATGGGCCTTGATTGTCTGGCTCTTCTACAGTGCCTACTTGCATTTGCGTCTATCCCGCGGATGGATCGGTGCGAAGTCAGCCTGGATGTCCGTCATCGGGTTTGTCATTATTTTGATTACACTAGTCGTGGTCAATTTGGTCATTGCTGGATTGCACTCCTACGCTGGCGTGTAGGAATCCCACAAAAAGCTGGTTATTCCACCAGCTTTTTGGACTATCATCTAACTGTTTTACGATATTATGAGAGCAAGAGGTGTTTCCTATGGAAAAAATGGCACGTATTCTCGTAGTGGATGATGAAGAGCGCATTCGTAGACTTCTGAAAATGTACCTGGAAAGAGAAAACTTCCTGATTGATGAAGCAGACAATGGAGAGCAAGCAGTAGAAATGGCAGTGGGAAGTGATTACGACATTATTTTGCTCGACCTGATGCTTCCGGGAATGGACGGGATCGAGGTATGCCAGCGAGTACGTGAATTCAAGGCAACCCCAATTATTATGCTTACGGCAAAGGGGGAAGAAACCAATCGTGTTCACGGTTTTGAGGCAGGGGTGGACGATTATGTCGTCAAACCGTTTAGCCCGCGCGAGGTCATGTACCGGGTAAAAGCCATTCTTCGTCGCTCTTCTGCGACCGCCTATTTGAAGACAGAGACGTTCAATAGCCATTCCGTTCTTGTTTTCCCGGAATTGACCATTGATCACGATGCACACAAAGTAATCGCGAGTGGACAAGAAGTGAGCCTTACTCCAAAAGAGTATGAGTTGTTGCACTACCTGGCATTGTCTCCAGATAAAGTATTTACACGTGAAGAGCTGCTAAAAGATGTATGGCATTACGAGTTCTTTGGCGATTTGCGTACGGTAGACACACATATCAAGCGTCTCCGTGAGAAGTTGAACCGTGTTTCTCCGCAAGCAGCCAATATGATTGCGACAGTGTGGGGCGTCGGATACAAGCTAGAGGTGCCGAAGTAAAGTGGACGTTATTTTTCGCAGTGTAGTCGGTAAGCTATGGATGACCATTATTGCCTTATTCGCACTCGTGTTGACGATATTTAGTCTGTTGCTCGTCCAATCCTTTGACAGCTTTTACAGCAGTCGTCAGTCGAAGAATTTGCACGATCTGGCAGATGGTTTGGCGATCGGTTTGGCGCAGAGTCCGGATATGAAAGCAGCTTTGGAGATGGCATCCAAATTTGGCTTGGTGCATCATACAGGTATGGTCGTTTTAGATGAAAAAGGAAAGCAAATTGGTATGAGCGAGGGGGCTGGGCTCCCTCGCATTCCAGTAGAGAAGCTGCTTCGAGATCCTGAATTGCGTCTGAGTGATGCGCTTGCAGGCAAGCATCCTTCACCTAAAACGATATATATCGATATTGGAAATTCTGCTGAACATACGAACAGTACACACGAAATGCTTGCCGTCGCTGTACCCTTAGATATTACGAAAGGGAAAACAGGCGCGGTGGTCATGTATCAGGCGATTGAAGATTTTGATGATACGGTTAGCGAAGTCAGATTTTTAATTTTTGTGGTTGGAGTCATCGGATTCGTCTCTACGACGGTATTCGCGTTTTTCCTCTCATCGCGTATTACAATCCCATTGCGTCAGATGAAAGAAACCGCTCATCGTATTGCAGAAGGGGATTTTCATGCGGAAATCCCAATCAGGACGCAAGACGAGACAGGAGAGCTGGCTGCTTCGTTTAACACGATGGCGAGCAAGCTCAATCAATTAGTCGATGCATTGTCCAAAGAGAAGGAGCAGCTAGCGAGTGTCCTTCGTAGCATGGTAGATGGTGTCGTCATGATAGATGCAAATGGCAAGCTGGCCGTCACGAATCCCCCAGCTGAGCGATTCTTGCGTGATTGGGATTTTGAGCATTCGGATGAGCCTGTACCGTTGTTCTCGTTTTATCAGCAAGTGTTGCTGACCGGACAGGAAGTGACAGAGGATATCCCTGTGCAAGGGCGGATATGGTCCGTTGTCATGGCGCCTTTGAATGATCGGGATCAAATCCGCGGTGCCGTCGCAGTTCTGCGTGACATCACACAGGAGCGTAAGCTGGATAAGATGCGCAACGATTTTGTGGCAAATGTATCACACGAGCTGCGTACACCTCTATCCATGCTGCAAGGGTACAGTGAAGCGATTGTGGACGATATCGTGGCAACACCGGAAGAGCATAAAGAACTGGCGCAGATCATCTATGACGAGTCAGCACGGATGACGAAGCTGGTCAATGAATTGCTCAGCTTGGCCCGGATGGAAGCAGGACATGTTGAATTGTTCCAGGAAACGCTGGAGCTGCGACCTTATTTGGAGCGTATTCAACGGAAGTTCAGTAATCTGGCAAGGGAACGCGATATCCATTTGTTCCTCGAATTATCTACGACTCATACGCATGTTCACATCGACCCCGATCGCATGGAGCAAGTGCTGACGAACCTGATTGATAATGCATTAAGACATACGCCGAGTGAGGGAAGTGTGACCATTCGCGCTCGAGGAGATAAAGCTTTGTTGATTGAGATCAGCGATACAGGCAGTGGCATTCCTCAAGAAGACCTGCCGTTTGTATTCGAGCGATTCTACAAAGCCGACAAGGCTCGCACACGCGGGCGTTTAGGTGGTACTGGTCTTGGTCTTGCCATCGCGAAAAACCTTGTCGAAGCACATGGTGGAACGATCAGTGTGCAAAGTAAGCTGGGTGAGGGAACGACTTTTACAATTGCCTTGATGCTACAGAAAAACAAATAGGAGTGTAGAGAGAAATGATCAAAACGATCTTATTTGATGTTGACGGGGTTATGTTGAGTGAAGAGCGTTACTTTGATGCTTCTGCATTGACGGTATGGGAATTTTTGTACAGTCCGCAGTATTTGGGGCTTCCAGGCGAGGAGTTCACACCTGCACCAGAAGAAGCACAGATCAGACGAGTGCGGGAGCAAGTATTTGCTTCGGATGACGTGTTGAACTTTATCAAGTCTCGTGGAATCAACTCCAACTGGGACATGGTTTTCCTCGCGTTTTCCTATCAGTTGATTCGTTTGTTAGAAGCAGTGAAAACTCATGTACCAGAAGCGACTAGTCTTCTCAACGGACAAATTGATCGGCCGCAACTGGCACAAGTAAAAGAGTGGGCTGCTACTCATGCTTCTGATTTTCACGTAGATTACGCAGCGTTTACAGCTGATTTTGCAAAAGGCTCTGCACAAAAAGCAGAAATGCTGCTCTATTTGAATCAAATTGCAAAAGAGCGTTGCGGTGTGACAACAGAGATGTTCTCTCGCAATAGTGATCTATGGCAGTTGGTTCAAAAAACGTTTCAAGAATGGTATCTGGGTGATGAGCGCGTGGCCGCATCGATTGGTCGTGAAACTATGCAGCCAGGCAAGAAGGGCTTCTTGACAGACGAGATTCCGATTGTGCCGCCAGCAGAGATGATTGAGCTGTTCCGCACGCTAAAAGAAAAAGGGTACACGCTGGGAATTGGGACAGGACGTCCTACCATCGAAACGCATGTTCCTCTAAGTGAGATGAATATCCTTGAGTGGTTTGACCCGAACCGTGTCGTAACGGCTTCTCACGTACTTGAGGCGGAAGAAGCATACCCAAGCTTTGCGCCGATGTCCAAGCCACACCCTTACTCCTATGTGAAAGGGTTGCTTGGACTGGATACACCGATTAGCGATGCCGTCCATTTTCCATTACCAATTGAAAATGGGGAAGAAGTGCTGATTGTCGGAGATTCGCTAGCAGATTTTCTAGCGGCTCGCTCGATCGGTTGCAAGTTTGCAGCGACTTTGACGGGGCTGTCTGGCCAGGACGCACGCAGCAAATTTGAAGAGGAAAAAGCGGACTACATCCTCGACGATGTCCGAGACATTCTATCTATTCTGTAGACAAAAAAGACTCCGCCGTATGGAGAAAACGGCGGAGTCTTTCATGTGCGCCCAGCATGGGCGTTATCTCTAGGGTTAAAGTCCCGAATGGTGAAGGCAGTAGTAGCCATTAGCTTAAG
>NZ_JBFEFW010000040.1:0-45753 GCF_047229145.1 Brevibacillus jepli
AAGCTAATGGCTACTACTGCCTTCACCATTCGGGACTTTAACCCTAGAGATAACGCCCATGCTGGGCGCACATGAAAAAAAACTCAGGAATATGGCTCCTGAGCTTCAATTCTACGCAACTATTTTCATTAGCCTAGCTTGACGAGTGCACCCAAATCTGCGGAAAACCTCTCAATGGTCTCCACAAATGCCTCTTCCTCAGCCTCTGTGTGCGGCATTTGCACGACAAAGTGATAATCGAGCAGTACATTCGTTTCCGCCTGCTTGCCAGGCTCTACAAAGCGGCGCTTTTTCGTCAATGAGCACTCTGCTACCAGGCCTTTCGCTTGTGCCCATAATTGTTGAATCTCCTCGTCGTGCAAGCTGTACGGATAGTCGATCTCTACCTCAACCTCGCAGCTTTCCTCTTCCTCCAGCAAAAACAAATGGATGGAAGCCTTCGGTCGTTTCTCATCCTCTGCTTCGGAAAACGTGAGAATGACCTCTTGCCCTTCCGCCTCCTCCAATAAAGAGTGATCGGAGCGCAGTACGATATCCGAAATCATTCCATGCGCATTTAATTGCTGATTTAGTTTTTCTACCATGAATTGCAGCACGTACTTCTTTCCTCCTGTTTTACAATATCCTACTCGTAGCAGTATAACACGAGTACTATAGATGCGAAAAACCCCTTCACGAAGAAGGGGTCGGTGTGTTGTTGATATTTTTTTGATTCATGAATTCTGACAACCAAGCGCGACGTACTTCTTTGTTAGGACAGTAACCTAAAATGTAGCTTTCTCCGCGCATATATTTTTCCTTGATCCACTCTTTATGCTTGCGGAAAAAGGCATGCTGGAAATCAATCGGCATCTGCTGATATTCTTCCAAAGCTGAAGGGTTCTGGAGGAAAAAATCTTCATCATACACAAACTCTTCGTTTTGTTGGCGGCTGATCAGGTACACAAAAGCAATCACCAGGAACAGGTTCACCAAGAAAATCGTCATAGAAATCCCTCCAGTCAGTAATAATTATCTGATTAATCTGTCTTATCAGCATATTATTATTGTACCACGAATTTGGTGTTTTCTAAACCTTTTCCATAAACGATTTTTAAAAATTTCTTAAGAAACGACACAAAAAAACACCCGCTCGTCATGAACGGGTGTCATTCGTCATCTTTATGAATTCGAATTTGAGCCATCTGAAGTTGCAGGACCTGCATCCTCACCGGATGGTTGAAGGATATCTGGCGGCGGCGTAGATGTACTGCCGTTATTTCCTGTCGGTACATTTACAGGAGGTTGTGTTGAATCAGTCGCAGGCGTTTGTGTGTCTTGACCTTGCTCTGTCGACTGGCCATCTCCTTCTGGGGCCACGACATCAGGTGGCGGAATGGCTCCTTCATTCGTCGTACCATCTTGACCCTCTGTTTGTTCGGGTTCTTTTGGCGCCTCTGTTTTTGGTTTAGCTGGCGTAGATGCTGCTGACTCTGTCGGTTTCTTCTTTACGGTCTTCTTGTTACTGGTAGCAACCGCTTCACCAGTCCCGAGCACCGGCGAATTGTTCAACTTCGCTACAACACTATCAGACAAGCCCATTTCCGATTGCAAGGAATCGCGAACGGCTTCCAGCTTTTCTTTTTCGAGATAGGTGTAGCCGCCCTGCCAATAGGCACCGTTATCAAGCGCGGTGACTGTAGAAGCATTGAAGCCTTTGAAGTCGTAGGCCAAGCCTTTGATTTGATCCTTGGAAAGGTCAGTATGTATATTCTTAGCCCCTACGTCCATAACGTTGAAAATCTTGGTCAAACCTTCAAGAGAAGCCGCTTTGTCAACAACAGCCTTGATGACTTCTTGTTGACGTCGATTTCGGTCGAAGTCACTGGAGTAGTACTTCGTTCCACGATTGTCGTGGCGATGTCGCACATAACCGAGTGCTTGTTCGCCATTCAATGTTTGGAGTCCTGGCTGGAGATTGATATGTGTATCGTCAGTCGGATCATCGTATACCAGCCTGCGATCCACATTAACTTCCACGCCGCCCAATTCGTCGATGACCGCCTTGAAGCCATCGAAATCAACAGCAACAAAATGCTCAATCGGAATACCTAATATTTCATTGAGTGTTTTCTTGGTTAACGAAATTCCATCTTCTGTTACCGTCTTGTTATTGCGCTCTGCTTGCCTGCGCTCTGCTTCACCATTTGCGTAGACAGAGTTGATCTTGTGATAGTCGCGATAGCCTGGAATCTTGACGCGCGTGTCCCGCGGAATCGATACCATGGTAACTTTCTTGGTCTTCGGATTGGCAACTGCGACGATCATGACGTCTGTGTTCATAGAGCCAGTCTCAGGACGTGTATCCGATCCAAGCAAAACGAAAGACATCGGCTTATCGGAATGGTATGCAGGATCGATGTTTTGGGATACTGGCGAAGTAAATCCGCTGTTCGCAGGGCTCGTTACTTCCGTCAGAGTGTCTTCAATTTTCCAATAAATTGCTCCAGCCACACCGCCAACCAGCAGCAAGGTGATCAATGTGAAAGACACCAGTATTTTACGTATTTTGCGATTACGGCTCGGCTGTTTCTTTCGAGAAGCAGAAGCGCGTGTTTTCACAACAGTATCTGGCATATGAATCAGTCTCCTTGTTCGCGCACGCTTTTTGACAAAGTAAAGGGAGGCACGATTTTGAATTGTGCCACTCGACAATATGCACCACTTTTTTCTTCAGTTGGCAATACTCTGATTCAGGTATTGTATCATATCGTTGTCTGCATTTGTAGAAAAATGTTCCTCAAAACGAAAAGTCCCCCATCTTTTTGTCGATAAGGGGACTTTAGTAGCAGATGAAATGCTCGTATTATTGTAAGCCGCGTGGCGCCTGACTAAAACCTTGTACAGGACCGTCAGGACGCTTGTTTTTGGAGCGGTGAGAATCTCCGCCCTGGCGAACATGGCTTTCTTGTTTTCCGTTTACATCATTCGATTTCTTTTCCATGTAGTACACTCCTCCTCTGTTGTCGAACTAACGGGTAGTGTACGCCATGCTATGTATTTTCATTCTCTGTCGATGATCTGTCTCTCTTTTGCCGCATAATAATCTTTTCGTGCCAGGAGCGATTCGATGTCATAGCGGCCTTTTTCTTTGGTACTCATTTCGGCGAGAGCGACTCCGAATGCTGCTTGTTCGGTCAGGGAGAAAGCTTTGTTTTGGGCGTAAATGATACCCGCAGCAAACGCATCTCCTGCTGCCTCTCGAATAGGCATAGGTGGTGCCGCCAGCCATTTTTCTTCATGCCGAGAGCACAACCACAGCCCTGCTTCACCACAAATAACCATGACCTGATGAATACCTTCTGCCACCAATTTTTTTGCGCTCGCTTCCACATCATTATATGAATGGAGCGATTGACCGCCTAACACTTCGATTTCATCAATACTCGCGACTAGTATATGAACGCCTTCAAGCAACCCTCTCCATTTTTCCGCTTTTTTCACGGAGACTGGGTCTACGATGATCTTTTTGTCCAGTCGTCTCGCTTCAGCCAAAAATGCCCGCATGACCTCGACTGGAAGATTGGCATCCAGGAACAAACCTGCGGCCTGAGACAAACGCTTGAGACCTTGCTGTACAATCTCAGCAGGCCATTCTTCATTGACTTCCATATCGGCAACAGCCGTGTACAATTCACCGTCCAGATCACGAATGGCCAAATAACGTCCTGTCGATTTCCCTGCAATTCGCAGCATGCCATGAGTAGCCACTCCACTATTTGCCGTGACCTGTCTTAGCCACTCACCGTCTGAATCCTCTCCAACCAAAGCGAATAGCTGCACTTCTACCCCTAGCCACCCCAGATTTTCCGCCACGTTTCGAGCAACACCGCCTGCTGCTTGATGGACTTCACCCGGATTACTTGTTCCAGGCAGCAATCTGGCAGCAGTGACACCCTGCACGTCTACATTGGCTCCTCCCACGCATAGCCAGTATTCTGTTATACCTTCCAGCATTACAGCATTCCCCCTAGCCTTCTGCTCATGGTCTAGTCCATTGTGCTCCTCTCTTTTTTCGACAGTGTCTTCCGATTTACCTACCTCGTTAAAAACTTCTTGATTGGACAGATTACGTATTTCCAATCACCATATTACTGTCATACAGTAATGACGCTCAGTAGAATCCATGCTACAGTGTAAAAAATTGAAAAATTCGTTACTTAAGAAAGGTTGGGGATGAACTGACATGAGTGCCTCATCAACACCCATTCACTCAACATCTGCAGGAACTGCGGCACCGACGGTCTACCGCATGCTATTTGCAATCAGCATCGTTCATTTATTAAACGATAGCTTGCAAGCGGTCATCCCTGCATTGCTTCCCATCGTAGAGAAAAACCTAGCATTATCGTTTACACAAGTCGGAATGATTTTACTCGTCATGAATCTTACCGCCTCTGTCTTGCAACCAATTGTCGGTTACTTTTCTGATCGCAAATCGATACCTTTATTGCCTCCACTGGCTTTGATTGTATCTGGATTGGGAATGCTTCTCCTTGCTTTCTCCGGCAATTACTATTTGGTTCTTGTAGCTGTCGCCTGTGTCGGAATCGGCTCAGCGATCTTCCACCCCGAAGCCTCACGCTTCGCCCACTTAGCATCTGGTCCTCGCAGAGGGCTCGGACAGTCCATTTTTCAGGTCGGGGGCAATGCTGGGCAAGCACTCGCTCCCCTGATGACGATTCTGGTCTTTGCCAACCTGGGTCAGACTGGTGCCGCCTGGTTTCTACTGCCCGCTATACTCGCCAGCGGAATCTTGCTCTATGTCGCGCTATGGTACCGTGGACAACAGCGTTTGAAAAAAGCTGCGGCTGCAACTGTTACATATACGAATCGGAATAAGCGCCTGATCGCACTCGGTTTACTGGTTCTGATCGTCAGTGTGCGGTCCTGGATGAACGCTGGCTACCAAAGCTTTTATCAGTTTTATTTGATGTATGACAAGCATATGGAATACGCTAGTGCACAGCTTGTCATTTTTGGATTTCTTTTCGCAGGTGCCGTTGGGACATTTTTTGGTGGGCCGTTGTCAGATCGATTCGGAAAAAGGAACCTGCTCATTATATCCACACTCGGTTCCCTTCCGTTGACGCTCCTAACACCATACGTCTCTGGCTTTTGGACTTTTCCTTTACTAGTGATCAGCGGGTTCATCATGCTCTCCAGTTTCTCTGTCACAGTGGTATATGCTCAAGAGCTATTGCCTGGCAAAATCGGGACCGTATCGGGTCTGATTATCGGGCTTGCCTTTGGGATGGGTGGAATGGGAGCCCTCGTATTCGGTTACCTGGCAGATATCTTCAGCCTTAGCTTTGTCATTATTTTATGCTCATTCCTTCCATTGATTGGCTTTATGGGCTTCTTGCTGCCGAAAGACAAGACTCTCCGTGAATGGGTTCACTAAATTTTATAAAGACATGACAAAAAACCCGAGGACACAAATCCTCGGGTTTTCATTGCGATTAGGTGATTTACACCAATACACTTGTTGGTGCACCAAGCAATTGGGCAATGACTGGCGAATACACCTCAGGCGTACTGTACAGTCTCCAATTACCATCCTCACCTTGACCGAACAAGCCATGAATCAACCAATCTCCTGTCAGCATTGACCCCAACTCTGCGCCAATTGACAGCTTGATTGTCTCCCCGTTCGGGCGTTTAGCCGTACATCCAAAAGAAGTAATCTCTTCTACGAGCAGTGCTTCTTCTGTCATATCTTTGATCCCCATCGGGTTGCTGTAAAGATTCTGCGTCGCTTCTTTCTCCAGCACACCACGCAGGCGATAGGTTTCTGGCAACGCTTCCTTCAACTCCACGAACAGCGGCTGCATGACAGGATACAGCGTGTATGGCCCTTGCTTATCCAGCCACTTGAAAAAGGCCGTCAACACAGACAACAGATTCGTTGCCAATGTCTTTGTCGTTGCATCCGTGCGCGTGAAAACGTCGTGAACGAGGAAGTATACCAGGTCCTCTCTGCGCAGCTGCTCCCATGTGAAAGATGGACCAAATGCCCCTCTAACGAATGAGCGGAAGTTGTTCATAACCTCATCGTACTTTTTGACGGTTGCTTCTGACTTGCCTTCTGTCATCTCCTGCACAAAGCGATTGATGTCTGCGAGTCTGTCAGGATGTACCGTATACACACTCTCCGGCAAGCCCTCGATCAGTGGACGGCGCAGCAGGTTGTTCACATGCAGGCTGTCATTTGCCAATGAGAGGCGCGGTCGAAGCATGTCCATCCGGATGAAACGAGCCAAGCCTTGTCCGACTTTATGATCCTGTTCCATCTGCTCCATCAGCTGGTGGAGCTTTTCATGCAGAGCCTCGTTGTCTGTAGCTGCAACCAAGAGCGGAGCCAAATCATCGAGCTGCTCATGCGAGGTGACCAACCATTTTTCTGCAAAATACGTTTGGACTGCCCACTGCAAAACTTTTGGGGGCAAAGTCGGCTGACTCGTGATAAACAGGGTGCCTTTGGACAGACGTGAGCCCGTTGAGGTAAGAACGCGAATCTCCTCTTCGTTCTCAAACGCAAGCAGCAGCAAAATCTCTGCCACTTCGTCCAACTGCGCCGCGTAGCCTTCCAGGATCAGACTGTCATCCTGCAAAATCACTTCTGCCTGTACTTCGTATAGCTCCAGCAGAGCATCCTTTAAATTCGGGAACAAATGCTCTTCTTTGCGGGACGCATAAACCCATGTCTCCCGAGCTCCATCCCGTTTTTTCAGTTCGAATACGGGGTTCGACTCGATTACTTTTAACAGTTGTTTACGTTCTGGCATGGCATAGGTGCGGCGTAGAAGCGCATCTTGCTTAGGTGCTTCTGACTCACTTGCCGCTTCACCAAATTGAACGATAAAGTGATACAGCTCTGTTGTATAGCTTCTTTTGCTCGTATCTGTCTTCGCAGCTTCTACTTCTGGATGCTGATGCAACCATTCGAGCAGGCTTTCCTTGACATGTGGCTGCAAAATGATGCTGCCAGCGAATAGCATATCGCGCAGACCCAGATTTAGCAGGCGCCCCACGATCATTTGTCCAGGTACAACATTCAGCGTGTTGGCACGAAGCAGATAGTGTTTTTCTTCCGTAATTGGTTGTTGAACTGTGATGACATCACGATCAACTTCCATGATCTCGTAAACATTCAGGTGCAATCCAGCAAACGCACGGCGAAGATCAGGCTCCATCCGACGACCATGCTGCTTGATATAACTCTCAAGGAGTGTGCTTCCACCTGTTTTGATATCCAGTACACACCAGTTGAAAAAATGGGCTGCCCATTCAGCTTTTGCAACACTCTCTTGGGTCAAGCCAACCTCTTCGGCAAAACGATTTCGCGCTTCTTGAACCGTCTCACTGGTTACATTTGCGCCGACAAAATGGTTCAGTCTTTCTACCCAGCCAGCGTATTCTTTTTGCAGCTTTTGCTCGTGGCGGCTACGCAGCTCCGTAATCGGAGTGACAACCCCACAGCATTTTTTGTATTTTTTTCCGCTCCCGCAAGGGCACAGTTCGTTTCTTCCTACCGACATAGAGGGTTTGGATCTCCTTTCCATCCCACGCGGCATGCGCGGGGAATCATGCACAATCCCCCTATTTTACCGCATTATTCGTCATGTGTTCAAGTGTTCTCGCTTTGGTTCATGTGCGATACCCACATCCGTGTTGTTTCTTTCCCATTGAACAATAAATTGTTCCAGTCGATTCATCAACCTGACGATGCGCTGCTTCTCGCCCATGCATGCTGAAATAGCAGAGAGCTGGTTGGCGGCAAATAGCTCCACCACTTCCTGCTCCATTTCTTGAAGGCGAATCCGATAGCCCGCGATAACCTCGCGCAGGATGGCAAATCTCTGCTCTAACCGGATCGTAGCCTCAAGTTTACTCATTGTTGTTCACTGGTCGCCAGAACCTGTTGAATGCCAAGTACGATCTGCTCATGCTTATGTTTCTCTTTCATCAGCACTTCTATAGCTTGCATATTGCTTTGTTGAAAATGTGCGACAACCTCTTGGGACATTTCGTGGTTTCTTGTCTCCAAACGGTTGATGGCTTCTTGCATCAGTTTTTGTACTTCCTCGAGAACTTGCTGGTTGGTAACAGTAGACATAGTAGCTTCCTCCTTGGTAAATAGTAGTTCTTGTTGTTCTTCCACCTGGTGTAAGGGATTGGCTGGTTCTTCCAATGCAATTTCTTCTGAGACGGACTCGCTGTTTCCTATTGATACAGAAGGGGCGGCGACAGCAACCTCTTGGTCCGCCAGCTCTTCGTTGGAATCTTCGCTACGAGCAATGATGTACATGGTATCACCGTCAATGCGGAAGCGGTCATCTTGCGCAGGGAGAAAGGCGGCATCTACAGCAATTCCTACTTCCTGCTCCAGAAAATGGACTAGTGTACGAGCAGCTACTTGTGTAATGCCATTATCACGGCAAAACGCATACACTTGATCATTGCCCAATGTCCACTCTGCCAAAAACCATCTGCTATCGCCTTGATATTGCACAAAGCGAGGGTCGCGTTCCAATTGCAGCATACGAAGAATCTGGTTCCAGCCAAACTGCGTTTGACGACGCAGCTCTGCGACAATTTGCTCCAGCTTTTTTGGGGTTTGGCTTTCGCGCAAATAGCGATATGCCAGGTCGTACACCTGATGCGGCTGGTGGGTGATCTCTACGATCGCCTCTGAGCTCCCAACCCGCACAGGAGACTGCTCCATGTTCAACACTTTATCCAGTAGTGTCGTGCTGTCCAGATCCAAAAAAGCATTCAGCTCATTCGCTTCCATCCGGGAGCAGATCTCCGTACGTGGAAGGGAGCGCTCACCGGGCCGGAATACCTTCTTTACAATACTTGGTAGGGTATAAGTTGGCCGTTTCATTGCACTTTCTCCTTCTCGTGATCGGCATTGATTGCCAAATCAAATGGGAATCAAGTAGATATTCTACAAAAAGAAAAAAAATCCTACTTGCCATGAAGTGTTTATGAATTCCGACTAATAGCGTCGAGACGGGCTTTTCATTTCACACTCCAAATATTTTGATTTTTCATTCCTTTATGAAGGTGGGACGTTTTTATCTTACTTTTCGTATTAGTAGTGTCAAAAGTAACAAACGATCATGGTTGCGCGCATCAAGCTTTTTTTATACATAGGAGGAGACCAGATGGAGGAAGATCAATCGATCATCGCGCAAGTCTTGCAGGGCGACAAGGAAGCCTACGCGAAGATCATTACAAGATACCACGGAAAAGTCATTTCCGTTCTTCGCAAGATGCTGGGTCATACGCCAAACGAGCAGGATACCGTACAGGAAATATTCATCAAAACCTATTATTTACTACCCGAATACAAACCTTCGCATGCTTTCTCGTCATGGTTGTACCGGATCGCGGCTAATTACTGTGTGGACGAGCTACGGAAGCACATGAGAGCACCAGCGTTTACCCATGCACACATCGAACCCGCAGATCATGATACACCGGAGAGTGCCTTATTGGAAAAAGAAGAGCAGCAATTGCTCAGGCAGCAAATGATGGAAGTAGAAGAAAAGTATCGGGTCGTCCTCGAGATGCGCTATCTCGAAGCATTGAGTTGTGAGGAGATCGGGGAAAAGCTGGACATTCCATCGAGTACCGTGCGGACGCGCCTATCTCGGGGAAAAGACAAGCTCAGAGCAGTAATTAGTAAAGCCGGGCTTAGGAGGGATTGGGGGAAATGAATTGCTCATACAAAAGTCAGCTCTCTTTGTATCTTCAGGGCCAGCTTGGAGGAGACGCATCTGCATGGATGGCCGAACATCTTGAACAATGCAGCCACTGCCAGCTACAGCTCCAGCTTTATTTGGGGGAAATCGATAATCCAGACGACTGGGACAGCGTAGCAGAGTATACCCAAACAATCGTGCAGCAAGTCATTAACAACATTCCTCCCTACCCATTGCATGTCATAAAACGCCAGAAAACCATCAGCCATCAGAAGCCAAACAGATGGGTAGCAAGGAGCATCGATATCATGAAAAAAGCGACTATTGCGGTAGCAGGATTTGCCGCCGTTATTTATTTTGGCACACTTACCTCGCCTACTTTTGCTACGTATGTCAACAGCTTGGTTAGCCCCAAGTTGGAACAACAGCAGCGAACAGATAGCCTGTTTGAGAAATATCCAGACGATCCATTCATCTCCCGAGGTGTTCAACAGGGCTATACCAAAAAAGTCAATATGCAGGCCACAGACAAAGGATTCACAGTGGATATAAAAGAGATTATGGCAGATACCAAAGACGTCCGCATCATTCTCGGAATCACTGACGCTAATGGACGCCCGATAGAATCGTTGTTCAATCTGTTTCCCAACGACAGGGATGAGAGAGATGCCGTGTATGATATCAAAATTACCGATCAGGAGGGTAAGCTCTATCACTCAAATGACCTGCCCCCTCGCATGTCCGTACTAGGGGAAAACAACAGCTTAATGATGCTCACTCAACCACTGTCGCCCTATTTTACGACCAAGATCGAAATCCCTGCAAAACTCAATGTCGATGTTTCCTTCCATCAGATTGGCAAGGAAAAAGGAAAATGGGCAGTGACTATCCCTGTCGACATTTCCAAAGCCCAAAAAGACACGACGATCATTCCGATCAACCAGACATACCAGTCACCAGACGGCGTGGGGTATGATTTGAAGCAAGTCAAGCTGACCCCGGGCCAGACGGAAATCTTGCTGGGAATTGCGGGTCACGACGGGGAAGACAAGAACTTGGCCTTTGAAATCGTGGATGATAAAGGAACCGTACTCGCTGCCTGGACCGAGTTAGACCTCTATCAGTCAGACGATGATATTCCCCATCCTGTCAAACAGAACATTATTTATGAAAAGCTCTTGAAAACGGCTGATCAAAAACGAAACTATTTCATCACGCTCAATAATTTGCCGACCGATCAAAGCCTCATCTTCAGGCTTAGCAAAACGTACCATGACGAACCGGTGAAGGCAGTAGAAATGAAGCTGAACACAGAAGAGTTAACGAGCAAAAAAATAACGGCTGCAAGCAATGGGCATACCCTTACCTTTTCAAACTATTCCGTGCAGGAGCTCACCAATGATGCTGGCAAAAAAGAATGGTATCCACAGATGGATGTAAACGCCACTCTCGCCCCGGGTGTGATGGATATTAATAGGTGGTCAGTGAAAGACGAGAATGGAAAAGATTATAGTCTTTTCTACTTCACAGGAAACAGAACGCCAGACATGAATGGAAATATCAAAATGAGCGGACAATTGCTTCTCGATTATGGGCTCGAGGCACCACCAAAAGAACTCACCATCTCGTACAAGTCGCAAGTAAAAGTAAAAAACGATGTTGATTGGGAAGTCGCGCTTCCGCTAAAAGAGTAACGCTCGTCGTCATACGCTCTGAAAGGCCCCCCATGTTTATTTCTCAACCATAGGGGGCCTCTCTTCATTTGGCCGCCACACTCAACACTTAATCAGCAGCTGTCCATTCGAGCCAGCTCTCCTCGACTTTGCCTGTAGCTGCATCAACCTGCAGCGCCTTGGCATTCAAAGTAGGCAGATAAGCCAATTGCGGCAGCTTTGCTGAATGTTTGCCAATTCTCGGATACCAATACGCCAGTCGCAACTCCGCTTGTTTGCCATATGCCTCTGTAGCCTTGTCGACTGAAACGAGTCCCTCTTTGCTTAACGAGGCAGGGACCGACGGCAAATCGTTTACTTTTGCCAATACGATAAGACCCTTCTTCGCATCCACTTCGATGTAGAACAACGGCTTCTTTGTAGGGATGCCGTTGCTCTCTGGATAAAAGGCAAAGCTGCTGACAGGTCGCACGAGGTTTTGATCAGCCCAGCCCGGCAAGCTTTTCACTAGATGGGTTTCTTTCACCGAGAAAGCCTGTTCTTTGGAGAGCAAGTATTTGGTGACAAACTGAACGGCCACTTCTTTTGCCTCGTCATCTGACAATGGTTTTTCAAGTTCCTTTTCGACGGAGCCGTCCAGCTTGATTTCGATTGGTGCTTTTGTTTTGCGGTCGAGAGTGATCGCCGCACTTTGATAGGATCTCGCCCTCCATTCATGGCGATCGATGTCACTGTTTTTATACTTTTTGTCTTCTGTTACATTGTTGTATGTGCGTTCTTTCAGATTCAGCGCAAAATCCTTCTCCAGCATCTGCTCCATCTTTTTCGTGTCGAGCCATACAGAGAGGTCAGCTGTTCCTTTGATGTTCATTCTTTCCCTATCAGTTTTAAAGACGTCAGAGATATCTTCTCCAGTCAATGCGTCCATAATCGGCAATTGGTCAGGCACGTAGACGAGCTTCCCTGCCCTCTCATCGTATGCCAGCTCCAAGGAAACTTTGTCACGCCACTCCTCCCTCACCTTTTCCAGCGGGATTGCTTTGGCAGGGTCTGCTACCTCTGCTGGCGTCGGGAGCTTCACCTTTTCTTGCTGAAAGCGGACGACCTGCCCATTTGCATCAACCATCACACGTGCTGTCTCTTTATCGACCCACGTATTGTTCAGCTGTGGATACACACTGACTACTGCCAAATTGTCCAGTTCAGAAGCACGGTCTACCGAGATCTTCGCTTGCGGGGATATCACATGGTCAACTGCGATGTAATTGCGAATAAAATCGACAGCCTTTTGATAAGCTTCTTTTTGATTGAGTTTGGTTGTTTTGTCCCGGTTTACATCATGCAATACCAGTTGGGTCAGATCTCCATCTGCGTTCGTTGATAGTCTCAGCGTCGTATTCGTTGTAATGACACTCTTTCGATCAGAGAGGTTGATGGCATAACCCGAGTTGCTTGTCCCGCCGAAGTAATCAACATGAAGGCTCTCCAAAAGTGGCACATAGTCCTCCTTCAATTCTTTCAGCAGGTGAACGATGTCCGCAGGTAACTCGATTGGTTCCAGCTTTGATTTACCATCGTACGCATAGACGGAATATGGATGTACTGCGGTCAGCGGTACCGTGAGCATGCCAACAGCGAGGACGAGCATCGCAGCCTTGTTTCGCATTTTCATACAAATCCCCCCAGAAAATCAGTTATAAGTAATACGGGTTTGTTATCACAAACGTTTCTGATTAATCTAAAAAAAGCCAACTGCCTTTACTGAGCAGTTGGCTTTCTCGTTTCCATTTCTAATACCCACGCCAGACTTTCCGTCTTAGCACACCAGCATACGCCCATTCCTCTTCTTCCGTCATATCCGCTAGCGTTTGGCCCAATGCATTCATTTTGCTGTCGATTTGGTCAAGGTAGTGGAACATGACAGCCGTCGGAGTCTTTCCAGACACAGCGCTACCCCAGCCGTTTTCTACTTCTCCATGGTGACTCAAAATGCAATGCTTCAAGTGCAGAACCTCAGCGTCTCCAAGAGGAATATCCAGCTTGCGACAAATGCCGCTCACCATCTCGACTCCCATGACCAGATGACCAATTAACTGACCCGGCGTAGTGTAATCCGGAGCGATTGGATCGGATAGCTCATACAGTTTACCGATATCATGCAGAATACAAGTAGCATACAGGACATCTCTGTCCACTTGTGGATACAGAGGCAAGAGACTCTGTGCCGCAGTCAAAAGGGAAACGATATGCTCCAGCAAGCCATGGTAATAGTTGTGATGCATGCGAACGCCAGCCGGATAATGACGAAGGCGATCACGAACCTCTTCTGTCGATAAAGCATCTTGAATAATCGCCTTAAGCGTGGCACTTTGCAGGCTGTCAACCGTTTGGGTAAGCTTTGTCCATAATTCATCTACCGGCACAGGAGAAATCGGGATGAGCGACTCCATCTGCACTTCGTCTGATGCGGACGCCGGTCTGATTCGTTGAATGACCAGCTGCTTTTTCCCGCGATACATTTGGACGGCAGCATCGATCTTCACCACCGTCTTCACGTTGATCCATTCCTTCATTTCAGCACTGACATCCCACAGCTTTGCCATGATTGTACCGGAGCGATCCCCTAACTCCAGATTCAAGTATTCGCTCTGGTTACTAGCTACGCCAGCCTCTTTGTTTTTGATCAAACAAAAAGCGACAACTCGTTCTCCCTCTTGATAATCCATTAAAAATTTCATCTATTTGTCCCATCCTAGCCTATTTTTTTCGGAACAGGGTTTCTTCCAGCTTCCTCACCATTTTCTTGCCTACCAGATCATCCGCTGACTTGATCACCTTCGTAATCACGGCTAACAGATCTTCCTCCCCATTCCAATGCTCACGTACGATTGCTTCATCGATATCGACTAAAATCTTGCGCAGGGCGTACACAGCCAAAATGACATCGTCCACAAGCCCAAAGCCACCGATTAATACCTCGGGAATGAAATCAACCGGCGTGATAAAATACGCAACGGCCACGCCTGCTACGGCTTTGGATTGAACACCTACGCGCTTGTCCAGCATCAATCGGGCCAAAAGAACAAACAAGTCTGGCGCAAGCAAAATAAAATTGGCCACAGACTCATTGACGCCCTTATCTGTAATGAACGTTTCAATTTTGGCTCGTAATTTATCATAAAATCTCTGATGTTTTTCCGGTAATACTACAGGAACCAGCTCCGTTGGTTTATGAACCACAGGCACATTTTGGTTGTGGTTATCTTCACTCATTCTGATCCCTCCGTAATTGCTTTTTTGCTCTTGCCTTATGTCTGAAATAAGAAAAGGCTGCAATCAACGCGAGCAAAGCGATAAAGAAAATAGCTAGGTTACGAGCAATCAAGTTAAATAACTCATCCCAGCGCTCTCCTAATTGCCATCCAAGCGTCACGAATAGCAAGCTCCAAAACAGCCCTCCCGTATAGGTAAAAAGCAGGAAGGTCGGAAATGGCAGCCGTGTTATCCCTGCAAAGTAGGCAGTAAACTGACGAACACCTGGTATGAAATAACCTAATGGCAGCGCCCATTTACCGACACGATTAAACCACTCTTCCGTTTTTTTGTAAACCGTATAGCCCATTCCCAGTCGTTTCCCATACTTTTCGAGAAAAGGGTAGCCTAATGTTCTGCCGATCCAATATGCCACCGTCATCGCAGTAACGGAACCGAGAAAGCAGACAAAAAAGGTTGGCCAAAATGACAATTTTCCTGTTGAAACAAGAAATCCAGAAAAAACGAGCAGCGTTTCTTCAGGCAAGGGCATCCCCAAAATCCCTAGAAAAAACAATCCAAACAAGGCGCCATATCCATATTGCGAAATATAGTCACCAAAGGTTCCCATTACATCTTCCACAATTGTCACCACTTTTCTAGCATGCTGCCCTCTTCCATTATGCCAAAAGAAAGGCGCATTCACAAATCAGAGCTTTATAGGCAACTATTAATTTTTGCCAACTTGGAAATACTCTACAGCATCAAGCAATAAACAAATCCAGCTTCGCCATTCGTATGAACCCTTAGGGGATTCTACAGACAAATGACTTGGGACAAACGAGGGATAACACGGATGTGGAAAAAAGGATATCGCAAGCTAAAAATCGAGTACTACAAAGTGATGCGAATGAAAGGGGCTCCAGCTTTTGTCGCCCGCGGATTTTCGTTAGGAATGTTCATTGAGTTCATTACCCTGCCTACTTTTGGCCTCGCTTTTCTGTTGCTTTTCCCACTGTGCAAGTTCTTTCGCGCCAGTCTTCCCGCTGGCTTGGTTGCATTTGTCATTGGAAAGCTCATCTTACCGATCTTCGTGATTTTCAATTACAATATTGGATACGTGTTGATCGGCAAACCGTTACAAGGGCATACAAGCCACAATATGGAGCCTTGGATGCAATGGCTTGTCTGGGTGAAAGAAAAAGGACTTGCCTATTTTACAGGGAGTGCAGTCATGGGTCTTTTGGTCGCGTTTGCGAGCTATTTTCTCATCTTATCTGCCCTTCAATTGTATCGCCGCAGGAAAATCCGCCGCTCGTTGCCCGAGGGCAGTCCTACACCTTAACTCAACATGTGTATCGAACGTAAAAAAAGACCGGTCCGACAATTAGTTGTCAGTCCGGTCTTTTTGGCTCGCAATGTTATGCAAAGTAGCCTTTATCGCGCAGATGCTCCATGATTTCGGCAACAGTACTGTCTTCTTTCAAGAGCTCCAAGGTCACTTCTACTTGCTCTGGGGACAGGCCGTTCGCACCCAGGCTTTCCTTGATCAACACGTAGTTAGGGCGACGGAAGTACGTTTGCAACGTACGCTTCACTCGTCCTTCCAGACTTGTTCTTAGCATCAATTCAGTCGTCGACATCTGTTCCACCTCTTTCCTAGAAAGATTTGCGTAACCCCTATTATCTTATAAAACCGTGGAATAATCAACCTTTCTGCGAAATAGCTTCCTTGTATAGTTGATCCCGGTTTTGGTCATGGGCAGAACGAAGGTACTCATTGATAGGTAAACCGTCATACGTCATTTGAGAAAATCGCTCTGCGAGTACATTTTCTTCAACATTATTGGCTATACCCTCGAAAATAATTGCACGTGCATCTAGCAAGTACTGTCGATCCCGTTCAATTCTATGCAAAATTTCCTTTTGCCCTTTTGCGGGTATACCGTGTCCCGGAATGACTTCTTCCACCTCTCCGGAAACGACCAGCTGTTCGATTTTTTCCAGGCTCTCCAGATAGGCGCTGCTATCCTCGATAAACGGAAACTCCAGATTGGAAAGCATGTCACCGACAACAAGCAGCTTCTGATCACGGAAAAGGGTCGCCATTTGATCTGCTGTATGACCTGGTACAGGCAAGAAAAATACGTCCTGCCATTCTTGTGCTTCATCTACAAGCTTCGTGAATGCTGGCATTCCTACTTCATAAGTTCTGACCACATAGTATGACACATCAAATCGTTTTGCCTTGTTCAGCTTCTTTTCGATTCGTCCAGCATGGAGGATTTCTTTCTGCGCAATGATCTTGGCATCCGTAAATTTGCCGACACCGACAACGTGATCCCAATCTCCGTGAGTCAGGACGAGAATGAGCTCTCTCCCATTTCTCTCCCTTTGTACATAATCCGAAATCGCCTCAATCTCGTGAGGAAAATAAGCTGGATCAAACAAGTAAAGTCTTTGCTCGGTCGATACTACTGCGCTGGTCGTTTGCCACAGACAACTGGTGAACAGCTTGTAGGATTGTGCCATGTCTATATACCCGGCATGATGTTGCGCTTGTGCTCAGAGATTCGATGCAAGTAATCAATACGTTCTTTGGCCTCTGGGCGAGTCTCACCTGTAATCAGCAATCGATCCAGGTCTTCGTAAGTGAAGCCCATTTCCTGCTCATCGGTTTGCCCTTCCCACAAATCGGCAGAAGGCGGCTTGGTAATGATCGCTCCCGGCACTCCAAGCTCAGCAGCGAGAATACGCATTTCATGCTTCGTCAGGCTCGCTACCGGATTAAAGTCAGCGAGACCGTCTCCGCCCTTTGTCATATAGCCAACATGAATTTCACTTCGGTTGCACGTATCTGCTACCAAGTATCCTTTTTGGTTCGCAATTGCATAGAGTACGGTCATACGCAAACGAGCCTTTGTATTCCCCTTCGTCTTGTCGTCAAGCGCCAGTACACCTTCGATAGCAGGAACGAGAGCGTCATAGGCAGGTCCTACATCAACCGTGTGCAAATTCAACCCGATCGCTTCAGCCAGTCTTTTCGAATCTTCTTCATGAACCGTTTGCGAGTAAGCAGGCAGCCATACGCCAATGACGCGTTCGGAACCTAGTGCACGTACACATAGCGCTGCTGTTACAGCACTGTCAATCCCACCTGAAATACCAACGACTGCACCACCGAGACCATTTCCGTCAATTTGCTCACGAATAAATGCAATACGTTTTTCCACATCTTCTTTTACATGAATCTGGTAGTTCGCCAGATGTTCTTGAAACTTGTCCACGCTACCTACCCCCAAGGTTGATTATCTCTTCCTCATCCTACCATGCGGTTTTCAGTGTGGCAATTGGCGCAGAACGGGACTACACTATATACTATAGAGATATCTGAACTAACGAGGAGAAGGAGAGAGTCGATGATTATCCTCAAAACACCCGAAGAAATTGAACTCATGCATGCAGCAGGCAAGATTTTGGCTGCTTGTCACCGTGAGATTGCCAAGTTGATTCGCCCTGGTATTTCTACCTGGGAAATTGATCAATTTGTAGAAGAATTCCTGGCCAAAAACGGCGCGACCCCTGAACAAAAAGGGTTTCACGGATATCCATATGCCACTTGCGGTTCAGTTAATGATGTCATCTGCCATGGCTTCCCGAAAAAAGAGCCTCTGCGTGATGGCGATATCGTAACGATCGACATGGTTGTTCGCAAAAACGGTTGGCTGGCTGACTCCGCTTGGTCTTATGAAGTGGGAACGGTTTCCCCGGAAGCGAAAAGACTCTTGGAAGTGACAGAAAAATCGCTGTACCTCGGTATTGAGCAAGCAGTCGTAGGCAACCGGATCGGTGACATTTCGCACGCGATCCAAACCTACGCGCAAGATCAGGGATACTCCGTCGTACGCGATTTCACCGGACATGGCATTGGTCAGGAAATGCATGAGGAGCCATTCGTTCCTCACTTTGGCCCTCCAGGAAGAGGACAACGCCTCAAAGAGGGCATGGTCATTACCATCGAGCCCATGCTGAATATCGGTACGTACCATGCGAAAGTCGATGAAGATGGCTGGACTGCACGTACGCGTGACGGCAAGCTGTCGGCTCAATACGAGCACACCCTTGCTATTACTGCGAATGGTCCTGTTATCTTGACTAAACAATAAGAATGAACGAAAAACCCTTGTGAGAGATATTATGGCTGTCGAGAAAATCGACAGCCATTTTTATTTTGTTATCTAAATTATTCAACCTTTTTGAAAGAATACCGAAATTTCATTCTCGAGCATGCTGAGCCTTTCGTAAATATCGTCGTCGAGGAGGAAGAGAATTACGAGACGATCGGCAACAGCCGGATCGCAGGATACCCAGATTTGCCTCCCGGGCTCGTTTGGCCCTGTGTTGATGATGACCATTACTACACATTTATTGCCCAATTCAATATGAGCGAACTTCCCGCAGGTACACTCGATTTCTTCCCTAAGCACGGCATGCTCTATTTCTTCCTTGGTTTGGATGAGCCTGCCTCTGACGTCGATCATCGGATCTTCTATTACGATGGAGAGATGAGCCTTCTAAAAAAGACACTTCCGCCAGCGGATAAGGAAGAAATCACAAGTGATGATCGTAATTTTACCGGTGTAAAAATATCCTTCGAGCCTGGTGTAACGGTGAAATTCGATAGTGAATTGGGAAATTATTTGTATGAGCACGACGAAGAGCTGTACGATAAGCTTTACCGCCATCATGACACTATATGGGGACAGGATGAAGCATTCACCCACGATCATAGTATGGATGCCTACTTTTGTCGAAATGGGTTACAAAGGCTTATATACCAGTACTACAGAACAGAGGAACAGATCAGAGAAGAAGCACAGAAGATGCAAGAACAGAATTGGCACCAGCTGTTCAAGCTTTCCTCGTTGGATAAGGCGCGTATGTGTTGGTGGGATGTTGGTTATCTTCAGTTTTACATCAGCAAAAAGGATCTTGAAAAACGGATTTTTTCCAATACGTATGCGTGTATCGAATCCAGCTAGATTGAGTATGATGCACTGCTGTAAAAATAGCTGCCGAGACTTTCTCGACAGCCTGAAAAGCCCTTGCGAGGGCTTTTTCTTTTTAACCAATGTGCTTCAGCAGCCCATCCAAACGTTGACATTGATTCTTCAAGTCCTTATGATGCAAGTACGTTTGTTACTAATGAGTAACAAACTAATATTGATTGTATATCGTTGGCGCAACTGCTCATTTATAAGGAGGGTTCATTCCCCATGCTATTAAGAGAGATACCTCTGTCCGTCCTGGATTTAGCACCGATTACGGAAGGCAGCAACGCTGCTGAGTCGTACAAAAATAGCCTCGATCTCGCGCAAAAAGTTGAAAATTGGGGCTTTACGCGTTACTGGCTAGCCGAACATCACGCCATGCCCAGTGTAGCCAGCTCTGCCACCTCCGTCCTTATCGGTTACATCGCCGGTGGCACCAGCAAAATCCGTGTAGGCTCGGGAGGCATTATGCTGCCCAACCATGCTCCGCTTGTCATTGCCGAGCAATTCGGGACTCTGGAGTCTCTCTATCCCGGACGGATCGACTTGGGGCTCGGGCGCGCACCAGGAGCTGACCAACGTACAGCACGTGCACTACGCCGGGACTTGCGGATTGGCGGAGAAGATTTCCCGGAGCTATTGGAGGAGCTACGTGAATATCTTCGTCCACGAACAAACGAGTCGGCATCAGCTATTCGCGCTATCCCAGGCGAAGGTCTGAATATCCCGATCTGGCTGCTCGGTTCCAGCGATTTTTCAGCACGACTGGCGGGTATGCTTGGATTGCCGTTTGCCTTTGCTGGACATTTTTCACCTAACTTTACCTTGCCTGCACTGCAAACGTATCGCCATTGCTTCCGTCCATCTGAAGTGCTGGATCAGCCATATGCCATGGTTGGCGTCAACGTAATGGCCGCAGACACAGATGAACTCGCGAATCGCCTGGCCACCTCCCACTATCAGGCGTTCTTAAATCTCGTCCGCGGCGATCTTAAGCCAATTCAGCCACCTGTGGACAATATGGATGGGCTATGGAGTGAATTCGAAAAGCTGTCTGTTCAAGCACAGCTGCGCTCTTCTATTATCGGTAGTCCTGCCACGGTGAAAAGCAAGCTTCAAGAGCTACTGGATGCTACAGGAGCAGATGAGCTCATGATTACGACACAAATGTATCATCATGCAGATCGTATACGTTCCTTTGAAATCGTCAAAGACGTCTGGAAGTCCTAACTGGAGGATTATTTATGACAGAAACGAAACGGCCTCGGGTGCCTCGTGAAAAAGCACAAGAGATCATTTTGAACGCTGCCGAGGAATTGTTTTATCAAGAAGGTATCCATGCTGTCAGTGTAGACGCCATTGTCGAGCGTGCCGGAATGAATAAAATGAGTGTCTACCGCCAGTTCTCTTCGAAAACGGACCTGATTCTCGCCTACATGACCAGAAAGCAAGACGTTTATTGGAAAGAGTGGGAGGAGAGTATCTCCAAACACCCTGATCAGCCACGAGAACAAATCATTCAGTTTTTTGCTGATCTGGCTGCCAGGGCGTCCAGCGAGCAATTCCGCGGCTGTTGTTTCATCAATGTGGCTGCGGAGTTTCCTGATCCGGTTCATCCGGTTCGCGAGTTGGTTTGCTCCCATCAGAAACGAATCCGGGACGCATTTTTAGAGCGCACAACTGCCCTTGGTGCTGCGAATCCATGCGAGCTGGCCTATACGCTTATCTTGTTGATGGAAGGCACTTATGCGGATAGCCAGACGTACGGCACAGATAGTGCAGCGATCCGCATGGTTCCTGTCATCGTGGAAAAGATTTTGGACCAAGCCATTCAAAATTAAAAAAGTGGCTCCCTGCCTTTTGTCGGCAGTTGCCACTTCCTCCTTCTGTCGCTTATGCAGCTGTTTTAGCGCTGGGCGCTGGTCGCGTACTTTTCTTTGTTGGACGTCATCGCTTCTAATTCTTTGACGTCTTTCTCCAAATCATGGATGTCTTCTTCAATTAGTTTTTTCAGGTGTTGCTTTTCCCGCAGAATTTTGCGGGTTTGCTCCAAACGCTGATTCAAATCGAACACGCCGAGATACACTGCTTTCCCTCCCTATGTAGGTTTTCCACTTTACATGTTATGCAGCCATCGCCAGAAGTTGCTGACCATTTTTTCGTAGGGTCAAAATAAGGCAGACAGGAAAGAGACTACGGGTCACAGTTCACACCCTACGCATTGATTAAGCACTTTATAAATGGGTACTACTTTTTGATGAAGCTAGACACCAACAACAGAATTAAACCTGGTAGAGTTGTATAGTACCACGCTTCTTTTGGAGCAATGCCCAATGGAACAACTACTCCTGAAAAAAGTAATACTATGCCCAGAATTCCTATTAGTCTTTTTTTCAGAATCATGAAAGTTCTCCTTTGATTCAGTATAGAGACGTTTGGATTTTTCACCAACATGTGTGTATCTCTTGTTCAGTACTCATTTCTCGTTTACGATGATTCAAACACAAAAACCCGCTAGACGGCACTTTTTTCAAAGTATCCATCTAACGGGTTAGAGTTCTGCCCTAGAAGTCTCTTCCTACATTAAAGCCCTTTGTATTTGCCCAATTCTTCACGCAGGCGATACACTTCCTGAACCAACGCCCGCTTTTCCAGACGGTCAATCTCTTGGTCCAGATCACTCATGCGTGCATGTCCATTATAGGGCACATCATGCATAGGGAAGCCGTCTGAAGCGTATGACCACTGCGGTTCTTTTGGCATAATCATCGCCAACAGCAAGTAAAGCAGAATGGGAACCCCCGTACAAACGGTGAGAATTACAACCCCTACACGCACCAGCGTTGAGTCAATTCGCAAAAATTGCGCAATCCCACCACAAATTCCAAATAACCGTTTATCATGATTCGAACGGTATAGTCGTCTTTCCATCATCACAAACCACCCTCTCTACAGTATCCCCTTGCCTTGTATCTACAGGATACCCGATAGGCGATTCCGGTAAAATGGTCCGTAGAGGGATTTGTCCTCCGTCGCTGGGCGGAGATCAATCAACAGGTGGCTCATAAACAGGTCGTGGACGATCAAACAATTCACCGAGAGTCGCATACGTATGTCCGGCTAATCTGCTGACGGGGGCAAATGCTGCGGCATCGATCCTCCCGGCATGGTACAGCTCATCCGCTACGTGAACGTGCACCACTTCTCCAATAATCAAATCGGAAGTTGTCGGGCTCCCTAACTCGACAATCTGATGCAGCTTGCATTCAAAATGGATACGGGATGCACGAAGCCTCGGCACCTTGACCCGAACAGAAGGGACTACTTCCAGCCCCAATGCCTCGACTTCACTGATCTCTGGCGGATAATCGGCAGATGTCTGATTCACAGCATCGACATTGTGTACATCCACCATATTGACCACGAACTCGCCTGTTTGCAAAATGTTTCGTGCCGTATCTTTTGGGACGCTACCCGGCTTACGCATGACGGCCACTGACACCATCATTGGCTCAATGCTTGCGACATTAAAATAACTGAAAGGAGCAGCATTGACGATCGCCCCCTCCCCTAGAGAGGTAACCCAAGCGATCGGTCTTGGAACGATACACCCGATCAACAGCTTGTATTTATCCTGACGTTCAATCTCGTGAATGGCGATTTCCATTCGTTTTGCACCTCTTCCTACTCGCGCGGTGGCAACCAGCTTGACATGTACGTCTCATCCTCGATAACCAAAGCATGCTTGGTGACGTGAAGCGGATGGAATGTGTCCAACATGACAGCCAGCTCCTGCGTTTCTTTTTTCCCAATGCTCGCCTCCACCTTGCCCGGATGCGGCCCGTGTGGAATCCCCATTGGATGCAGTGTGATCGAGCCCTCATAAATGCCTTTTCTGCTCATAAAATTGCCATCTACATAGTATAACACCTCGTCACTCTCTACATTACTGTGGTAGTAAGGCGCAGGAATCGCTTGCGGATGATAGTCGTACATCCGTGGGACGAATGAGCAGATGACAAAGTTTTGACCGGCAAAGGTCTGATGCACGGGAGGCGGCTGATGAATACGGCCGGTAATGGGCTCGAAGTCATGGACGCTCAGCGCATACGGATACAAATATCCATCCCAGCCAACGACATCAAACGGATGGAAGTCAAAGAAGTAGCTGTAAACCACAGACTGGCGTTTCACGCGCACCTCGAAGTCTCCGCTTTCCACATGCGTCACCAGCTTTTCCGGTACACGAATATCACGTTCACAAAACGGCGAATGTTCCAACAATTGACCATGCTCGTTCCGATAACGCTTCGGTGGCACAATCTCATTTTGTGATTCAATGACGAGGAAACGACTCTGCACAGAAGGCTCGATCCGGTACGTCGTGCCGATCGGGATGACGAGGTAGTCACCAGGCTTGTAAGCAAGTGTACCGAATATTGTTTGCAGCTCTCCCTCACCATAATGCACAAAGATGACTTCATCACCATCCGCATTGCGGTAAAAGTAATCCATCGGCTCGGTCGGCGCGCACACTGCCATGACGACATCGTTGTTCCCCAGCAAGTATCGGCGTCCGAAAATCGGGTCCCCGCCAGGCTCGACATCAAATGTTTTAAAATGCTGATGCTTCAAATCTGCCTGCGGGACATACTCCAAGCGGACGTCTGCATATTTGCGCGTCTCCCTCACTTGGGTAGGCGGGTTGTGGTGGTACAGAATCGATTGAATCCCGGAAAACCCTTTGGTTCCCATCACTTGCTCGCGGTACAGTCCCCCATCCGGCTTGTAAAACGTCGTATGCCGCTTCTGTGGAACTTCCCCCATACGTTGGTAAAAAGCCATACGTTCCTTCCTCCTTTTTTCATCCTTATTCACAAATCGTATTGGAGAGCACACCGAGGCGCTCCACCTCTAGCTCTACCACATCACCTGGCGCAAGCCAACCAAACTGCTCAGTACCGAGCTCCAAAATGCAGCCAGTACCTACTGTTCCCGATCCAATGACATCTCCCGGATACAAGAAACAGTCCTCCGAAGCGCGGGCAATCATTTCGGCGAATGTATAATGAATGTCTTTGAGGTTTCCTCGTGAATACTCTCTGCCATTGACACGTGCCACCATCTCCAGGTTGTAGCGACTGCCCTTATTGCCTGGGATACGTACATCCGCTAGCTCCTCCGGTGTAACCAGCCACGGCCCCATGGACGTTGCGAAGTCTTTTCCCTTGGCTGGCCCTAACCCGACCTTGACTTCCTCTCGTTGTACATCCCGGGCACTCCAATCATTCAAGATACAATAGCCCGCGATGTGCTCCTCAGCTCGGTCAATCGGAATGTTTTCCCCAGCTTTTCCAATCACGCAGGCAATTTCCAGCTCATAGTCCAGCCACTCGGTTGCTTTTGGTCTGCGAATATTCGCTTGCGTCCCCGTAAAAGCGGCTGCATTCGAAAAATAAAACACAGGGAAGTGATACCATTCAGGAACCATTGGAAGCCCGCGTTTTGCTCTCGCTGTCTTCACATGTGCCTCGAAAGCGTAAAAGTCGCGAAAGCTGGAAGGACGAGGAAGTGGCGACCCTAGCTCAACTTGTTCCAAATCCCAGCCATCCTGTGTCTCGTATGCTGTTTTCAGGACAGGTAGCCAGATTGCCCACTCTTCGAGCAAACCAAGCACTGTGCTAGGCGCAGCTGGACACGCTAACGCAATGTCTTTGACTTTTCCTTCATGTAGAAGCCCCGCTCGCCAAGCATCCCCTTGACTTAGCCGATAGGAAACCAGCTTCATGAGACCCTCTCCTTCTTTTGGGCAAATAAAAACCCAGCTCACCCCCAAGCTAATTCCGGTGCATGACAAATAAAAAAGGGAGACCCTCTTTGTCAAAACGATCCGAAACAGGCATCAGGCGCAAGCTGGGTCTTGTCTGCTACTGAAAAAAATCTTTGCGGGATTTTCCCCCGCAGACAGCCAGCTATTCTCTGTTGTGTTTCAACTCATTCCTTCATTGCTTCTATCATATCGAAAACGCTTACAGCTTTCCAGAGGGAAATGACGAAATTTTTCGTCTAGGTCATTTCCTTACTCGGGTAATCCGGGAAAAATTGTTGGACTAACTGCTCCATATCAGTTGGCAGTGGCTCCTCCCAGTTCATAGCCAGACCGTTTCTCGGATGGACAAAGGATAGCCCCCAAGCGTGCAAAGCCTGTCTGCCGATATGCTCGCGTTCTCCTCCGTACAGATCGTCTCCTGCTAATGGATGACCTTCGCTGCTCATATGAACACGAATCTGATGCGTTCTCCCAGTCTCTAGCTTGACCTCGACAAAGCTCATTCCATCTCCTCGGGCAAGCACACGATAATGAGTAACAGCTGCCTGCCCGTCCGGCCTTACTTGTCTGGTGATAAACGAATCTTCCGCAAGCCCAATCGGTGCATCAATCGTCCCTTCATCTGACTCGACAATCCCTTGGGCGATTGCTCGGTAGGTGCGTTGCAGCGTTCTGATTTGTTGCATACGGCTGAATTGTTCGTGCGCCCATTGATTTTTGGCCACAATCATCAAGCCTGAAGTATCTTTGTCCAAACGGTTCACCGCCCGGAACCTTCTGTTCTCTCCCCGTTGTTTCCAATAAGCGATCAATCCGTTCGCCAATGTTCCGCCTGGATGATTCCCTGTAGGATGGACGACAAGTCCCGCAGGCTTGGCGATGACCATCAAGTCAGCGTCCTCGTAACGGATCTGGAGCGGCATTTCCTCTGGGGCTACCGTCTCTTCTACTTCCTCTTCTACCATGACGGCAATTTCGTCGCCAGCTTGCAGCTTTTCATTCACAAAAACGAGGACGCCATTCCGTGTAATCGAGCCTTTAAATTTCGCGCGAATGAGCAGGCGTCTCGATACGCCATAGCGCTTTTGCAGGACTTCCCGTACCGTTTGTCCTGCATCTGCCTCATCAGCCGTGAAGCTTATCAATTCTTCTAGCATGTTGTCTCTCCTTTGGGTGTTCCCTCCCCTCCAGTATAGCAAAAAACGATCATGGCTGTTTTGCCATAACCGTCTGGAGAGCCTATCAGATGTTGTCTTTTACTTCGATCACAAATGCATGACCAGCATCGCCTTGCGTCCATTGACCGCGCACGTCGAACAAATACCAGCCTGGCTGTTCCGGTGCCTTCCATTGATTGCCGTTTTCCACTGCTTGCTCAACTTCTTTCATGCCATTCCATTGGGTTACCTTGAGCGTATTCGCGGTTGGCGGCTGGGCAAAAGTGACGGTCAGCGTGGCTCCTGGTTTTACTTGCAGGGGTGCAGGCTTTTGCTCCGCAACGAGCTCCGGTGGTGCCGCCGTATCCTTACAGATCGCTTCGTTATTGTAGCTCCAGCAGGAAGATGCGGGTACTGTCGCAGCCGTTTTTCCGCTCCATGCAATAACCGGCTGCGGTGGTTCCGTGAGCGACTGCGAAGTCCCTTGTGCGGACGATCCACCCCCACATCCAGTTAGTAATAATGTCGTTAATAGAAAGAGTTGGCAAAACACTCCTACCTTTTTCATCCAAATCACCTCAAACCTATGACGGCTGAAAAAGGGGATTCGTTTCAAATAATTCGGTTTAATTAAAAAGTGCTCTATGATTGCCAAACACTGGCTGGGATCGAAAAGGAAGCAGATACCTCTTTCAAATAGTCATCCAGCTGCTCTGCGGGATTATGAATCGGCTTGCCATGGCATACTTCTACATGACGTGGTCGCAAGTGGCGGATGATCAAGCTGCTTTTGAGAGCCTGAGCCATATCCGCCGTGAACATAGGCATGGGACGATGCAATCTGCCGCGCTTGGAGGTAAACAAATCTCCAGCCAACATCACCCCGTCCTTTTCGTGATAATACACCACATGTCCCGGTGAATGGCCCGGTGTCAGGTAGGGTTGCAGTCCCCCGATGAGGGAGAGATTTCCTTGCTCATCCTCTGGCAAAGGCTGTGCCAAGTCTGGCTGAACATTTACTTCCAGCTTTTTGCGGCGGGGATACAGCTTTTTCCCTTCCATATAGGGAATCTCGATTCGATGTGCATAGACTGGCACAGATTCGGTCTCCACGATTTTTTTGACGGCTCCCACGTGATCTGAATGACCATGCGTAAGCAGTATTCGTTTGAGCGGCCCTACATTCAGCTGCTTGATAAAAGAGACAATCCGTTTTGTCATAAACGGCATCCCCGCATCAATAAGCGTAACACCATCTTCGTCCTTGACCATCCACACACGCAACGGAATCAACATCCACGCTTTGATACACCAGATGTTCTCCGAGATTTGCTCAGCTCTCATCATCATGCGAATCACTCCCTGTTCAACATTTTTTGGCTTCCTGCGAGAAAGACATCCACGGACAGAGCGAATGTAGGTGCTAGCCTTTCTATCAAGCCGTCCAACGGTTCCTCAGAATGTGTATACGTCCCGACGATGCCATGCAACGTATAGAAATAAATTCTTGCATAGGCAAGCACCTCTTCTTCTCCTGCATCCTTTGGCAAGCATCCCCTTACAGCCTGCCTCAGCAAACCAAACAATTGATTGCGCAGCGATTGCAATTCCTCTTCCGGCTCTTCTACATCGATACGAGAAGCTTTGATCATAAAGAACAAGGTGTACATCGTTCGATTGCTCAGGCAAAAGTGGATGAACTGACTGCTGATTTCCCGGAGGATTTCTTCCGGAGTTCGCGAGCGATTGGACAGTGTTTCTTCCATTTGGTGCGCCAAGCTCTGCAACGGTTCCTTGGACAGCTGATGAAGCAGAGCTTCTTTATCTTTGAAATAAATATAGAGCGTTGTATGAGAACAGCCTGCTGCTTTGGCGATTTCCCTGATAGATACCGTATCAAAGCCTCTGGTGGCGAAAAGGTCTGCAGCCGCCGTCAAAATCGCCCGCTTCGTTTCCTCCGAACGTATTTCCTGTTTGCTTGCCATGCGTGACATTCAACTCCTTATTTCTTGAAAAACTTTATAACCACCGGTTAGTAACCGTTGGTTATAATATAACCACTGGTTAGTAATTTCGTCAAGGCTATTTTTTCCACATGCATAAATAAAAAAACTCCCTCTTCGTCACGCGGACAAAAAGGGAGCTTTCCTTATAAAAAGATCGTATTTACGCTTACTTCGCAGCTTGTGCAGCAGCAATCGCAGCTTCGTAGTTTGGATGCTCACCAGCAGCAGCCACATACTCAGCGTGTACAACCTTGTCGTTTGCATCGATTACGAATACAGCGCGAGCCAAGAGACGGAATTCTTTGATCGCTACGCCATAAGCTGTACCGAAGGACAGGTCTTTGTGGTCAGATACAGTTTTCACCTTGTCGATGCCAGCAGCACCGCACCAGCGGTTTTGTGCGAATGGCAGGTCAACGGATACAGTCAGAACGGTTACGCCTTCCAATTTCGCAGCCTCTTCATTGAAACGGCGAGTTTGTGCATCGCACACGCCAGTGTCAATAGAAGGGATTACGGAGATGATACGAACTGTACCTTTGGAATCCTCCAGAGTTACAGGGGACAGATCGCCACCTACTACAGTGAAGTTAGGAGCAGTATCTCCCACTTTGATTTCAGGACCGAGCAGTGTTACAGGACCACCTTTGAATACAAATGCGCCTTGACGCTCAACAGCAGTTGTCATGATTTCTTCCTCCTCACCAAATCTTTCATATGTACCTCAATTATCATACCCTATCATTCACTTTTTTTCACTATGCCAATAGTAGAAATTACAGATTCACTTGCACTTTTCCGCTCCGTTTAACTTCAACCTTGGCGATTCGCTTCACTTCATGCTCATATTCCCAATCCGTCTTCGCATTCAGCTCATGGCAACGCATCAGCGCATGATAGAGGGCAAAAGCAAAGGTAACCTGCTTCATTTCGTACCGGGTTCCATATGCCTTTGGCAGTGCTGTGTTGATGATCTCGATTTGATACGTGGCTTTTTCCCGCTTTTCCCTGACTGGCACGATATACCCCATGCGCTTTAAGACATGGCCGTAATCGAACTCTCCTTCATCGTCAAAATCAATCGTGTCCTCCGAGGTTGCCAAATACTCCAGCAAGGTGCCCATATCCAGCGTTTCAAAGCATGCAGGCTGTGGCATGGACAAAACTGAGCCATCATTGTTTACAAAATAAATATGGTCACGATAATGAAAGATCAGTTCATCGTCTGGAACTTCGTCGGGAAACATCCATTGACTTTGCGGAATCAATAAACGCCAGATTTGTGCAGGATCATAATGGAGTAATTCCATGGCAGGGCTCCCTCCTTTTCCCTACCAGTTTTGGCAAAACGAACGCCAGCTATTCAGTCAGCGATTGGATGTAGCGCCGCCAATCTCCATCTGTAACGTGGACCCCTGTTTGCTTTACCAGCACTTGATCCAAATAACGATATACATAGACGTTCACTACTTCACCTGTTCCCTCCAGAGTCGCAGGCACGATGATCCGTTCATATTCATTGCGCGAATCACCCTCACCGTAGTACGTCTCCAGCTCGTCCAATCCCGCTAGCGCTTGCTCGTACACTTCGGGAGCAAACATAATCATCTCCCCCACAACCTTCTGCTCTCCTTTCAATAGTCCAGGATAGCCCGCCGGCAAATGATAGATCTCGCCTTGGATCGTCGCAGGTGTAGCCTGATGCGTATACGGTTTGACGTAATTCTCATGATTGCAAAAGCCCGCCAATAGTGTGCCGTACACAAAAACAGGTAGTTTGTCATTTATGTTGTTCATATTTTTCCATCCTCCTGGGTGATAAAAAAGTGTGTCTTGTGTAGAGAAGATTTTGTATATTTGTACTATATATAATTTTGATACGTCTTTTTTCCGAGACGTAAGGGGGAGAGAATAATGAAAAAGAGAAAAATCAACCGCCTACTGGTCGCAAACCGCGGTGAGATTGCCATTCGGATCTTTCGCGCAGCAACAGAACTCGGCATACGTACGGTAGCCGTGTACTCCGAGCAGGACAACGTTTCCATCCACCGCTTCAAGGCAGATGAGTCGTACCTGGTCGGGGCAGGGAAAGGGCCTATCGAGGCTTACCTCGACATCGAGAGTATCATTGAAATTGCCAAGCGCAACGATATTGACGCCATTCACCCAGGTTACGGATTCTTAGCCGAAAATGCTGAATTTGCAAAGCGTTGTCAAGAAGAAGGCATCATTTTCATTGGACCATCCCATGAGCTGATCGACAAATTCGGGGACAAGGTAGAAGCTCGTCGTCTCGCGATCGAAGCGAATATCCCAGTGATTCCAGGTACGCCTGAGCCAATCGAAACCCTGCAAGAAGCGCTTCTCTTTGCCAAGGAATACGGCTACCCTATCATTATTAAAGGCGTTTCCGGTGGCGGAGGTCGAGGCATGCGCATCGTCCGCAGTCAGGATGAATTGCAGGATTCATTAGATCGCGCTCGTTCCGAGGCCCGCTCTTCCTTCGGCAATGCCAAGGTGTATTTGGAGCGATACTTAGAACAACCCAAGCACATCGAGGTTCAAATTCTGGGAGACAACCACGGAAACATCGTTCATCTGTTTGAACGAGATTGCTCTGTCCAACGGCGCCATCAAAAAGTCGTTGAGGTAGCTCCTAGCCTATCGCTGGATGACAAACTGCGTGAAGATATTTGCCAGGCTGCTCTCACTCTCATGCAAAAAGCCGGTTATTCGAATGCAGGTACTGTCGAGTTTTTGCTTACGCCGGACAAGCGTTTTTATTTTATAGAAGTAAATCCACGCATTCAAGTAGAGCATACGATTACGGAGCTGATCACTGGAATTGACATTGTTCAGTCGCAGATTCGCGTCGCCGAGGGTCATGCACTCTCTGATGAAGAGATCGGCATCCCGTCGCAAAGTGATATCAAGATGAGCGGCTTTGCGATCCAATGCCGTGTCACGACAGAAGACGCTGAAAACAACTTTCTGCCAGATGCCGGTCGTTTGTCAGCTTGGCGCTCGGGAGGAGGGTTCGGCGTACGGCTGGACGGCGGAAACGGATATCCTGGTGCGATTATTACACCGTTTTATGACTCGCTCCTGGTCAAAATCTCCACGTATGGAGCGAGCTTTGATCAAGCCGCTCGCAAAATGCTGAGAACATTGCGTGAGTTCCGTATCCGCGGCGTGAAAACGAACTTGCCGTTTTTGGAAAATGTCGTGACGCACGCTGATTTTTTGAGTGGCAATTACGATACGTCCTTTATTGATACCAAGCCAGAGCTATTCATCTTCCCTGGCCGTCAGGATCGCGGTACCAAATTACTATCTTATATCGGCGATACGATTGTCAACGGATATCCAGGACTGGGTAAATCGGAGAAGAAGCCGCACTTCGACTCCCCGCGCATCCCGCGGACACCATTTACCCAGCCATATCCCGACGGTACAAAGCAAATTCTTGACAAAGAAGGCGCTGACGGTCTGATTCGTTGGATTCAGGAGCAGAAGCAGGTGCTTGTCACAGACACGACATTCCGCGATGCTCACCAGTCTTTGTTTGCTACGCGTGTGCGCACTTATGACCTTGCCTCGATTGCAGAAGCGACGGGTAAGCTCGGCTCGGGTCTCTTCTCGTTGGAGATGTGGGGCGGTGCTACTTTTGACACCACCATGCGCTTTTTGCAGGAATCTCCTTGGGAGCGGCTGCAAATTCTTCGCCAACGCATTCCAAATGTATTGTTTCAGATGCTCTTGCGAGGAGCAAACGGCGTAGGTTATACCAACTACCCGGATAATGTGATTCACTCCTTTGTCAAAGCTTCAGCGGAAAATGGCATCGATGTCTTCCGGATTTTTGACAGTCTGAACTGGCTGCCCGGGATGCAAACAGCGATCGAAGCCGTCCGTGAATCGGGGAAAGTAGCTGAAGCGGCAATTTGCTACACAGGAGATATCCTGGACCCGACCAAAACCAAATACAGCCTGGCCTACTATGTGAATCTGGCGAAGGAATTGGAAAAGGCTGGTGCTCATATCCTCGCGATTAAGGATATGGCAGGTTTGTTGAAGCCTTATGCTGCTTATTCGCTCGTCTCGGCTTTGAAACAAGAAATCAGCATTCCGATTCACCTGCACACGCACGATACATCAGGGAACGCCGGCGCTATGCTTCTCAAGGCTATCGAAGCTGGTGTGGATATCGTCGATGCATGCGTGAGCTCCATGTCTGGACTCACTTCCCAGCCTAGCCTGAACGGATTGATCGCAGGTTTAGCCCACACCGAGCGTGAGACGGGATTATCCCTTGAATCGTTCAACAAGCTATCCGATTACTGGGAAGATGTCCGTCCGTACTACCAAGGCTTTGAGAGCGGCATGAAAGCGAGCAATACCGAGGTGTACGTTCACGAAATGCCAGGAGGTCAATACACCAATCTGGAGCAGCAAGCCAAGGCTGTTGGTCTGGAAGGTCGTTGGGACGAAGTGAAGCATATGTACGCTGTCGTCAATCAAATGTGCGGTGACATTGTAAAAGTAACGCCTTCTTCCAAGGTCGTGGGCGATATGGCGCTGTTCATGGTTCAGAACAACTTGAATGAGGAGAACATTTGGGAAAAGGGCACGCGTCTCGACTTCCCGGACTCCGTCATTCAATTTTTCCAAGGCTATCTTGGTCAGCCGCCGGGCGGATTCCCGAAGGAACTGCAAGAGCTCGTACTAAAAGGTCGCGATGCGTTTACTGCACGTCCCGGCGAGTTGCTCGCACCCATTGACTTTACGCAAGTTGCTGCTGAGCTGGAAGCCAAAATCGGACGTGAGCCTGGTCATTTAGACGTCCTGTCCTATATTATGTATCCGCAAGTCTATTTACAATTTGAACAACGCTTGAAGGAATACGGAGACTTGTCGGTATTAAATACCGGAACGTTCTTCTACGGATTGCGTCCGGGCGAAGAGACCGCCATTACAATCGAGCGTGGTAAAACATTAATTATCAAGCTGGTTGCAGTTGGTGAGCTTCATCCAGATGGCCGACGCATCATTTATTTTGAACTGAACGGACAGCCTCGCGAAATATTCATTCGCGATCAGTCTGCGAAGGTCTCTGAACTAATCCGCCGAAAAGCCGAAGCACAAAACCCTGCCCACCTTGGTGCCTCCATGCCAGGAAAAGTACTGAAGGTGCTTGTCGCAGAAGGAGATAAGGTGCGAAAAGGTGAGCATCTGCTGGTGAGTGAGGCGATGAAAATGGAAACGACCATCCAAGCCCCGCTCGACGGAAAAATTAAAGCCGTCTATGTAAAAGCTGGCGAAGCGATTCAAACTGGCGATCTGCTCATTGAAATGGAGTAAGCATCGTCTATAATAGGAGATAGTAAATTGTTCCTGGGGATTCATTCCATTTACTCTTGAGGAGGTGACCGACATGAAAACGAATCGAGTCAGCCATGTTCCATTTACGCAGCGGGTAGGCCGCTATCATTACCACATGCTTCAGGCAAAATTAAGCACACCCGTCTATCCAATTTCGGGCTATAATTTACAGCCATACTACACTCGCCAGCAACAATGGATGACAGAGCTTTCCGATTCCTTATCGCGTCTGTACCGCTTTTCCTCAGATTTGGAGAAAAGTGCACGGGAGTTTATTTCAGCAGGCAAGAACAACGAGATTGCTCCTGATATCGAGCAATTACAAGAACGTACACACTCATTAATGAATCGGTATAATCGCCTGCAGCTTTTTCTTGCCGAAAAAGAAGATACGTTAACAACACAGAAGCTGGATGCGTTTGCTCAGGTTGCCAAAGACGCAGATGAAAAGCTCAGTCCGTTTGGCATCAAGCTGTTGCCAGATGGGCAGCTGGAAATGAATGACGAAAAATGGTTCGAGGCCGTCCAAACCAGCTATGTGGATTACGTAAAAGAAATGGAGAGTATCGCCCAATCATTCAGGGGAGCAACGTTGCGATTGCAACGCAATCCTCTTGGCTCCTTTTCGCGCTACTACGAGGAAGCGATGGCTCGGCATCCGTATATTGCCTCCTCAGTCTCAAGCCTTCACTTTCAACATGTTTCCAAAACAGGGTTGTTCGTAAACGAGCGCTGGTAATGTCATACGCTTTCAACAGTAAAAACAGGTATGCCCTTCTTATAAGGGATACCTGTTTTTTACTTTACTTATTTTCGATCCATAAGATCTTCCAAATCTTGTTCTTCTGCTCTGGCAATAATCGTGTTGGAATACATCGGGGTTTCATCCGTTTTAGTAAACATCCCCTGTACTTTATCCACAATTTGCGGAACAGAATCCAAAATCCGGTCGTAGAGATGCGTGGTATTTTCCAGCGGAATTGAGCGAATTCCTTGTTTGCCGACAACCAGAAATGCTACAGGTGTAATGGAAACACCGCCCCCACTACCCCCGCCAAACGGGTGACCGGCATGCTCATGCTGCTGCTGATGCTGCTGGCGACCAGCATGCTGTTGATCGTATTGAAACTCGCTACCCCCGGCCGCGAACCCAAATCCTACCTTGGAGATCGGGAGAATGACACTACCATCAGGAGTCTCTACAGGATCGCCAATGATTGTATTCACGTCTACCATCTGCTTGAGATTTTCCATCGCTGTTCTCATCAGGCCTTGAATCGGGTGGTCTGCCATATATGTCGCTCCTCCTTCCTATCTGTGTCATGCTTTATCATTCCCCTAACAAATCCTGAGCATGTACCCCTCACGAGGTAATTCATATACGTGCTTCTTCGTTTTGTCATTAGACACGTGAAGAGACAGGTTCCCATTTTTTTGATTTACTTTTGCGGACACGCAGAAACACTTTGATCCCGGAATAAAGGAGATAACCCAAATGAAAATTCAACACCATATGAACTTTCGTATGTAAAAGTGATTGGTTCCATACAGGCTGTACACTCATAGCTGGCATCACACGTAAAGAAATGGCGTGAGAAACAACACCGACAACCATACTTTTTACTCCCCAGATTAATCCTGTGAGCGCACCTGTTTCAGCTGCCTGACCAGTGCCCAGCCACGTATGCCATTCGAACTCGGTACAGCGAATATGTTTGAACATGTCTTTTAGCAACGGTAGTAAATCGCGTGCTTTTTCCAGTAGTTCACGATAATTGCGATACCATAATTTCACTTGCCTCCGCGTAAAATCTTTGACCCTCTCCCGTAGCTTGCTTCCTTGCTGTACCGTCTCCACCTTTGCTACCAGCTCAGGTCCGGCTTCTGTCATTTTCAAGAGGAGAATCGGAATTTCGTATTTCCTACGGATTATGCCCCATGCTGCAATCGTAATATCCAACTGATCATTTTCACCCTCGCGACTGTAAAAACACTTCAATTGTATTGGTGTAATGAATATCAAAATCAATAAGACAAGCAAACCGAGTAACAACCATACCATTAAAAAAATCCCACCCCCTCCACGTAGTATGAGTGGAAAGAGCAGGAAATATGTTCAGTATTTTATTAATCAAGCACGTATACTTTGACACCTTTTTTCAAGCCATGATTTTCAGCTTGGTTCAAGGTTGGAAGATACAGATCGACATGGCGTTGCTTAACTGCACCACCAATGTCAGCTGCTACCGCATAACCATAGCCTTCGATATACAAGTGAGAGCCAAGTGGAATTACATTTGGATCAACCGCTACAACACCCTCTCGCAGTGGATACTCCAGATACGAAAGGATCTTGTCGGTAGGGTAGCTGTAAGCAGTCGTCTGTACGGTTAATTCTTGGCGAAAAGGTGTCCCATTGGAGAGTGCTTTCGTACTTTTCGGTTGATCCTCAACCAAGTGAAGTGCCGCGTATGTGGCTGCTTCGGCTCTTGTCATGTACTTGTTCGGCTTTAATGTAGCGTCCTCATACGCACTTATGAGCCCATTTTGCATGGCGTAAACGAGTGGCCGTTGCTCACTCTCCTTCACGCTGTCCCCATCCGAGTATTTGTTCAATGTCTGAATCGTCGTCGACCACTTCAGGTTATTGACTGCTCCGCTGTCGCCCATCGTTCTTACCAGCATAGAGGCGAGCTCAGCTCGTTTCACCGGGGCATCAGGATGTAAGTACAGCTGATTCCCCTGCTTTTGTCCATGAACGATCCCCAACCGATAGGCTGTCTCTGCATAGGGCGACAGCCAACTGTTTGCAGGAACGTCCGCAAAGGATGATTGGATGCTCGCAACAGGCTCAATTCCTTTTGCATTCACAAACATCGTGAGCAGTTCACCCTGCGTCACGTTCTCATCAGGCCGAAAATACTCGTTTTGACCAATTACGCCGGCTATGTAAAGTTTATTGATTTCTTGCTCTGCCCAATGGCCGCTAATGTCTTCATAAGGTGTTCCATTCGTTTGATTTGTTTCTGCCTCCACAACTGGTGCACCTACTAGAAACAAGGCTGCCAGTGAGGCAAGGATCATCCGTTTCTTCATCATCAACCTCCATAGGGAATTTTGTGAATCCTTTCGTATCATTTTATCGAACTATTTTGCGAATACAATGTACAATAGTTTCCAGCCAAATGGAAAGCCCTCGATCAGCATCATGACGAATGCTGCATCAAGGGCTCATTAGACGATGGTTAGATGGCAAAAATGTGTTTCCCGATCTTTTTCACATGTGTACGTGACCAAATCCACTTGGAGGTTGCCGTAACAGGGTTAAAGTAATAAAGAGAATTGTTCGTTGGGTCCCATCCTCGTACAGCATCCCACGCTGCCTGGTAAGCCCTCTTGTTAGGAGTCATCCAGAATTGTCCATCATCTACAGCAGTAAACGCTAAAGGCTCGAAGATGACGCCCGCAAGTGTATTGGGAAATTGTTTGGACTGGATACGGTTCAAAGCAACCGCAGCAACTGCCACTTGGCCTTCATACGGTTCACCGCGAGCTTCTGAATAGACAAGCTGTGCCAGCATCTGCATTTCTGCTTTATTCACCGACACTTTTTTCAGGACTCGCCATGTATTTCGACCAGTAATACCGTCTACCGGTAATCCGTATGCTTTTTGAAACTGTCTGACGGCCTTTGTTGTATTCGCACCGTACTTGCCGTCCAATTTACCATTGTAATAGCCTAACATCTGCAAGCGATACTGCAAATCCCATACATCCCCATTCACACTGCCACGCTTGATCTGTGTGGCTGCCAGGGAGTCGGCCGGGAAAATAAACGCTACGGCCATAAACGCCGCAAGCAAGGCTGTTAATGCTTTCTTGCTCCACCACATAAATTGTTCCCTCCTTACCCAACCCATTCTACAAGCTGGCGAAAGTAGGTTCAATTCAAGTATTTTGGCACTAAAGGTAACTTGTACCTGCCATTATCCTTTTGGTCGAAACAAGACTGCGGTGATAAATCCGAAGACGATGGCAGCCGAAATGCCTGCGCTCGTCACTTCAAAAATGCCGGTAATAATGCCAATGACTCCATGCTGCTCGGCCTCCGCCATCGCTCCGTGCACAAGTGCATTTCCAAAGCTCGTGATGGGTACTGTCGCTCCTGCTCCGGCAAAATTAACCAGTGGCTCGTATAGACCGAAACCGTCTAATACTGCACCAGTGACAACAAGAGAGGACATCGTATGGGCAGGTGTGAGCTTGACGACATCCATGAGAAATTGACCGATTAAGCAAATCGTTCCTCCTACGAGAAACGCCCACAAAAACATCATGGTATCACTCTCCAAATTACTCCGACTCAACAGCCACGGCATGGGCGATGCAAGGAATGCTTTCTCCCTGCTGGAAGGTCAACGGGGATAAAAGGGCTCCCGTGGCAATCAGCAAGATTCGCTTCCATTCTCCTTGCTTCATCCGTCGAAGCAGATGCCCATATGTCACTGTCGCGATACAGCCACATCCGCTGCCACCAGACCACACATTTGGATTTTCACCGTAAATCAGCTTCCCGCAATCCACATAACGCTCTAACGGAATTTGCATGTGATGCTTGGGTAATAGATCAGATAAAATGGCATGGCCCGTTCGTCCCAAATCGCCTGTCACGATTAAATCGTAATGGTCGTGAGGGAGCCCAAAGTCACGGAAATGTGACTCAATCGTTGATAAGGCTGCAGGTGCCATCGCTGCCCCCATATTAAATGGGTCTGTCAATCCCATATCAACGACATGTCCGATAGTGGCTCCCGTGATCCGTAATCCCTTACCCTGACTGGCTACGACAGCGGCACCCGCTCCGGTTACTGTCCATTGTGCCGTCGGAGGCTTCTGTGAACCGTACTCGGTCGGATAACGATATTGTTTTTCTGCAGCGCCATTGTGGCTAGAGGTAGCAGCCAGGACGTAATCAGCAGATTGGCTATTTACCATGAGAGCAGCCAAGGCCAAGCCTTCCATCGCGGTTGAGCACGCTCCGAATATTCCCAGAAACGGAATCGAAAGCGTCCGGGCCGAGAAGCTGGCAGAAATTATCTGGTTCATTAAATCCCCGGCAAGCATAAAGTTTATTTGCTCTTTCGTGAGCCCCGCTTTCTCTACCGCTTTCGAGCACGCTTCTTCCAGCAGGACCTTCTCCGCCTTTTCCCAGCTATCTTGTCCGAGCATCAAGTCACCGTGCAATGTATCAAAGTCGTCGGCTAACGGTCCCTTAGCCTCAAAAGGCCCACCAATCGCAGCGTGACCGAGAATGACAGGTTTTAAAGGAAAGACCCATGACTGATGACCTTGGCGCATCCGTTAGCCTCCCATCGTAAATAATGTTTTGATCAAGCCAACGACGAATGCCGCCGCGACTCCAAACACGATCACGGACCCCGCCAGCTTGAACATGTTACCGCCGACCCCCAACACAAGTCCTTCACTGCGATGCTCGATAGCGGCTGACGCGATCGAATTGGCAAAGCCCGTTACCGGTACACTCGTACCTGCGCCAGCCCATTGGGCAATTCGGTCATATAGTCCTAGTCCAGTCAGGAGTGCAGAAATTATGATCAAGACAGCAACTGTGGGATTTCCAGCAGTTTTCTCCGTAAAATCAAAGTAGTGTATGAACATCTCTTGTATTCCTTGTCCGATTACACATATGATTCCACCCACTAAAAATGCCCGGGTAAAATTGCGCAAAAGCGGTCGCGGAGGCTCGTGTGTTTTTGCCAATTGCTGATATTCTTGCTGGACGGGGGTCAGCTTTTTCTTTTTTTGATCTGCCAAGTCACTCACTCCTTTTTACCGAATCATGAACGGTTTTACTTGATCGATGATCTGTTGTAGCTGTACCGAGTCAGTTTGGTAGGTACGCTTCATTTGTTCATTTTTTGTACTGAGTGCATATAACTCCAAATCCGCCTGACATTTTTTCAATGTAGCAAAAGCCAGCTTCATCGCTTGGGCACCAGGGACCATCAGCTTATCATCGTAGAGGTCGAGATATAGCTCTCCCCCTTTGTCTACTTGCCCGAGGAAAACATTTTCCAAAGCCACTCCCGCTTTTTGCAGCTCAGTGCGGACCCATCTACGGTTCAGACCTGCTGTTGCCAGAGGCTCGTCCATAATGATCCCATCCATAATGACAATTTGATTCTCTTCCGAAGGTGCTACTGTCAATTCAAGCACCTTGGGTGTGACCGGCTGACTCTCTGATTTCAGTAAGACGCTGACTTCCCCACTCGTTTCCATGAGCGCAAACTCTACATCGGCTACTCGGAACACGTTTTTGACTCGTAGGTGTTCCATCAAGTCTTCCGCGGTCAATCGTTCCTTCTTCAGATTGTCCTCCAAAATTTTCCCTTCCTTGATGAGAACCGTTGCTTTCCCTTCAAAAAAATCCCGGAGAATCTTGCTCTTAAGTGAAAGCCACCCCATTAATACAGGGAAGAGCGCGAAGACACCCATGGCGATCAAACTATGGTAGATCGGTCCATCCATTTCGGTTGCCATGAAGGCCGCAATCGAACCGATGCTGATGCCGACGATATATTCGATGTATGTAAGTTGCTTGATTTGCCTTTTCCCAATGACCTTCGTCAATATAAACAAGTAGGCAACTGCCCCAATCGCACGCAGCATGATATCTAACCAGCCAGGCATAAGCCACCTCCATCACCTGAGGTAATTAGAAAACTTGGCAAGTACTAGTAAAACCAAGAGAGAGGGAGTCCCTCTCCCTTCCCAACACTTACTAAAATCCTTTAAACTGCGGCTCTTCCTTTTCCAGCTCTGTTACACGCTGTTGGAGGTTATCCACGATGGATTGCGTTTGCTCTGCTGCTTGCGAATACAATTGCTTCGCCTTCTTGTTCTGCGTGCTGAGAGCAAATGTTTCAAAATCTGCCTGTGCACCTTTCAAGCTGGCAAGCGTCTGCTTCACTTGTGCTCCTACTGTCATTTCCACTCACCTCCTAACACATATAGAATCCGCCTAGGCTCATAATTTATGCGGTTGTCCGCCTAATTTTAATTTGTAAATAATTTCCTTTTTGGGATGAATAAAAAGGAGAGACACCATAGGTGCCTCCCCTTCATCCAGCTTATTAGATTAGCCACGTCCAGCCAGTTGTTGCTCAGCAAAGGAGACAAGACGTTTTGTAATCTCTCCTCCAACTGAACCGTTTTGACGGGAAGTGGTGTCTGGTCCAAGCTGAACACCGAATTCGGATGCGATTTCGTATTTCAGTTGGTCCAGAGCTTGGTTTGCTTGAGGAACCACCAGGTTGTTAGTAGATCTGTTGTTCGCCATCTGTATCACCTCCTCGTCGTTTGTAAGTTTAATATGTGTGAAGTTTTGCTTGTTCATGCGTTCTTTTTTTCTTCCAATTTTAGTCTGTTAATTGCAAGAGGGCCTGGGCAATTTGCTGGGCTGCTTCTGGTCGCCCCAGCTTGTCCATATGCGCTGCAAAAGCATCTCTTCTTGCAGGCTGGCGCCATAGTCTGATCATTTTTTTGATGTCAGTGGGAGTTTCCGCCAAGATCGCTGCCTTTTGCTCGAGTAAAAATGAACAATTATGCTTTTCCTGGCCGGGTAATGGTTTATACAAAATGAGTGGTGTTTTAAGAGCAAGTGACTCCGCGCACGTAATACCGCCTGGCTTTGTGATATAGGCATCGGCTGCTCCAATCCACTTCCACATTTGCGGCTCAAAGCCTTTCAATAATAAGTGATGCACCGTTGCCTGCGTACCAAGCAAGTCCTCCAGTTGTTTATACAGTCCTGTATTCTTTCCTGTAACGACTATAAGCTGCAATGGTTGCTCTTCCAGCAGCAATTCACGTACAACCTGCTCGACACCACCATAACCGCCTTCACCTCCACAAACCAGCACTGTGAATAAATCAGGTGCGAGTCCAAGCTGCTTTTTCCAAGCCGCTTTGTTCGTATTCTGTGCTGCAGTAAAAGCTGGCCGAACCGGAATGCCATACACATGTATTTTCGCAGGCTCAATCCCGTATCGCTCGAGCAATATTTGTCCGATTTGCTCATGAGCCACCATATACGCATCTATTTCCGGATGAATCCAAAACCGGTTAATGTGGTAATCCGTAGGCACACAAACTAGCTGGAAAGGCTTAGGCACCTTTCTCTTCGCCTCTGCCAATGCGGACAAGCAGTAAGCATGCGTAGCGATTACAACGTCAGGCTGTTCTTCTCGTAATAATTGATGGGTTAATCTTGCGGACAGCCACCATCCCAATGGCTTGGACAAAGTCCCAGCTAGTCGTTCTTCCTGCTCATAGATACGTTGCCACACAGGTTGACCATAGCGCAGCATGTTGCGATAAAAAAAATGAGAGAGCACACGCAAGCTTGGACTGGCAGTTTTCAGACCTCCTACCACTCGGGCCGATCGTGCACCCTCATTTCCCATTAATACTTCTTGCAGGGCTTCGGCAGCCATCCGGTGGCCGCTTCCTGCCCATTCCTCTGTTACTAACAGAAACCGCTTTGTCATTAGTGGGGCTCTCCTAGAGGCTGCTCCCGTTGGCCATATCGATTTAGCAATAACTCCTTGGACATATAGACACGCTTGAGAGGCATTTCATGATTCCACGTTTGTACTCGCCGTTTTCCATCAGGATGGACAATTCTCAGCATGATACGCAAATACCATCGCTTGTAGTGAAAGAACCAGTTCATGGGCACATCCGATATCGAGAATCCCAAAGGAGATACGCCCTTATGCAGCATGGTGGTGCCGACTATCCCTTTTATTTGTTCTTTATTTTCCATCGTCTCAAGAAACGCGGCTAGCTTCGGAAGAGACTGAAGGATATGCCTGCGCAACAGCAACGCCACACGTAGTTCGTCCTTCACGCCTTTGCATAATGTTGCAAAGTAATAATTGTGTATATGTAGCTTTAAGATCATATCTCCGTCATGAATGGTGCAATTATCCGTCGTAACGAGCGGTTCTCCCCGATAACGCAAAACAACAACGCGAAATATATTATTCCCTTTGTCAATATAGGTAAGTCTGGTGCAACGCTGGTATATTTCATCCCAGCATCCCCATAGCATCAAGAGGCTTGTATTCATTAGCAATGATTCCTTTCCTGCTATGTTTTTCATTGAGCTCGATGCGACCACTTGCAGTTAGCAAAAACGGTCATGATCTTTGCTGTAGTATGCCCCAGAATGTATGCTCCTCATTACCTTTTCACGTTCTTTTCATACGCCCCCAGAACATAACCAATACAGCAGCAAATACGGGCAACCACATATGATTGAGTAGCAATGGATTTACCCACTTCCAGACATACGGGTCCTGCAAACACATATCAACGGCTGTAAAAGTAAGAATGCCTCCACCAATGATGACCAGACTGGGAAAGCGATTCATAATACGGGCAATCCATGCACTTCCCCACATCAACAGCGGAATGCTCATAGCAAGCCCAAGCAAAACTAACCATAAATCGCCATGTGCTGCTCCACCAACTGCCAAAACATTGTCTAAACTCATGACAAAATCTGCCAATATGATCGTTCTGACTGCCTGACCCATTGTCTGATTATGCGAGACGTCTGTCAGCTCTTCATTCTCGCCCTGCATTAGCTTACACGCGATCCATAGCAATAATAATCCCCCGATAGCCTTTACCAGAGGAATATCTAACATCCAGGTTGTCATTCCCGTCAGTACGATGCGTAAAACGATCGCGCCCATTGTTCCATATAAGATTGCCCGTTTTCTCTCTGTACGAGGTAGTCCACGGCAGGCCATTCCTATCACTACGGCATTGTCACTGCTCAATACCAGATCGATCATAAAGATATGTAAAAGACCCAGCCAAAAATACTCGCCCATCCCTGCCTCCCTGGTCCAATAAAGTTCGTCCATTCTACTTTATGCGACTGGAATCGGACTCATGATTGGATATTTTTCCGAAAAAAGGCGGTTTTCAGCGGATTTTGTAGATAAAAACTTCCAAAAAAAATGCATTTTATTGCGAAATCAGGCTAAATATACCTTGTCTAATCTTACCCTTTTCCCTTACGATTTTAATGGGGTGGATAAGAGATGGTGGAGACTGTGACGCTGAACCTTTATAACGTTTCAAGGAAGATTTTAGACTTAACACCAAGTATCACCACAATATGGCTGCAAGAAATTGTTCGCAGCATGGAAATTCCTGTAACCATTCCCCGCGATTTTGCGGAAAAACGAACAGTGCTCTTGGCTCGCTATCTGGTTGAGGATGTAGATCATGACATGCAGACTTGGGCATTAGATATGGGAGAGTGGCTGCGTTCTCAGGAATTCCCTTTCTCCTCCATTTTGCGCACGTACCAGTTGTATCGGAATGTATTCTGGCGGGTACTCCAGCCCGAATTGCAGAAATGGTCCCTCTCCTCACAAGAAATGCACTATTTGGAAAGCCAATTGGGCAAAGCCATGGACGAAAGCGTCTTCTGGGCCGTATATCATTTTGAACAAATGATTAATAAAGAGCTTGTTCAAAAAGAAGAGACGATCTCCTATTTGCATAACGACAAACTGACCATGCTCGGGAAAATTGCCGCAAATATGGCTCATGAGCTGCGAAATCCGTTGTGCGCCATTGAAGGGTTCCTGAAGCTGATTGGCGAGTCTACACAGGAGCAGGCTCAACTCCAAACGTATATTCAAGTCGTCATGCATGAATTTGAGAATTTGCATCGGCAATTGACTGGATTCCTCAGCTTTTCCAAAAAACCAATCCTCGATGAAATTTTCAAAACCGTTCAGGTTGAAGAGTTGCTGGAAGAAGTAGAAATGCTTATTACGCCTCGCCTCGTGGGAGAAAACATACGATTTGAAAAACAAATCCACCCCTGCTCACTCGCTTGTTATGAAGAAGGCTTGAAACAAGTCGTCGTCAATCTATTAAACAATGCCATTGACGCCGTACAAAGTCGTTCAGACAAATATATTCATGTCATTTCCACATCTTCAGATGGATGGCTTTATTTGAGTGTGGAAAACAACGGAGAAAGGATTCCACCTGAGATCGTAGAGAATCTTTTCCAACCATTCTTTACGACAAAACAAAACGGGACAGGCATCGGCTTGTCCATCTGCAAAAATATTATTGAAAAGCATCAAGGCACGATCCATTGTGATTCCAATGAAAAACGTACGCGCTTTATCGTTTCTCTTCCGATTGCGTCTGTCCAGGAAGCAGGACCGAGAATAGAGGCCCTCTAAGATCGCTTTCACTTGTACGACGCAAAAAAGCCCCCTGACAATGCAGGAGGCAAGGCAAGAGATCCGTTACCATTGTTATCGGTAAGCGATCTTAGCTTTACTGTACACGAAAACATATGTTTCTACCATAGAAAACGTCAGACAGCTTTCGACACGAGATTATACCTGGATTGAACAAAGGCTTATCCATTCTCCTACTTGGATAAGCCTTCTTTCTTTTTGCATTCAATAAAAAAAACAGAGAACCAATGGGCTCTCTGCTTTATGTATGGAGCGGGTGATGGGAATCGAACCCACGCGACCAGCTTGGAAGGCTGGAGTTCTACCATTGAACTACACCCGCA
>NZ_JBFEFW010000041.1:0-41842 GCF_047229145.1 Brevibacillus jepli
TAAGCTAATGACTACTACTGCCTTCGCCATTCGGGACTTTAACCCTATAGATAACGCCCATGCTGGGCGCACATTGAAAAAGCAGATGGGACGTAAATCCCACCTGCTTTCGATCACTACATTGCTTCCCCCTGATCATTCTTCTCTTGGTCATGTCTTGGGAAAACGACTTTTTCAAAGCTGCCTTCTACCATCTTTTGCACCATCGTTGTCATTTCCTCACGTCGCTTGTCTGCCTGCTCCTGCGTGAGCTTGCCTGCTTCTATCGCTTCTTTTAGCTTGGCTTCGTGCTGACCTACCAAGAGATTCACAACGTCATCCACTTCTACTCCCTGCTCCTTGGCAGTTGCCGCCAACGATTTTCCTGCTTTCCGTTCTTCCTTCAGCTTGTCTGCATCCAGCTTCAGGAGGGACAGCAGCTCTTCGTTTTTCTCGAAGCCCATCCCTTTACCCGGTCCACGTCCGTAATGCGTGTTTTGCACCATTTCCTTTATCCGTTCGCTGGCATTTTCATTCATTTTGTCGGCTTGTTCCTGTGTCAGCTTCCCGGCGGATACCGCTTCTTTCAGTTTGGCCTCCTGTTGTTTCACCAACAGCGCTACCAGATCATCCACAGCTACGCCTTGGGCTTCTGCAATTGCAGCCAGCGATTTCTCCGCTTTCAGCTCTTCTTTGAGTTTATCGGCATCCAGCTTCAAGAGGGACAGCAGCTCTTCGTTTTTCTCGAAGCTACCGAAGAAGCCTCCCTTGCCAAACCCTTTAAGTGGTTTCGTGTTTTCTACTTGTTCTTTTACACGATCGCTCAGATTTTCCGACAGCTTATCTGCCTGCTCCTGCGTGAGCTTGCCTGCCTCTACCGCTTCGTTCAGCCTGGCCTCTTGCTGATCCACCAGGAGTGCCACGACATCTGCTGTATCGACTCCTTGAGCCTCAGCAATCGCCGCCAGTGTTTTTCCTGCCTGGAGCTCTTCTTTTAGCTTGTCAGCGTCCAGCTTCAAAAGCGAGAGCAGCTCTGTATTTTCTTTGAAGCTGAATCCACCGTGGTGGCCCATCTTCCCTGTTTTGAATTTCACTTCTGCCGGTTTATTTAATGTAGTTGTTTGTGCTGAATCGGCTGCCATTGCTCCGCCTATGCTACCCAGACTCAGAACTACCGCCATCGTTCCCATCAGCATTCCCATTTTCGCTTTGCTAAACATATACACTCAACCCTTTCGTCTGTTAGTGTGGTGTACTGCTTCTCTGGTACAAGACCAAGTGTACATGGGTATTTTTAGATTCCCTTTTGAGAAAATAGGAAAACTTGAGGGAAAATCGTAAAAAACTATGAAGGTCCTTTTGGTTTGAGTCAACATAGTGGAGGAAAAGAAAAAGCACAGTTCTCTTCGACTCTGACACGCCAGCGGAGGGATTGACTGGCCGTCTCCACTTCAAAAAGAGGACCGTCGAGCCAAAGCCACCCTACGGGCGGAAGTTTCTCAGAGTAGAAGTGTTCGACAAGCGTGGTCCTCTTTTTGAAGTTCCGACTGGGTAGGCGTTGTCAAGGTCTGCGAGCCCTGTGCTTTTTCTTTTCGCCAGCTTTTTTTGGTTTGTCGCTACTTTTAAGACGCGATGGAAGAAGTGCATTTCCAGTTCAAGCGCCTCTGGAGCCCGACCCAGTTCCGAAATAAATGACGGGGGTTTTCAGCTTCAACCTCTGCGAATACTTCATCGAGATGACTACTTTTGAAGCGCTCCCTTCATTTATTTCGGAACGGACGGTCCAACATACAACGGGGCGTAGGCCGAAGCGTAGACTGGAAATGCACTTCTTCCCCTCCACTACAGCCACTCCCCCCTAAATAGCAAAAGAGGACGGCAATCACCGTCCCCTCTCCCACCATTTATTTAGCGCTGAGACCATATGTCGACTGCGCGACGTTCACCATTTCTTCTTCTGGAAGGTCACCTGCTATCGTATACTCGATTCCGTCGAGCTCCCAAGTCAGAAGTCGCTGATTTTCACCCGTTTGGGCCAATACACCAACTGTAAAGCCGAGATTCACTGGCATTCCTTGTTCATATGACACAGATGCTGCTGTCGGGCGTCCTTCGATCACCTTGTAGTTGTAGGCGCCTTTATAGGTCAAGATGACTTTTCTCTCTCCATCACGCGTGACTGGCTCGATATCGCTTTGCGTTACACCCTCCGGCACATAAGTAGGGACAATTACACCGAATTGGCTGTTCGGTTGTTTCATGACCTGTCCATTCGTTTGCGCCATGGTTGGAATTGATGTTAACGAGCTTGTTGTCATGTTGCGATCTTTGTCAAAGGCATCTTTGTCAAACATAGGGTTGAACGAAAAATCAGTGAAATCAATCCGTACGAGTGGATTCATACTGGCGTCCATGATTTCTGCGTGCGTAGGTTTGAAATCTTCTGTCAGCCAAATTTTTTGCTTGGTCAAGGAACGATTGCCACTGTAGTTCGCTTTCACTTCAAACACATACTGCTTTTCTTCCATCTTCATTTGTCTCTCTGTATCATCGATGATGCTCTTTGCCAGTGTTTCGTACAGATACAACGGTCCATTGTTCTCAGGCCAGCCACTTTGGAAGCGGAAGCTCTTGTTCAGATGCGGGGTCAGTACGAAAACTCCGTCATTGTTTCGCAAGATGATTTGTGTGATACCACGCTGCTTCGAGGTAAGAGCTACTCGATAGTTGGTTGGCTTTTCATACCAGACCTGAACATCGTACTCCATGGGGGTAGAGCCCGTCTGCATGGTCAAGACTGCCTGAGACTTGTACCCAGTCATTTTTCCCAGCGTACCGTTCAGGTCGCTCACCACATCTTCTGGTGTTTTCTGACCGAAACAACCGCCGAGGAACAGGGTGAAAACCAACAATAACACCAGAGGTAAAGCTACCCGTTTCATTCAATGAACTCCTCCTTGTCAGTATTTTCGACAAAGAAGGGCATCCCTGTCTATTTCCTGGGAAATCTGTCAGTCTCTCGCCCATGCAGCGCACATCGTGTCAATGGTTGAGTGGATACGAAGGTGGCGACATATCGCTTGGATCGGCTACAGACTTAGCCTTCCTGTGTAAGAGCAGGTAGTCCCTCCTGATCTACGCGATATAAATGTATGTCCATCCTCGTCCCAATATGCAGACAAGTTTATCGAGGTTATCGTTCTTCTACAATTACTTGCGCAATCGCATGCGTCTGGCTATGCGAAATGCTCACATGAATATGCACGCGAGTTGGGTCCAGATCAAGTTTGGTGTACACCTCGTTCTTTATGGTCATGACCGGCTTGCCCGAATGATTCGGGAGGATTTCCATATCCAAAAAGCCGACTACGGCACCAATGCCTGTGCCAAGAGCCTTCGCTCCAGCTTCCTTGGCAGCAAATCTGCCCGCAACCATTTCCGCCTGTCTCGTATCTGCTTTTCCATGCAGGAGCTGCTGTTCATCTGTCGTCAAAAAGTGCTTGATCGCACGCTCTTGTCTTTTTATCAAGGTAGCGATGCGTTCTATTTCCACAATGTCTACGCCTGTTCCAATGATCATGAGAAATTGCCTCCTAGTGGGCTGATTTACGAATCACAGTATCATCCACTTCCACGCTTTTGCAAGTGCGAGGATAGAAACGACATTCAGCGCATACACTTTACGTAAAAATAAGAAAACCCCCGCAAATTGCGAGGGCTTTTGACCGCTTGCTACTACTCAGTAGCTTGGCCAGATTGTTGCGCAGCCGATTGTTGGTTTTGACGACGAACCTCCGCAACATTTGTCTCACTTGCGAATTCAGTCGCAGCGCCTTGGGAAGCAGCGCGTTGTGCAGATTCTTGAGCGGATTGTTGGTTCTGACGACGAACCTCTGCTGCGTTTGTTTCACTTGCGAATTCAGTCGCAGTGTTAGCTGCTTGGCTAGCTTGGTTCGCTTGGCCCATACCTGCTTGTCTGTTTTGTTTAGGCATCGTTACATTCACCTCCTCGACGTCACTGAATATAATTTGTACAGCCCCCTATGTACGTATCCATCCTTATTTTTCCAAATCATACTTTTGAGTACTTGCTTTGTCGCCACCGATCATTCATATTGGAAAGTACTAGGCTTCTACTTTTGCTTTTGAAAGGAGCAATAATGTATGGCTCACAAGGTTATTATCTATACCCAAGTCACTTGCGGTCCTTGTCAGGAAGAAAAAATGTGGCTGACTTCAAACAACATTGCTTTCGAAGACAGAGACATCCGACAAAACGATGCTTATTTTCAGGAAGCGATTCAATTAGGCGCCAGCATGACACCTGTAACCTACATTGAAAAGGAAAACGGCGAGCAAGTTGTCATCCATGGATTTGACAAGGAAGAACTAAAAAAAGCGTTGGATCTCAATTGATCCAACGCTTTTTACGACTGATCAGCCAAATGAAGGTTCACTTGCAACTGATTTTTGTTTGACGATTGGCGACATGTCCGGCAAGTTAGACAATATTTGCTTAACTTCAGGACTGCATTCTGTATTAACGGAGTAATATACCCACGGTCCCTTCCGACGCTCTTTGACCAAACCATGTGTTTTGAGCTTAGCCAAGTGCTGGGAAACAGAAGGCTGGGAAGTTTGCAAAATTTCCACGAGATCACGGACACATAAGGACTGTACTTGCAGGAGAGCCATGATCGTCAAGCGCGTCTTGTCACCAAGTAGCTTATAAGTCTCTGACAAAAACAGTACCTGCATCAAATCCATTTCCATAAGGATACCCACCTTTGCCTTACATATCTGTTTATCAGTATACTATATGGCTTATATGATGGGGAAGATAGGAACGCAAAACAAATGTGAATCTGTCCTATACATCTTGCTTTTTCATTGCCTCAATCAGCTTGTCCGCAGTGCGCGCAGCCAGCGCCATTACTGTATTTGTCGGATTGCTGCCGCTCGAAGTAACAAACGTCGAAGCACCCGCTATGAAAAGATTGGGTATGTCATGCGTTTGCCCATACTCGTTCACAACCGAGCTCTCCTTGTCCTTCCCCATTCGGCATCCCCCCATGAGATGAGCGGTATCAGACACCACATGCTCTGGCTGTCCCCCCATCGCTTCTATAATCCGGTTCATTTGCCCAATCGCATGCTTGTATAGCTGCTTGTCATTCTCTTGATAACTGAAGGTTACCGTAGGGATCGGCATTCCGTATTCATCTTTTTCCCCAGAGAGCGTCACTCTGTTATCCGGATGAGGCAGCACTTCCCCTACCAAGGTGATCCGTGCATACATATTGTAATCCAGCATGGTCTCTCGAAGCTGTTTTCCCCATAAATACGAGCCATCTTCCCGCTCGGCAGCAATAGCAGCTGCCATCCCGACCGGACGTGCCCCGTGCGCACTGAGCGTATACCCGCGAGCAAATCCTCGTTCCCGGTCCGTCTCATAAAAATGCTGGGTCAAGGCAAGGACAGGTGTTCCTTTATACAATCGTACTTCCTCCGGGAGTCGTCCGTAAACATCATGGCTGGAGTGGGGCATAATTGCTTTTCCTACCCATCCGCTCGAATTCGCCAGCCCTTGGGGAAACTGAGCATTCGCCGAACTGAGCAGCAATCTGGGAGTCTCCACCACAAACCCGGCCAAAATGACTACCCGAGCCATCTGCCTGTGCGTCAAACCATTATGGTTGAACACCACGCCGCTGACCCGGTCGCCAGCCATCAAAATTTCCGTCACCATGCAATCGGACAGTACCTCTGCCCCCTCCGCTATCGCTTTGGGAATGTGATGAATCAACCCGCTGTACTTGGCATTCGGCATGCAACCTTGGTTGCAAAAGCCACGATTGATACATGGCGGCCGACCATCAAAAGGAGCCGATAAAATCGCCAGAGGGGCGACCACACTCTCGATCCCCAGCTTCTCGCACCCTTCCCGGAACAGTTGAGCATTGGCACTGATTGGCTCCCGAACGGGGTAAGGATACGGGCCTTGAAAAGAACCCCACGGAAAATGATTCGGACCTGAGACAGCAATCTCTCGTTCTATCTTGTCGTAATACGGGGCGAGGTCCTGATATGTAATCGGCCAGTCTTCTCCTACGCCATCTACGGTCCTAGTCTTAAAATCACTTTCATGAAAACGCAGGAACACCCCCGTAAAATGCACAGTGCCTCCGCCAATTCCCCGTCCTGAGTTGTTATGTCCCAATCGCAGTGGGTCATTTCCTGCTACCAGCCTCGTTTCCTGCCAGGCCAATCTCCGCATCGACAGCTCATCACTGGCGAAATCGTGTTGCGGGTCCCAAAACGGTCCTGCTTCCAGAACGACTACACGTAACCCGGCCTTTGCCAGCTCGTAAGCCAGTACGCCCCCTGCCGCTCCAGCACCTACGATGCATACATCTGCGTCGTCGGCGTATTTTCTTTGATCCACAGGAGTAGGGCGATGAGTAATCGTATGATGGTCATGACTCGTCATTTGCTTTCGCCTCCCATGGGTCCGTCAATCCTTTTTCCACCCGTACATAGCCACGCGGATAAGCTGGTCCGCCATAGCCGATATCCGACCAAACCAACGGATGGGAATAGTACGCACTGACTGTGTCATGCAGCAATCGCTTGAAAAAATCTACAGGAGCGAAGTCTGTCCACGCCTCCTGGTTTTGGATGCCCCCATTCGCGACGTGCTGAAGAACGGCCTCCTGCTGGTCTAGCTTCAACGCAACAAAGCCAGCACCATAAGCGGCATGACTCTCCGCATCAATCCCTTTCAAGCCCGAGCGGTAGAGCTCTTTTTTGGGTGGAACACCGACCTTTCGTTGCGACTCGCCGATATTACTAGCCGTCGTATCATCCAGATGCTCCACCACAAAAGTCAGCACCTCCAGGCGGTGATCATTGACCAATACACCTACGACTGTCTGTAAGAGCAAGGTTTCATTCTTCGTAAAAAATTGATTGGCAATCGCGGGCATTCGTCTTGCCCCTACCACTTTCCTGGTGTGAGCATCCCACTCTGTATGCTGGTCCCAAACATCATAGGATGGGTAACGTCCAACCTTCTCCATGTCCTCTCACCCCTTCGATAGCGTTAATTACCAAAACAGCGCAAGAAGCCCTAATGCTGCAATAGCCGTAATGAGCAAGGGAAGAATCACAGGAGGACCGACGAGAAAATTTTGACTTTGTGAATAACCTCCCACACGCTGCCCAACTCCGACCGTATGCAAATAGGCTCCGTACACGCCGCCAGCCATACCGACCACCATCATCAAGGCAAACACCCAACGCAGCCACCCCGCATTCACAAACGATAAAACAATAGCAGTAACCGCAAATACCGGAAGCTCAAGCACAGGAATCCACATTGCCCAATGTCGGAAGTTTTGTCTAGCGTGAAAAAGTGTGACCTGAACCGCAATCAAGACAAACGCCAGTCCAACAAAAAAAATCAGCACGCGTTCGATCGGCCAGCCATGCCACATGGAAACATCCTCCTTTTTACGTACGATGCGCCTATTTTTTCCTTCCTTGTCAGGTCCTATTCTGCCTATTTAGCCGCCAGACACGTCATAATAGAAAAACGCCTGCTGACTATCCACCAGCAGGCGTTTCGATCCTATGAAAAATAGAGTAATGTCAGTACAAGCCGAGCAACGTCACTGTCAATGTCGGCAAGGTTAAAATAACCCCTGTCTTAAAATATTGCCCCCACGATATCGTGAGAGAATGGCAGCCACAAAGCCTGTTCCTTCCCAATGTCGTGGCCAGCAAACCATGCGCCATGAACCAATCGAATGTGTCTTTGACCAGATCCGTCAATCTTAACAAAAAGAACGGACCTTGAAAGGTCCGCTCTCCTACCATACAACAAATTAAAATTATCCGAAACGTCCTGTAATGTAATCCTCTGTTCGTTTATCACGAGGATTTTGGAAGATCGTCGGGGTACTGTCAAACTCAACTAGCTCTCCATTCAAGAAAAACGCCGTCTTGTCGGAAATACGTGCTGCCTGCTGCATGTTGTGGGTCACGATGACAATCGTATAACGGCTCTTCAGCTCTTCCAACAGCTCTTCGATTTTCGCTGTAGAAATCGGGTCCAGAGCGGAGGTTGGCTCATCCATCAAAATGATCTGCGGCTGAACAGCGAGTGCACGCGCGATACAGAGGCGTTGCTGCTGTCCACCGGAAAGCCCCGTTGCTGGCTTTTTCAGCACATCCTTCACTTCATCCCAAAGGGCTGCTGCCTTGAGGCTTGTCTCTACCAACTCGTCCAGCTTGTTACGATCGTTCATGCCATGGAGCTTCGGCCCATACGTGATGTTGTCATAAATGCTCTTCGGAAATGGATTCGGATGCTGAAACACCATACCGATATTTTTGCGAAGTCTCTCCACTTCTACACGAGAGCTATAAATATCCTCGTCGAACACCTTTACCGTTCCCGTAATTTTGGTATTCGGGACAGAGTCGTTCATTCGATTCAATGTCCGTAAAAAGGTAGACTTACCGCAGCCTGACGGACCAATTAATGCCGTAATGGAGTCAGATTCGACATCCAAATTTATATCATAGAGGGCTTGCTTATTACCGTAGAAGAGATTCAACTCTCTCACCGAAATAACACTCATACGGTCTTCGCTCCTTCGTGGTTGTTACGTCCTTTTACTTCACCAACTATAGCGCACCAATGTTAGGTTTCCGTATGAAGTTTATTAAGTTTCGATAAAGATTTCGTCTTGGGACTTTTTACATAGGACCTCTTACATTAAGTTATGGTAAATGTTGCTGGCAAACCATATACGCTCCCCAAGGCGCACCCTACAATAAAGCTGAACGTTTTGACGAATAAGGGGAGAACAATCGATGCCAGGCATAAAAAAAAGATGGGGTCACTCGTCGTTTCATTATCGTTCAATCTTCACCAGGCTGTTCGCAGGCATTATGGGAATGGTCGTCTGTATGATGGCGATTGCCGCATTCTTCATCAGTTATCAATCCCAAGCAACACTCAATGAAAAAACAAAGCAGCAATTACAACAGGCCTCAGGTGCCGCACTACAGAACGTACATAACAGGGTCTATGACATCGTGACCGCCTTGCAATCATTTGCTTCCACTTATAAAAACAGCACGGTCACCAACAGTCAGATTTTTGGTATCTTCTCGGATATGACTACAAACAATCCTACTATTTCCGAATTACAGATTGTCACCACAGACGGACGGTATTTGACCTTTCCGAGCTCACCACTCGACAGCTCATACGATCCGCAAAAAACAGACTGGTATGAGGGAGCATTGAATCAACTACAGCAGGGTGTTTTTGTCTCGGATGTTTTCCAGTTTTCCGAGACGGAATTTCCGAAGATCGCCGTTTCACTCCCGTTACGTAATGAAGACGAGGATGCAGTAGGGGTAGTCGTGGCCTTTGTCTCAGTCCCGAAGCTGAGCGAATCCATCGGGCACATTAAACTGGGGGAAACCGGATATGCCATGATTGTCGATCAACAAGGTAAGCTGATCGCACATCCCGATCAATCCTACGCATTGCAGCGTCCCCTTCTCACCGAGCTTGCAATCGTACAAAACGTCATCGCGGGTCAATCTGGCTACGAGCCAAGCAACATCGATGGCGTGGACTCATTCGCCGCTTATCAATATGATCCATCCCTGAAATGGGGCGTAATCATCGCACAGTCGGTATCAGAGGTAAAACAAGAAGTACGCCGTCTCCAGCTAACCATTTTGGCCGTCTCACTCGTCGGACTCGTAGCACTTGCCCTTATGCTATATGTGTACGTCCGAAGAATTACGAAACCAATCAAGGAAGCCCAGCAAAAAATGACAGCCTTTAGCGAGGGGGATCTGCTGCAAACGATGCAGGTACATAGCAACGATGAAATTCGCCAGCTTGCTGACAGCTTCAATCGAATGAGTGAACAAATCCGGACGATCATCGGTAAAATCCAATACGTCATCACAGACGTCAAACAAGTCGCTGAACATGTAGGAAAAGGCTCCCGGCATTCTCATGCCATGCAATCCGAGGTCGTATCCGTAACAGAGCGACTTGCCCAAGAAATGGACAACCAGCAGGAACAAATCGATGATATCCACTCCACGATAAATGGAATCACGCAAGAAATGTCTCGCATCACGAGCTCGATGGAAGACGCTATCTCGCAAAGCCAAGAATCTCGTGAACAAAACACCATGGCCGCAGCCTCCATGGATACACTGAAGCAAAATATGCACAGTATCTCGGAAGATATGAAGGCCTCCCTGCATGCCATGTCTTCCATGCGAGAAAGCATGGGGGATATCAACGAAATGCTCGGCTTGATATCCGCGATCTCAAAACGAACGAAGCTCTTGTCCTTCAATGCCCGTATCGAAGCTTCCAGAGCTGGCCAAGCAGGAATCGGCTTCAGTGTCGTCGCTGATGAAATCCGCTTGCTGTCTGACCAGACCGAAGAAGCGTCAGCCCGTATTCAAAAAGTAATTGCATCCGGACAAGAAAGAATGGAGCATGTAGCCGCTTGCTTGCAAACGACCGATCATACCACCGTAAACGGCATTCAAACCTTGCATCAAGCCGCTTCTATATTTAACAACACGGTACAGCTCAGCAAAGCTCTTACGACGCAGTTCGAAACGATCAGAATGCTCACAGGAACGATTTCGACACAAAGCCAGGTCATTACACAGCGCGTAGACAACCTGTCTGCCTCGGCACAGCAAGTGGTATCAGGCACTCAGCAAGCCGTAGCCGCCAATCAAGAAAGCCTTTCCTTATCAGAGCAATTTCTCGATGACTCCTTGCGTCTGGCAGATATCGTGGAGGATTTGGAGCAGGCCATCAAATTTTTCAGAGCGGATGTAAAGAAATAAAAAAGAAGCCCTCCTGCAAGCTGTTGTGCTTGGGAGGGCTTCTCTCTTATCCAAATCGTCCGCTAATATATGCTTCCGTTTTTTCGTTTTCAGGTGATGTAAAGATTTTCCCCGTCTCATCCATCTCGATCAGCTCACCCATCAGGAAGAAGGCGGTTTTCTCAGAAATTCGCGCTGCCTGATGCAGGTTATGTGTAACAATCACGATCGTATACTCATCTTTTAGCTGCATAACCAGCTCTTCGATTTTCATGGTAGAGATCGGATCAAGAGCCGAGGCTGGTTCGTCCAACAGCAAAATGGTTGGCTGCATCGCGATTGCGCGAGCGATGCAGAGCCTTTGCTGCTGTCCGCCGGAAAGGGAGAGCGCTGAGTCGCGGAGACGGTCTTTTACCTCATCCCAAAGCGCTGCTTTTCGCAGACTCGACTCAACCAGTTCGTCCAGCTCACGTTTATTTGTCATCCCGTGGAAACGTGGAGCAAATGCGATGTTTTCATAGATCGATTTGAAAAATGGATTCGCTCTTTGGAACACCATTCCTACTACTTGACGCAGGCTCTCGATGTTAATTTGCGAACTGTTAATGTCGATGCCATCTACAATGATTGAACCCTCTACCCGACATGAAGGAACCAGATCGTTCATCCGGTTCAAGCTTCGTAGCAAGGTCGATTTTCCGCATCCGGACGGACCGATAAAGGCCGTCACGGAGTTGCGTGCAATATCCATCGATATATTTTTTACGGCGTGCTTCTCACCGTAGTATACATTCACGTTATTCGTCTGAATGATCGTATCTTGCGTAGTCAGTACGGACATGACTGCCACCTACCTCTCTTAGTTTGATCCTGACGTCATCTTTTTGTAAACCCAATTCCCGAACCAACGAGCGGAAAGGTTAAAGAACAAGACGGCAATAATCAGAACAGCAGCAGCTCCGTCTGCGACATCACGTGCATCCGGTGTCAACCCCTCTGTGTTTACCTTCCAAATATGCACGGCCAATGTCTCGGCAGGACGGAATGGATTCAAAGGCGAGGTAGTGCTATTCAACGAGAAATCGGTGAAGTCCAGATTTGGAGAAGACATCCCTGCCGTATACAATAAAGCAGCCGCTTCCCCGAAAACACGTCCAGACGCCAGAATCGTACCCGTAATGATACCAGGGAGAGCCGCAGGAAGAATGACAGACACGATCGTGCGCCATTTGGTAATACCAAGCGCGAGACTCGCTTCCTTCTGACTGCGCGGTACGTTGCGCAGCGCATCCTCTGTTACACGAACCAACAGCGGCAGGTTAAATACCGTCAGCGCAAGTGCACCACCAAACAGTGTATAGCCCCAGCCCGTCATATTTACGAATACAAGCAATCCAAACAAACCAACAACAATAGAAGGAAGAGAAGACAATACTTCTATACTCATGCGGATAAACTGTGTGATCTTGTTATCCGGCGCATATTCAGCCATATAAATGCCTGCTCCGATCCCGAGCGGCAACGCGATCAGCATGGTCAGGACCAGCAAGTACAGTGAATTGAAAAGCTGTGGTCCAATCCCGCCACCCGCATTGACGATATCCGGTGGAGAGGTCAAAAAGTCGAGATTCAGTTTATGCCAGCCTTGCGAGAGAATAAAGCCCAACAATCCCACAAGAGTACCGATAATCAGTACGGCAATCAGAGTCAGAACAACAGTAGCAGCGCGGTCCATCAGTCTCGCTTTCATCTATTTTGCCAACCTCTTTCTGCCCAACAGGCGCAAAATCACGATAAAGATGAAAGACATCGCCAAGAGCAGCAAAGCCATTGACCAGAGAGCATTGTTATACGGTGTTCCTTGAATCGTATTCCCCATGTTCAATGTAATACCGCTTGTGAGCGTACTGATCGGCTCCAACAAACCGCCAGGCAGTTTTGTTGTGTTACCGATAACCATTTGCACGGCCAGAGCTTCTCCAAAAGCACGAGACATCCCCAACACAATTGCCGTCAAACAGCCAGGAAGCGCAGAATGCAACACGACATTCCAAATCGTCTGCCAACGCGTAGCACCCAATGCAAGCGAAGCGTTACGCAAATCTTGCGGAACAGCCTCAATAGCATCTGCTGCCACACTCGTAATCGTAGGCAAAATCATCAAAGCAAGGACAAGTCCCCCTGCCAACAAGCTGAAACCAAGTACATCAAATTGTTCGCGAACAAAAGGAACAAGCAAGGTAAGTCCAACATAACCGTAAACGACCGATGGGATACCAACCAACAGCTCGATTACCGGCTTCAATACTTTTTTTCCGAAACCAGGGAAGATCTCTGTCATAAAAATAGCAGCGCCGATTCCAAGTGGCGCGGCAATCAAAGCGGCCAATGCCGTTACGAAAAACGAACCAAGAATAAAAGGTAGAACACCATACGCGGATGGTTCACCTTCTGGGTCCCATTTGTCATGGGTCAAAAATTCTTTGATGCTTACTCCATCGACAAAAAACGTCGATAGCCCTTTTGAAGCAATAAAATAGGTAATCGATAAAACAACAATAACGAGCAAACCCGCACAAATCATTGCGATGGTTTTGCCTGTAATATTCTCTGTCTTTTGACGCTTGTTCGTTGTCAGCATTTTTTGCGCAATCATCGATTGACGCTCTGTATTTACCCCTTCAGTACGATGGCTCATGTTCTCCCTCCTAGAAAGAAAACGACTGTACGCAAGCAAAATGAGGGGAAGGCCCCCCTACCCCTCTATTTTGCTGTTAACGATAGCTCTTATTTTTGTGTTACTTTACCTTCTGCATCACGTTCAACCTTCATATCTGTGATTGGCAGGAAGCCCAAATCTGTAACGGTTTTCTTTTGTACTTCATCAGTCAGGATGAAATCGAGGAATGCTTTTGCATCGCCAGTTGCTTCACCTTTTGTGTACATATGCTCGTACGCCCATACTGGATATTTGTTAGATGTAATGTTCTCAGCATTTGCTTCCACGCCATCCAGTTTCAGAGGTTTTACTGTGTCATTGAAGTAGGAAAGTGCCAAGTAACCAATTGCACCTGGTGTTTCAGCAATGATTTTACGAACAGTACCGGAGGAATCCTCTGTGATACCTTCTGCTTCTTCTTGGCCATCCAGAGCGAATTTGCTGAATGTCGCGCGAGTTCCGGAAGATTTCGGACGGTTAACCAATGTGATCTTCATATCATCGCCGCCAACTTCTTTCCAGTTGGTGATTTTACCGGTAAAGATGTCGATCAATTGTTGTTTGGTCAAGTTGTCTACTTTTACTTGCGGGCTTACCGCTGCTGCCATACCGACAACCGCTACTTTATGGTCTACCAGTTCGTTTGCTGGAATGCCTTTTTTCTCTTCTGCAAAAATATCGGAGTTACCAATCGTTGCTGCACCGCTTGCTACTTGGCTCAAGCCCGTGCCGCTTCCTCCGCCTTGTACTTGAATTTGTGCGCCTGCATTTTTTGCCATAAAGTCTTTGGCCGCTTGCTCGACCAGAGGCTGTAAAGCGGTAGAACCCACTGCTGTTACAGGTTCACCGGAAGGTTTTGTTGTCGAACCAGAGTTGCTTTGCTCCCCTGCTGGTTGTTGCGCTGGTGCTGGTGTCTGTGCAGTGTTGCCGCTTCCGCACCCCGCGAGTAATGCCCCTACACATGTCAGCGCAATAAACATTTTGCTGAGTTTTTTCATTGGATGAAAATCCTCCTTAAAAGGTTCGGTTTATTATTTCTCTCTTACAAGTACAAACTATACAGGGGGAATGTTGTCGTATTGTGTTGTGAATGTAAAGCTTTCTTAAAGATGAAAGAATTCCTGTGTAAAAAGACCCATAATTGGGGATGCTGTCCATATTCTTGCGTGGGGGTGTCGATGTGGATCGTCTGGCTATCATTTTCGTTATCATTGGTGCCTTGAACTGGGGTTTAATCGGGTTATTTCAGTTTGATTTAGTCGCCACATTGTTTGGCGGAGCGGAGTCTATCGTAAGCCGAATCGTGTATACCTTGATAGGTCTTTTGGGGGTTTATGCCATTAAGTTTCTTTTTACAGATCGCGAAGAAACATCAACATAAAAAACTATGTCCGGCTGTTGGGGTGGGGAGGAAACAGGAGAAAACGCTCAGCTTCTTGGGCCACCCCCTGCGGGATTGACTGCCCGTCTCCATGAAAAAAAGCGAAACCCGCGTCCAAAGTGGTCCATTCAGGAAGTGTCTCAGAGGTGGACGCTAAAAGCTTGTTTCGCTTTTTTTCATTCCGTCTCGGTCGGTGTCCCAAAGATCTTCGCTTTTTTCTCCTGTTTCCTCTACGAGCTTTCCGTGTTAATCGGTTTTTAAAAGCCTTAAAAGAATGAAGAATGTCATCAGTAGCGACAGAGAAGAATATTTCCAGACGTAGCGACTTGTGGAGTCCTACCGAGCGGAGAAGCGATTAGCGGGCAAAAGAAACGCAACGTGCACACGCTACGAAGCGGCTACCACTTTTGCGGTTCCCCGCTAATCGCTTCGGAGCGGGCAGTCCATACTTCCCCGAGGGACGGAGCACTGAGCCTAGTCTGGAAATATTCTTCTCCCCACGACAGCCACAATACGTGAACCACGTTATTATGAAAAAAAGCGGCACATCCCGATTAACAGGGTGTGCCGCCTTTATGGTGATGATTAATTTTCTCGTTTCAGTGGCTCGGAGAGATCTACGTGCCCCATTAGCGTTTCTACTTTCTTGCCATCCTCCAAGAAGACAATTTCCTTTACTTCCGAGAACTGAAAGAATGTATTCTTCAACGCATCCAAAGCCATCGTCTCGCCACTTGAACCCATATTGAACTGATTTTTGCTATCGGCGTCAATCGTCAAGGTTCCTTTATCAAATGTGATCGAATGGTATTTGAAGTCATTCCACAATGGAATGTTCACGTCTGGCTTTGTTGGCCTCTCCAGCAGGGCGAGTGTCTTTTTGTACTTCTCGATATCTTCGGCAAACGTAATTTCCTGCTCTTCTTTATGCAGCTCCATTACATTGTTATCCGAATAATAAACCGTAATCTTTTGCTTTTTCAGCGTCGGCTCTGTTGTCGATGGATCAGTGTTTGAACCAGACGGCTGTTCAACTGGTGTAGTTGGCGGTGGAGTTTCCGCCGCCTTTTGTCCGCATCCAGCCAAGAGCAGCATAGCCAGAGCTGCCGTCCAGATCACTCGACTTGTTTTCATCGTGAAAAGCCCCCTTACTGATAAGACTCGTAGTATTCACGAATAGCTGCAACCATAGCTTTCGCGATTTTATCTTGGAATGCCGGATTCATGAGCTGCGCACTCTCCTGTGGATTAGAGAGGAAGCCTGTCTCGGTCAATACAGCAGGCATTTTTGTGTTTTTGATCACATAAAAGCCTGACTTCTTGACTCCACGATCCGGGAATTGCGTGGCCCCTTGCAAATGTTTATGTACCACTTGGGCAAAAGCTTTACTGTTTTCATTATAATAGAAAGTTTCTGTCCCAGCCGCTGTCGGTTTCGGGAATGAGTTGGCATGAATGGACAAGAACAAGTCTGCCTCTACATCATTGGCAATAGCGACTCGCTCCGACAGTTCATAAAACACATCCGTTGTCCGTACTGGAACGACCTGAAACTCTGGATATTGCTTCAGCAACGCAACGACTTTATTGGCTACAGCCAACGTGAAATCTTTTTCACGCTTGTCAGCAGCACTTGACGTCCCCGGATCTTTTCCGCCGTGACCCGCATCAACAACAATCAGGTAGCCTGTTTTCTTCGGTTTTGGCTTCAACTTTACTTCGATGCCGTCTTCCATATATGCCAGCTCATACGTGCTCTTTTGATTCAGCTCAATGACAACGCGAACCGTATCAGGAGACGCACTGTATTGGCTGTAACGCAGGTCTGCGATGAGAGGTTCTTCTTTCGCTTGTTCTGCCTGATTTTGTTCATCAGAATCAGAATCTGAATCTGTGTCTTGGTCTTGGTCTTGATCTTGATCTTCTTCATCAGCGGAGGCCGTTTCCTCTGATTCGCCTACACTATCGTTTTTCTCTTCTTGACGTTTTAGATCCTCGATTAAATCGTCATCCAACGCTGTTTGGGGGAGATCCAGAACGATCCGGTGAGGACCTGTCATCACAAAGGACTGCGGAATCACAGGTATTGTCGTTTCAATTCGGACACGATCGCCGTCCTCGGATACATCTTTCAAAATATTGAGGCGATCGATTTCAACCTGATTATCTTTCTTGTCCCACGCAAATGACCCTCCAAGCTCGTCCTCCAGTTGTTGTAATGGAAGGACCAACTGATCGTCAATCGTCATCCCGCGCTCAGGTCGTTTCCATGCAAAGCCTTTTTGTCCCACTTGCTCAGCTACAGCCTGTGCCGACGCGTACATCGTGTCTTCCACTTGATACAGCTTGATCGGCTGGATTGGCGCTTTGCCATTCAGCTTGATCTGTGGCGTTTCGTTCGCAATGACAGTACGTGTGCTGTTGTCCCACCCTACGGTAACGCCGAGTGACTCTCCGACAAAACGCAGTGGAAGCAGCATACGCTGTTGCGAAATTACAGGTGGCGTGTCGAGCTTCACTTGCTTGCCGTTCAACTCTGCTGTACGAGAGTCAAGTCTAAGGGAGAGCTGCTGCGTGCCTTTGGTAATGACAGCTGTTCGGGTAGCGTCATTCCAATCTACTTTCGCACCTAGCCCTTCGGCAATGACGCGGACGGGAACCAACGTGCGTCCGCTCTTGATGACTGGCGGAACTTCAGCCTTCACTGCTTGTCCACCAATCATGAGATTGACAGCTTCCCCTGAAGCACTGCTTGCTGCAACCGCCCAACCGGGGATTAGCAACAGGACCAGCAGCGCAAAAAGCAGAGGGTAAAATCGTCTTTTCATCCTGACCTCCTCCGTGATGTCTGTTTTATTTGGTTATGTGGCGTCAGCCAATGTGCAACGTTCACCATTCTATTAGACGCTATATGATCTGTAAAGTTTATAGTCTTTTGGTACCAAAATGAAAAGACTGCCTCCAGAAAATCCCGCGAGACAGTCTTTACCACTGTTCATTTACTATCGAAAAAATCCCCTTCTCTCTTGCCTGCTTACTTCTTGAACAGGTTTTTTTATCATGTTCAAGCCCCCATTGGCAATAAATTGCTGAATCAGCGAAAGCACGGCTGGATTCGACAGCACCTTAATGGAGTCGGCTACTTTCGGGTTTTTCAATTGGGGAAAAGCGTCTCCTAAATGCGGTAAAAGTGGCAGTATATCTTCGATCGAAATGGCAGGCTTCTGTTGTACAGATTCCACTTGAGCAGTATTCCGTCGTCCTCCAAACAGGAAACCTCGTCGTTCTCCTGAAATTCTTGGAGGTGCTTGTTTGAGACGCCCCAGGGTATTCTTCATTTCCTGCAGCTCCTGTCGCACCTGACTCATCTCTTTCATCATTTGGGCATTGTTTGCATGTTGTGCATCCGCAAGTTTGTTGAGCGATTCTATCAAATTTCCCTTGGGGACAGCTGGCTTCTTTCTCGCCTTCATTTTCTCAACGATAATCCCACCTCCCTCCTCATGCAGCCCTCCTTATCGAAAGCGTTTTTTAATATTGTCGATGTCCTTTGCAGTAACTCCTTTTTTCGACAGCTTATTCAACAAACTTCCGACATTTTCCGTTTTCTGCATCTGACGAAACTGCGCAGCATACCCGTTAATCTCTTGCTCGGTCAATTTTTTCCCTGACTTTCTGGCCATTTCGCGAATGACTTCCTTGATTCCCGCATCGGTCTTCAGCTTTTCCTTGGGAATTGATTTTACAATGTTGAGCAATGATCCAATATCCATCAATATCCCTCCTGGTTGCAGTTAGTTCCTTTTTACTCTATGTTGCCAAGGGGCTAATGGATTGGTCATTTGTCCATGAGACAGAAAAAAAGAAGAGGGACGCGAAATAATCCCTCTTCTCCTGCATTTTATTATTTTTTGGTAATATCCACATATTTGAAATCAATATTCCCCAGTCCGTCCATTACTACATCTTTCAGATTCTCGTTTTGCAACCACGAGTTCGTGTAGAAGTAGATTGGCGTGATTGGCATTTCATCCATCAGGATTTGCTCAGCCTGCTTAAGGATTGCTTTGCGCTTCTCTGGGTCTTGCTCCAGAGCGGATTGGTTTAAGAGTTCCTTGTACTTTGAATTTTCCCAACCCGTATCGTTGTTTCCGCCGTCTTTTTCCTGGAACATTTCCAGGAAGTTAATGGGATCATTGTAATCACCCAGCCAGCCTCCACGAGCGATTTGGTATTTACCTTCATGTACTTCTTCTAAGAATACCTTCCACTCTTTATTTTCGAGCTTTACATCTACGCCGAGGTTTTTCTTCCATTGATCCTGAATTTCTTCTGCAATCTTTTTATGACCTACGGATGTGTTAAAGGAGAGTGTGATTGGCGGGAGTTTGGTGAGACCCTCTTCCTTCATACCTTCCACCAGTAATTTCTTCGCAGCTTCAAGGTCATTATCTTTGAAGTAACCGTCTTTGTCCAACGCCATGCTCGGTGGTACATAACTTGTTGCCGGTAATTGACCAGCTTGCAGGATATTGTTGGTCACGCTTTCACGATCCACTGCATACGCGAACGCCTTACGAATTTTTGCGTTGTTAAACGGTGCTTGCTCTGTATTGAAACGATAAAAGTAAGTACCCGCGATTGGCTGCGTCTTCACTTTGCCAGCTTCCCTCAAATCTGGTAATTCGTCAGTTGGCAAGGCAGATATTGGAGCACCCGCCCAATCCAATTCGCCGTTTTCAAACATGGCCAACTCCGTAGTCTCATCCTCTACCATGGAGAATTCGATCTTGTCCAATTTTACGTTGGCTTTATCCCAGTATTTCTCGTTTTTCACGACAGTCAGCTTGCTCTTGTGTTCCCATGTTTCCATTTTAAACGGTCCGTTACCCACGACCGTATTCGCCTCGTCAGCCCAATTTTCGTTTCGTTCGACCACTTTCTTGTTCACCGGGAAGTACGTTTTGAAGGCAACCAGCTCCAGGAAGAATGGCGTCGGGTTTGTTAGCTCTACTTTTAGTGTTTTATCGTCAATCGCTTTAACACCCACGTCTTCCGCATTGCCCGTACCTTTGTTAAACTCTTCTGCGCCCTTCACATAATACAATTGGTAGGCGTAATTGGAAGCTGTCTTTGGATCGAGCGCGCGTTTCCATGCGTATTCGAAATCGTGGGCTGTTACCGGATCGCCGTTGCACCATTTCGTTTCACGAATTTTGAATGTATAGGTTTTCCCATCCTCGGAAATGGTATAGCTCTCTGCTGCTGCTGCATGCAGCTTTCCGTCTTTTCCGAGACGTGTCAGACCTTCGAAAATAGCGGTGATAATCGTACTAGAAGTAACATCCTCCGCAATTCCTGGGTCAGCTGTAGGAGGCTCCGATTGCAGATTTATTCTTATTACTTTAGGCTCTGCTGCTTGGACAACACTCTCGTACCCTGTCATCATTCCACCGAAAACGAGGACCGAACTCAACGCTACGAAAACACTCTTCTTCATTATATGACCCCCAATTTATCTGATAAACTCTACCAAGAATATTATACATGATAAGTAAAAAAATGGATGATTGATAGACAAAAAAAGAAGAGAGGCGAATAAAGCACCGCTCTTCTTTTTCTTGCTTAAACTATTATTTCTTTTCTACGAGATCTGCGTATTTGTAGTCTACAGCACCCAGGCCATCGATGAGTACGTCTTGAACTTGATCGCTCTTAACCCAAGAGTTGGTGTAGAAGTAGATTGGCATAACTGGCATTTCATCCATCAGGATTTGCTCAGCCTGCGCCAGGATTGCTTTACGTTTTTCTGGATCTTGCTCCAGCGCGGATTGGTTCAAGAGTTCTTTGTACTTCGGATTTTCCCACTTCGTATCGTTGTTTCCGCCGTCTTTTTCCTTGAACATTTCCAGGAAGTTGATTGGATCGTTGAAGTCACCCAACCAGCCAGCACGAGCGACTTGGTAGTTACCTTGGTGTACGTCTTCCAGGTATACCTTCCACTCTTTGTTTTCCAGCTTCACGTCTACTCCGAGGTTTTTCTTCCATTGGTCTTGGATTGCTTCAGCAATCTTTTTGTGGCCTTCGGAAGTGTTGAAGGAAAGAGTGATAGCAGGGAATTTGCTAATGCCTGCCTCTTTCATACCTTCATCCAGCAACTTCTTCGCTGTTTCAAGGTCATTGTCTTTGAAGAAGCCATCTTTGTTCAGCACCATGCTTGGTGGTACATAGCCTGTTGCAGGCAATTGACCAGCTTGCAGGATGTTGTCGATCAGGCTTTGACGATCGATCGCATAAGCAAACGCTTTACGGATTTTTGCGTTGTTAAACGGTGGTTTTTCTGTGTTGAAACGGTAGAAGTAAGTACCCGCGATTGGCTGAGTTGTCATTTTGCCGGAGTCTTTCAAAGCCGGGATCGCGTCAGTTGGCAACGCAGAAGTTGGAGCGCCTGCCCAGTGCAGTTCACCGTTTTCCCACATGGACAGCTCAGTATTCTCGTCCTCTACCATGGAGAATTCGATCTTGTCCAATTTTACGTTGTCTTTATCCCAGTAGTTGTCGTTTTTGGAAACGACGAGCTTGCTCTTGTGCTCCCAAGAATCCATTTTGAATGGACCGTTACCAATAACTGTTTTCGCATCAGTAGCCCATTTCTCATTGCCTTCTACTACTTTTGGGTTAACTGGGAAGTATGTTTTGAAAGCTACCAGTTCCAAGAAGAATGGAGTTGGGTTAGTCAGTTCTACTTCGAGCGTTTTATCGTCAATTGCTTTAACACCAACGTCTTCTGCTTTACCAGTACCTTTGTTGAAGGCTTCTCCGCCCTTCACATAGTACAGCTGGTATGCATAGTTAGAAGCTGTTTTTGGATCAAGAGCGCGCTTCCAGGCATATTCGAAATCTTTTGCTGTTACAGGGTCGCCATTGCTCCATTTGTTATCACGAATTTTGAATGTATATTTTTTACCGTCATCAGAAACAGTGTAGCTCTCTGCTGCTGCTGGGTGATATTTACCGTCTTTACCTACGCGAGTCAAACCTTCAAAGGTAGCTGTGATAATCGTGCTGGAAGTTGTATCTTCCGCAAGACCTGGGTCAGCTGTTGGTGGCTCGGAATGCAGGTTCAATTTCAATACTTTAGCGCCGGTTGCCGGTGCAGAATTTTCAGTCTTTGTTCCGGAAGCATTGCTATCTGCCGGTGCCGCCTGGTTACCGCCACCGCATCCTGCGAGTGCCGCACCAAGAACGAGGATAGAACTCATTGCCACGAAAACATTCTTTTTCATACAAGTAATCCCCCTTTTCTAAATCTTTTATCAATATACATGGTTTTATATATTTTTTAAATATGTTTTAGAATGATTTAATAAATTTTTATTTATTTATAAAGATAATTAACGAATTATAAAATAAATTGACCGATAAATATTTTTTCCAAAACATTCCTTTCGTTAAAATTTCAATAAAAACCGTGTAATATCAAGGTTTTTCAGAGGTGTGGTTTTCCACCCGTACCATTGATATGTTTGTTCGTTCAAACACTTTCACGTACGTTCATTAAAATTTTAATAGTGTTTTAATTTATAATTTTATAATATTTTATGTCATCGTCAATCATCATCTTGTTTTGATGCCCTCTAAAATCGTTTACAAAAAAAGAAGAGTGCCGTAGCACCCTCCTTTTTTATCGAACAAGCTATGCGCTTTTTCTTATTGAATGTCTGCCCATTTCCAGTCTACGAATCCGAGACCGTCGAGTACTACACCTTTTACATTGTCTTTTTTCACATAAGAATGCGTGTAGTAGTAGATTGGAACTGCTGGCATTTCGTCCATGAAAATGGCTTCCGCTTGTGCCAGGATTTGTTTGCGTTTTTCTGGGTCCTTTTCCAGAGCAGATTGGTTCAGCAGCTCTTTGTACTTCGGATTTTCCCATTTCGTGTCGTTGTTGCCGCCATCTTTGTCCTTGAACAGGTCCAGGAACGTGTATGGATCGTTGTAGTCGCCAGTCCAGCTGGAACGTGCGATTTGGAATTTACCTTGGTTCACATCCTCCAAGAATACTTTCCATTCCTTGTTCTCCAGCTTAATCTCTACACCGAATGCTTTTTTCCATTGGTCTTGGATCGCTTCGGCAATTTTCTTATGATTTTCAGACGTGTTGTAGGAAAGTGTCAGGGTAGGCAGCTTGGTGATTCCTTCTTCCTTCATACCTTCTTCCAGCAATTTTTTCGCTGTTTCTACATCGCCATCTTTGAAGTACGGGCTTGTTGCCACTGCCATTGTTGGCGGGATCAGACCCATTGCAGGCTCTTGATTTGCTTGCGTGATGTTGTCGATGATGGATTTACGATCAATGGCATACGCAAACGCCTTACGGATTTTCGCGTTGTTGAACGGCGGAACTTCCGTATTGAATTTGTACAGGTACGTACCCGCGATCGGGCGCGTTTGCATTTGGCCGGATTCTTTCAATGCAGGAATCGCATCAGTAGGAAGTGAGCTCAAAGGAGCTCCGGACCAATCCAGATCGTCATTCTCGAACATGGACAGTTCTGTATTCGCGTCCTCAACCATGGAGAAGTTGAGCTTGTCCAGTTTTACAACGTCTTTATCCCAGTAGGTGTCGCTCTTCACGAGAACCATTTTGCTCTTATGTTCCCATGTCTCCATTTTGAATGGACCGTTACCTACGTGTGTAGCTGCTTCGCCCGCCCATTTTTCATTGCCTTCCACCACTTTTTGGTTAACTGGGTAGTACGTATAGAACGCAGTCAGCTCCAAGAAGAATGGGGTTGGGTTATTCAATGTTACGACGAGTGTTTTATCGTCTGTCGCTTTTACGCCAACATCTTCAGCTTTTGCTTTACCCTTGTTGTATTCTTCTGCATTTTTCAGGTAATACAATTGGTAGGAGTAGTTAGAAGCTGTCTTCGGATCGAGCGCTCGCTTCCAAGCGTATTCGAAATCTTTTGCAGTAACTGCATCCCCGTTGCTCCATTTGCTGTCACGCAGGGTGAATGTATAAGTAAGACCATCTTCGGATACGTCGATTTTTTCTGCTACAGATGGATGTGGTTTGCCATCTTCGCCAATACGGGTGAGACCATCAAACGTTGCACGCAGAACCGCACTGGAAGTAGAATCCTCAGCCAATGCAGGGTCAGCAGTTGGTGGCTCGGACATCATGTTCATTCTCAATTCTTTAGGACCGCTTGCTTGCTCCTTAGAAGCATTGCCTTGCTCGCCTGCTTTCTCACCACCGCCACCGCCACAGCCAGCCAGCGCCGCACTAAGAACCAGAATAGAACTCATTGCTGCAAAAACGCTTTTTTTCATGGTGTTGACCCCCTTTTTTCTATCGGTAAAAATTCATTGAACGCTACTCAAACAATATACTGCATTTTTAGTAATATTGAAGACATTTTAAGTAAAATTAATTATGTTTTATTCAAACATCAAATTATATTAAAGGAAATAAATTTCATATTTTCATCATCAAGAAGTATGCCTCTCATAAGGAAAACTATGCAGCTGTTGGGAGACAGAAAAAGAACCCCTCCAGGCATCAGCCGAAAGGGTTCACTATGATTAAACTTGGATGCGTCGATACTCAATCGGAGCTACGCCGACAATTGCTCGAAAGTCTCTAATGAAGTGAGAGTGATCGTAGTAGCCGAGAGAGGTAGACAAATCGAGCCAATCTTCGACCGTTCCCTGGTCAATCTGCTCTGCTGCTTCATGCAGTCGATATCTTTGGATAACCGACTTCGGGCTAACACCTACATAGCGATCAAACAAGCGCTGCATCGTCCGTATGCTCATTCCGGTCAACTGTACCGCATCCTCGACCTTTAGCACGGACCGATCAGCCTGAATCATCCTGACGATTTCACTAATGCGCGCTACATTCGGGTCGGGGTTCGGCAAGTGTTCTAATAGAAAGGCTTCTACCCGTTTAACCATTTGCTCATCATCGGACAGGCTCAGCACTTCAGCTTCTAACGGCTCTGTCGTAACACCAAACACTGCTTCCAGACTCGTAGAAGTGCCGCTGAGCTTTGACACAGGTGCATTCAGAAAAGGATAAAAACCTCCCGGCGTGAATTTCACCCCGAAAACCTGACCTTGCCCCTCTAACAGATGCGAGGAAGTCGTACGGGCTACACCAAAAATGCCAGTTGCTCCTTTTTCAAACACCAGATTCACATTGGGGTGAGCCAGTACTGTTTGTGAGTAGGGTTGCTCTGTACGCAAATCCCACCGCACGATCCAGTAGTGCTGCACGAAATAGCTGATTGCTGCAGATGGCTCATATCTGACAAGCGAAAATTTCTTCTGTCCGATCAAGGCATGCAGAACACCCTTTGGGAGCTTGGCAGTCTGATTATCCAAGACGCGTCCTCCTGTCGTGTTTTTACAATACACACTACCAAAATCTTCTTATAGTAAGAATAGTAGTTGGGAGAACCGATTACAATTCCCAAATGAAAAATTCAGGAGGTAAAACGATGGATCTTCGATTTGATTTCTATATTGGTGCTACACCAGAGCAAGTCTGGCATGTCCTTACTTCCGATGAAGGCGTGCAGAGTACTTTCTTCGGTTGTACGATCCGTTCGACTTTTCAAGTAGGGGACGAGTTGGCTTATGTTGGTCCTGGAAAAGACGGTGACGAGACGGTGCATGTTTACGGAAAGTTTTTGCAGCTGGAACCAAATCGCATTTTCAGTTTTACTGAACATCCTGGTCCTACCTACTACGAGAATCATGCGGAATTGGAGTCTCGCGTCACGATTACCTTAGAACCGATTGGCGGCTGCACCAAGCTGACCCTGATCCAGGATCAATGGACAAAGAACCACCCCTCCCACGCAAGCGCCAGCAGCAATTGGCCGATGATGCTATCCGCGATCAAGACGTATGCGGAGACAGGCAAAACACTTGATTTTGGCTACTAAAAACAAAAAACAAATCCCGAGACCAGGCATTGTCCTGTCCTCGGGATTTTTGTTAGTAACGTTATTGCGTCATTTCTGCCCACTTCAGGTCAATAAATCCGAGTCCATCCACCTGAACGCCTTTCACCTTTTCACTTTGCACCCATACATCGACATCCGTGAACAGTGGGATCAGAGGCATGGCATCCATGAAGATTTGCTCAGCTTCTGCAAACAGCTGCTTGCGCTTCTCTGCGTCCGTTTCTACCGCAGCTTGCTTCAGCAGCTCTTGATAGCGCGGATCTTCCCAGCCCGTGTCGTTGTTTCCTCCTGTTTTCTCACGGAACATTTCCAGGTAGTTCATCGGATCGTTAAAGTCTGCATTCCAGCCAATACGACCAATCTCATAATTGAGTTCATGCAAATCCTGCAAGTGAACGGCGAACTCTTTCACCATGAGCTTTACTTCAATGCCAAGCTTTTGTTTCCATTGGTCCTGAATCGCTTCGGCAATTTTCTTGTGTCGATCGGTTGGATTGTAGGACAGCGTGATGGTTGGCAGCTTTGTCAGGTTAAGCTCCTTCATGCCTTCTTCCAACAGCTTTTTCGCCGTTTCTACATCGTTATCCTTGAAGTAGCCATCCTTATTGATAATCATGGATTGCGGCAGCATCCCCATCGTTGGTACTTGACCAACTTGGGTGATGTTGTCTACGATCGTCTGACGATCAACTGATAAGGACAATGCTTTACGAATCTTCACATTGCTGAGCGGCCCTTTTGTCGTATTCATCTTGTACCAATACATGGTCGCTTTTGGATGGACAACCAGCTTGCCCGCTTCCTTCAGGGATGGAATCGCATCGGTTGGAAGTCCGCCGAGCGGTTGACCTGCCCAATCCAGCTCACCGTTTTCGAACATGGACAGGGCTGTATTATCATCCTCAATCATCGAGAACTCAATGCGACCCAGCTTCACTACGTCTTTATCCCAGTAGTGCTCATTCTTTTCGAGGACGATCTTGCTCTTGTGCTCCCACGCCGTCATTTTGAACGGACCGTTGCTCACGATCGTCGCTGCTTCTTTTGCCCAGTTTGGATTAGCTTCCACTACTTTTTGGTTAACCGGGTAGTAGGTGTAGAAAGCCGTCAGCTCCAGGAAGTATGGCGTTGGATTCTCCAGCGTGACTTCCAGTGTTTTGTCATCGATTGCCTTCGCACCGAGATCGTCAACCTTAGCTTTGCCTTCGTGAATCAGCTTCGCATTTTTAATGTAGTACAGCTGGTACGCATACTCAGCACCAAAAGTCTTGTCGAGTGCACGCTTCCAGGCAAACACGAAGTCATGTGCTGTTACTGGATCACCATTGCTCCATTTGGAATCGCGGAGCGTGAACGTATACACCAGTTTGTCATCCGAGAGCTTTACATCGGACGCTACCGAATTAATGGGCTTGGAATTCTCATCGAAGCGAGTCAAGCCGTCAAAGGTAGCACGAACAATAGCTCCTGAGGTGGCATCCTTCGCAAGACCGGGGTCCGCTGTGGATGGCTCACTTGTAATATTCGCCCGAAATACCTGTGCTTTTGCATCTGCAGGCTTTTGGGCAGGCGTTGTTGTTCCTTGTGCAGGTGGGGCTGTAGTTGTCTGTCCTGCAGGCTGTGTACCTGTGGAGCATCCAGCCAATACGCTTCCGGCAACCAGCATCGCGCCAAGAAACACTTTAAAATTTAGTTTCATCTGAATATTCCCCCTTATCTATATTTTCTCATATCAACCACAATATACTCGACTGGAAAAGTCTTGAAAACGGGGTTAGGATAGATTTAACTAAATTTTATAAAAATTCATTATATTATAAACAAAAATAAAACCCGACCAGCTTCTTGAGCCAGTTGGGTTTCGTTGATCGATCAATTATTATTTTTTCTTTAGAACGCTGGAATAATCGCGCCTTTGTATTCATCTTCAATGAACTTTTTCACTTCAGGTGAGTTCAGTTCTTTCACCAGCTTTTGAATCGCTTCGGAATCCTTGTTGTCAGGACGAGCTACGAGGAAGTTCGCATATGGTGATTCTTTGTCTTCAATAAACAGAGCATCTTTGGTTGGAACGAGCTTTGCTTCCAGCGCATAGTTGGTGTTGATCAATGCCAGATCTACTTCTTCCAGAACGCGTGGCAGCATTGCTGCTTCTACTTCTTTGAACTTCAGGTTTTTCTTGTTCTCAACAACGTCTTTCACGGTACCGCTGATGCCAGCGCCTTCTTTCAGCTTGATCACGCCGTTTTTCTCCAGAAGTGCCAGTGCGCGACCGCTGTTTGTTGGATCGTTAGGCAGTGCGATAGTTGCACCATCAGCTAATTCATCCACAGATTTTACTTTTTTGCTGTAAGCGCCGAATGGCTCGATGTGTACTGCCACTACTGGCTCCAGGCTCATGTTTTGTCCTTTATTGAAGTCTTCCAGATAAGGCTTGTGTTGGAAGAAGTTAGCGTCGAGTTGTTTCTCGTTCAATTGAACGTTAGGTTGTACGTAATCGGTGAACTCTTGAATTTCCAGGTTCACGCCTTGTTCTTTCAGTTTTGGTTGAACCAGCTTCAAGATTGCTGCGTGTGGAACGGGAGAAGCGCCTACCTTCAATGTTACTTCCTGTTGTCCGCCTTGTGCGCCACCTTCAGCTGGAGCAGGTGCTGTTTCTGTTTTGCCTCCGCAAGCTGCCAAAGAAAATGCCAATACAGTAGAAAGTACAGATACGACTAGCTTTTTCATGAATGATTTCCCCCTTGCATGTATTTAGTCTTATTTTTAGAAAACCTATATGGAAAGATCCTACTTGCGGCTGAACTTGAGAACCAGACGGTCCCCCAGCGATTGTAAGATCTGTACCATCACCAGCAAAATAACAACAGTCACAATCATAACATCGGTTTGGAAACGCTGATATCCGTAACGGATCGCCAAGTCACCCAAACCACCACCGCCAATTACCCCAGACATTGCTGTGTAGGATACCAGCGTAACCGTCGTGATCGTAATACCCGCGATCAGGCCTGATCTTGACTCTGGCAAAAGAACATTCCAGACGATCTGCCAATTGGAAGCACCCATGGACTGAGCTGCCTCAATCACGCCTTTATCAATCTCACGCAAAGAGGTTTCCACCAAACGTGCGAAAAACGGAGCGGCACCGAACACCAGCGGCGGAATGGCACCAAGCACCCCGAGTGAGGTTCCTACGATCATTTTCGTCACAGGAATCAACAAGATCATCAAAATGATAAACGGTACCGAGCGCAATACGTTGACGATAAAGGATGCGATCGTATAAAAAGTGCGGTTTTGCAAAAGCTGCCCGCGTGACGTCAAAAACAGAATGATTCCCAGCGGCAAACCAATCAGGACGGTAAACAGGGTGGAAAAGCCGAGCATCGTGAGCGTATCCATCGTACCTTCGCCGATTTCAGCCCAATCCACATTTTCGAATGTCCAGTCCATTTATATCACCTCTACTTCCAAGCCACGTTGGCGCAGCATCTCGATGGTCTTTTGGTTCTGTGCAGCATCGCCTTCCAGCTCGATCACCAACTGACCATATGGCGTGTCCTTCATACGAGAAATGGTTCCCTGCAAAATGCTGAACACCGTACCGGTTTCTTGCATCGTTTGGAATAGGATCGGCTGGTACGTTTTTTCACCGAGGAAGGTGACACGAGCAATCGTGCGGTTCCCCGCGGCTTTTTCGTGCTCAACTGCTTCTCGCAGCTCAGTAGAATCCGCTACTTGTTCCACGAATTCTTGTGTCGTTGGATGCTGCGGACGAAGGAATACATCCAATACGTTACCCGACTCGACGATCTTACCTCCATCAATCACGCCAACACGATCACAAATGGAGCGAATGACGTGCATCTCGTGCGTAATCAACACAATCGTCAAGCCCAGCTTGCGGTTGATGTCCAAGAGGAGTGCCAGAATCGAGTTCGTCGTCTGCGGATCGAGGGCCGAGGTAGCTTCGTCACAGAGCAGCACTTTTGGATCATTCGCGAGCGCCCGGGCAATCCCGACACGCTGCTTCTGTCCGCCAGACAGCTGGGACGGATATTTGTCCTTATGTGCCTCCAAGCCAACCAGCTTCAACAGCTCTGTTACTTTCTTATCAATCTCTGCCTTCGGACGCTTTGCCAGCTTGAGTGGGAAAGCGACATTCTCGCCAACTGTCGAAGAAGACAGCAAGTTAAAGTGCTGAAAAATCATGCCGATTTCGCGGCGCTTTTCTTGCAGCTTCCTTTCATCCAGCTTCGTCAAATCGACGCCGTTAATAATAACTTCCCCCGAAGTAGGGCGCTCCAGCAAATTGATGCATCGGATTAATGTACTTTTTCCTGCACCGGAGTGTCCGATAATCCCGTATATTTCTCCTTTTTCTATGGAAAGGTCGATCCCCATTAACGCTGGGATGGTTTTACCCTGTACTTGATAGCTTTTATGCAAATGACGCAGTTGGATCAACACATCCACCTCCCGACCAAAATCTTTATGGCTCCTTAAAAAACGTAAAATCCCCTTTTTCATAAACGAAAAAGGGGCTGCAACGCAATGTATACGTTCGCATCCACCCTTCTCATCTATACAAGATCCACACGATCCTGTAGGAATTGGCACCGCGACGTTCATTCGAAAATGAACCGGCTGCCGGGCTTCATAGGGCCTGTCCCTCCGCCTCTCTTGATAAGAAAGATATCTACGTATAATGTTCGTTTTTTCTATTTCATGATGATACAAAACGGATTATATCCTTTTTAAAAATATCACGTCAATAGTAATAGCAGGAAAAGTTTTTTTAATCCATGACGCCATTGCGAATAATCGTTGACTTTACTTGAAAACGAAACGTGGCTTCCTTGAACATTTTTCTCCACTCGGCTTGCGTCATGTTTGCCATCCCTCTTCTATTTGCACGATACACCATCCCGAAACCAGCGGGATCGACATCCAGCCCCTGCAATTTGCGGACTATTTTTTGCAGCTCTTTTTCGATCTCTTCCTCCAATGCATGTTCCATGATTTTCATCAGCTTTGCATTCTCCAGCTTCAGCGGAAGAGTTAATTCCAATATCCGCGCATTTAATCGGATGTAAACATCAAAGACCGGGGGAGATACTTGAGTCAGCTCGATTTTTGATTGGCTGGCAATCGTGTCAAAGACAAGCTGCACATGGTCTTTTTTACTTCCGCGGCTCTTTTGCTCATCGCCAAAAATATGAGCAGGGACAGAAGTATCGTAGCTGCCAATGCTGAATTTTCCATGCATGAGCTTGATTAAAAAGGCTTCCTTGGGTGTGATCCACCCTACATAACGCTCCCCATGAAATAATGCGATACCTTTGATTTGCAGCTCATTTCCCTTTTTTGCAATGTACGGCATGATCGGGTCGATCCCTTTGTCATAATAAGCCCGAAAAAACTCATGCATGGTGGAAGACGGAATTTTTTCCCCTTCAATATTTTGCTCAATCATACGATATAGATAGATTCCGATATTGCCTTGTTCTGAATAGGGATACGTAAACATATCATAGGTTTCGCCTTCAAATACGCAAAGATAAACCCTGCTGGAAATAGAGGAATCCCGATATAACGTGTCAACGATACTGCCAAGTCCACGTTTTGCCAGGTTTTCACTATAGAGTGCGACACGAATCTGCCCGCCCAACACTTTTTTATCTGATTGTAAATTAATCCGATCCCGAATACCTTTGCTCGTTTCACCGGTGGCTGAGAACAGCTGTATCTTTTGTTTGGCCTCTGGATTAATCGAGGGCATGATCGCTGTCCCACGAATGTTTCCATCCTTTAACAGATCATAGCCAACAGCCGTGGCGAGTCCTGTCTCATCAAAAATTTGCCGATCTGTACAGCCTGCCATGATGAGGACACTAGAACACCACACCGCAAAAAGCCGTTTGGATAATCGTATCCAATGTTTTCGATCAGGCAGCATCAGGCACTCTCTCCTTTGCTGGTTGGTTTCGCCCGTTGCCTTCGCTGCTTCAGCAAGACCATGAAGTACAAAAAATAAGGGTACACGTAAATCATGTACAGGGTTATTTGGGAGAATAAATTCGTCATCCGGCTCATCTCCTGCCTGGACAATAGCGTCAAGGAAGCTACATAAATCACGGGTATAATCCAATACAACGAATGACGCAGGTTGAATCCGAACAAGCGCTTGAGTCCCCGGGCAGAAGACCACAAATACAGCATGATATTCGGCAAAATCACGAGAAGCCACAACGAAATGACAACCAGCTCAAATCTTTCCAGAATGGGGAGATACACCATTTTTTGCATATTGAGCGTCGCCCAGATCGTTCGCATGAGCTGACCCTGACTAAAAAAGACCAGCGCCACAATCATGACAAGCAAATAGATCAGATACGTCACCAGCACCCCGTACTGGGCACTTTTGTGTACCCTATCTTTATTTTGGACATAGGGATAGACAACGTAGAGAATCTCAAAGCCGGCACTCGTCAAAGACATGGCAATCATTCCATTGAAAAGGTTCTCTAGACTGGTGTCCATGATGGGAAGCAAATATTCCCAACGTGCAAATTTCAAGGGGAAATACAAATCAAGTATTAGCCATATCGTGACCATAATGGAAAAAAACGCATAGCCTGCTATGACTCTTATTCCTCCTACTATTGTGTAAAACGCTAGAAAAAGGATGATTCCAGACAGAATCCACGTAGGCAAATTCGGAAACACCCAGGTTTGGACAACTTCGATGTAGGTACGCATAATGACTCCAGCCGACACAAAAAAATAGGTCAAATAAATGATGCTGATGCCTGTTCCTAGCCACTTTCCAAACACATCTTCCTGAATTCCGTAAATATCGGCTGAGGGGTATTTTTGCAAGGTCTTGTTAATGATCAACACCGTAAGATGAGTCAACAGGGCTGCGAATATGACAGAAATCCAGGCATCGTGCCCCGCTTCCTTGGCAATGATTCGCTGGAAGCCCAGAATGCCCATCCCAAGCTGAGCGCCATGCACAAGAATCCCCGCAAGATATGCCGATATAGTATTGCCCTTGCTTACTTCGATGTTTATGTTCATAGCAGCCTCGCTTACTCGTCAATGTCTTTCTTCTCTTTGGCTTTTCTCCTGTCAAAACGATGTACTCGTTCTGGTGTAAAAAACTTGAGGCGTTCGGAAAGGGAGGATAATGGAGCGCGAATAAAGCCATCTTTCCAATCAGAATAGCGCACGGGGTAAATGGGGTACATGTACGGACGACCCAAGCTGGTTTGACGCAGCAAATGACTGGCTAGATAGCTAAATCCGGCCACAATACCCAATGCCCCCAGCATGCCCGCCAGCAAAATCATTGGAAATCGAACAACCCGGATCGTCGAACCGATCATATAGCTAGGCGCAATAAAGGAAGACAAAGCACCGAGGGCAACGATAATAATCAAGATATTGCTGGTGAATCCAGCCTGAACGATTGCCTGTCCGATAACAATACCGCCCACGATACCAATCGTTTGACCAACCTTGGTCGGCAGCCTTGCCCCCGCTTCCCGCAAAAGCTCAATGATCAGCTCCATCAAAATTGCCTCCCACAGCGGCGGAAACGGTACACGGGAGCGTGATTGCGCGAGGGAAAGCAAGAGATCAGCCGGAATCATCTCGTAATGATAGGTCAGCGCAGCCACATAGATTGGCGTCAGGATCAGGGACAAAATCATGGCAAAGGTACGCATGAGCCTGTTGAAGGTAGCCAGACTCCAACGCAAGTAATAATCATCTGGTGACTGAAAAAATTGCAGCAGGGTGGTTGGCCCGAGCAAAGCGAACGGGCTCCCCTCCACGAGTATGGCAATCTGTCCTTGTCGCAATCCATGTACGACACGGTCTGGACGCTCTGTTTGCTGAAGAGTAGGAAATAAAGATTTCTCATTGTCTGCGATATGCTGTGCCAGTATGGTAGAATCCAGACTGCTGTCCAATTCCAAATCTTGAATGCGTTGACGCACCGTATTCACATTTTCCTCATCTGCCGTTCCGCTCAAATACAGGATCGACACATCCATCTGTATGCTTTTTCCCACGTTCAATCGTTCATGGAACAATTTTGGTGTAGACATATATTTTCGGATGATGCAGATGTTCACATTCAGTTCTTCTACAAAGGCGATCTGTGGACCGAGTACAACTGTTTCGATTTCGGGTGCTTGAATACTTCTGCCAACAGTTCCGTCGCTGGGAAAAGACACGCCGTAGGACGCCCCTTCCACTTGAACGACAATATGACCGCTAAGTAAACGCTCAATGGCTCCCCCTTCATCAAAAACCCGGTTGCTACTAGAAGCTCCTAAATGCCGACCTACCTCTTCAATTCCGCTTTCCTCCAAACAAATCTCGCGCAGCTTCGGGATAAGCTCACTGTAAACAACCTTGGCATCCGCCATGGTGGATAAAAAGAAAAGTCTCACGCGCCCTTCAGGCTCGTCGATGTGTTCAGTGATCAAGTCGTGTGTATGCGTAAACCAATTGCGTGCACTTTCCCGATCCATCGGCATTGTCACCTCAGCACTTAGAAAATCATGGTTAGTCTTTCCTAAAAAACACAAAAAAACAGCACGCTTAGTTTTGCGTGCTGTTTTTATTTTCTCCCACAGGTTGAATGGTCGTCGTTTCTGTAGGAGGTGCCATTTTTTCTTGGATGAATGACTGAACCTGATCGACATCTGGAATCAAAACAGAGCCAGCCCGATTCGATTCACGGAACATCCCCATCGGCGGCAATTGGTAGTTGCCTGGTTGTAACGTGTCTAATTTTAATCCGAGCGCAGATAGCTTCAGCATGTCCACCGAACTGATATTGGTTTGAATGTACGGAGTTACTTCCTTCAAAATCGTAGGAAGTTGAATCAGCGTCGTGCCGTTCTTCATCTGATTCGCAACTGCGGACATCAATTTGCGCTGACGCTCTGTCCGTGTATAATCTGAGGTCGCATCATGGCGGAAACGAACGTATTGCAACGCTTTGTCTCCATCCAGCGTCTGCAGACCCTTCTTCAAATTAATGTCATACTCGCCTTTGTCAGTCGGGTCATGATAGTACATGTTTTTTTCTACATCGATCTCGACTCCGCCAATTGCATCAATCAGAGCCTTGAAGCCTTCAAAGTCGGTAATCACATAACGATCCACCGGAAGCCCAGTAAACTGACTAACCGTTTCCATTGCCAGTTCAGGTCCACCTTCTACAATCGCAGAGTTAATCCGCGAGCTGCCTTTACCGGGAATGTCTACATACGTGTCACGCAGGATTGAGAACATATCATAACGTTTCCCTGTAGGATCGATGCTGACGAGCATCATCGAATCAGAACGAGGAAGCCCGTTATTTTTCATGCCTCTGCGGTCTACTCCCATCAGCAGGATATTGACACGTTCCTTGCCATCCCACTCTGGTATTTCAGCAGCTTTGGTGGAATTACCACCACTTGGCGGCGGTGCGATGTTAGGTTCTTGAATATTTTGAGCAAATTGATAAAAAGAGTATCCGTAATATCCAGCTGTCGCAGCCATCACGACAAGCAATAGAAGCAACACTCGTTTCCATATTCTCATAATGTCCACCTTTATTCTCTATATCCTCAGTTGATGTTATCTCTCCACTTTGTTTAGTATACTCGAATTCGCGGAAAGTGGAGCAGCCTTTATTTGGGTACCTGTGACATTACATACATTTAAGTTTACAAAGTTTAGAATATTAGATATACTATTCTTATCCTTAATGGTCAGGGGTGCATTCACGTGATATCACCGTCAGCTTTCCTCAATCGCTATCCGCGTGAGGCCATTTTCTTCCTCATCGCCAGCTTTATTAACTCCTCCGGTAGTGCTTTTATGTGGCCGCTTACTACCTTATACGTACATACCATTTTGCAACGCTCGATGACGGAAGCCGGGTTCGTTCTGATGATCCAATCTTTGGCTGGAATCTTCGGGCAATTCATCGGCGGATCGTTATTTCATCGGCTAGGTGCCAAGCGCCTTATTGTTGGCGCATTGATTATTCAAGGCCTTATTCAATTTTCCATTCCTTTCGTTCAGAGCTGGCCTGTCTACCTGTTCCTCATGATGGGGCTTGGTTTTACGTTCAACCTGTCGTTTCCTGCCATTCAGGCTTTTATCGGTTTTCGCTGGAAAGAGCAGCGCCGAGAATTATTTAACATCGTCTACGTCGGCAATAATTTAGGGATGGCAATCGGTACCGCGTTGGCTGGCGTCATTGCCACTTTATCCTTCCAGCTTACTTTTTGGTTCAACAGCACGAGCACCTTGTTGTTTGCCTTGTTCTTCTTCCTGTTTATGAAGAATATTTCGCATCAAGATCTGGTCGGAGAGCAACAGGAGGAACAACAAAAGCACCGCGAGAAGAACAACTTTACCCTGCTGTTGCGCTACCAATTGTACTTGTTTATGGCATTAGGCGCAGCACTCATTTTCTTTTCCAACACGGTTTGGAACACAGGTGTAGCACCTTATATTACAGAGCAGGGTATGCCTCTGTCTTCGTATAGCTGGCTGTGGACCATTAACGGCATTATCATTTTTGCCGGGCAGCCCATCACGTCCTGGATCAAGCGGCTGCTGAATCAGAGCTTGTCAGCCCAACTCGTCGTCAGTGCAATTGCGTATGCTGTCGGTTTTGGGTGTATGCTTGTCTACCACGGTAGTTATTACGCATTTGTTGTCGGAATGGTTATCACGACTTTTGGAGAAATGCTCATCTCGCCCACTATTCCTACTTTTATATCGGAAAAAACTGGAGAGAATGCACCGTTTTATTTGGGAGTAGTTGGGGCGATTACAACAGGCGGAAGGCTCTTGGGGCCATTGGCTATGGGATTCATGTATGACAATGGAGGCATTCAGCCAACCTTGTTCCTGGCAACGCTTGTCTCTGCCGCCTCGGTCCTGCTTTGTCTGTTCCATGCTTATTATCATAGGGAACAACGAACTGAGATTGCCAAATACTGATTTCAACTACAAAGAAGCCGCCCGATCCTTTTACAGGAACGAGCGGCTTGTTCATGACACTACTTCTTTTCTCCCTTGATTGGCACTTCCCAATTCACTTTATGCTCTTTGTACATCTCGTCGAAGCTAACGGTCATTTCCGTCACATCTGGACTTTCACTCCAAACCTTTAGCTTGCCTGTGAATTTGAGTGCACTTCCCTCTTTAACCTTCTGGTCGAAAGTGAATATGCCCCTTCCCCCATCATCATCCTTATCCTTATCCTTATCAGTGGACACATCCCAATAGTCTTGCATTCCGAGCATATCATTGGCAAGCTTGCCCTCTACTTCAATCAGGTAATACAGATTATCCATGTCGTTGGTATTCTTCTTCACGGATTTAAAAGTAAACTCATTTCCGTCGCTTTTGACGGTAATCGGTTTCTTTTCCAGCTCAGCGAATGGCAGCTTTGCTTCGAACGTAGACTTTTCTGTTATATATACTGCATCGAGCTTTAATGTCAGTTTCTTTGCCGGATCTAGCGGCATGTACGTATGATACCAGCTCGTATTTGGTTTTTTTGTTTTAAAGTCAAGCCCCGCGCCGTTGCTCTGTCCGATGAGAATGAGATTGTGATCCATATCTTCAAAGCTCATCAGATCATCCCATTTGCCCACTACCGTACCTGTTTCATCTACCAGCTCGTAACGAATACCAGCCAGTTTCTCATCCGGCTTGCTTGTTAAGAACTCCAATTCCGTACCAGTGGGGGTGAAGCGAGCTTGCTTCAGTTCTACTGTCGTCCCGGTCGGGGTGTCCAGCTGCTTGTTCAACGCTACTGTTTTCATGGCTGCCTTTCCTGGTCGCATATCAATCGGGATATCGAAGCTCCACGTGCCTTTTGTATCTGTCAGACGCTTCACGCGCATTTCCAGTATGAGCTCGTCCGGCATTGGATTCGCTTCGTCAAAGTATGCATCCATGCTTCCCCCGTATTGGAAATTTTCACCGTTCGGAAGCGGCAGCCATGATACTGTTTCCCTTGTTTTGTCATCTAATCTCGTGATTACTTTTCCATTTTTATCCTTGAGTCGAATTTCCCTGAATTCATGAACATTGCTACCTGAAATAATCGTGAACTGATCATTCCAGAATGAAGGAATCTTTTTGCCTGACTTGTCGGTCACCGAGCCCAGAACCAAAATACGCGACGGATCAGCTACAACCGCACTTATTTCCATGGTCAGCCCCTGGTCTGTCACCTTCATCCCGAGCGGCTGTACAAAACCATATTCCGCTGCTTTCTTCACGCCTAAGTCTGTCTGCTTTTTATCAAACAGGTCAACTACTTGTTTCGCATCGTAAGGACCTTTTGTTATCGTGATTTCACTCGGATTGATTGACGCATAGATTCCATTCATATAGTTCGCAAATGTAGGAGAAACGGCTGTTCCGAATGTGACCACCATAGCCAATCCCGCAACTGCAATCGTTGTTTTCTTCACAATATCCACACTCCGCTTTTTCCAATTTATTTGAACCGGTTGTTTTTGTATTGGTTTGAGTTTGAGTACGTTCATCGGGTAGGCAGGGAGCTTGTCCATGACATTTTGGATGGTGGCCTCCGTCTGCCATACATCTTCCGCAGCATCATCGGATGTATCCAGCTCATCCAAATATTGCTCGAATTTGCTCTGGCACCAGCTGCATGTATCCAGATGCCGTTGAACTTCTTGTTTCATTCGCAATGGAAGTGAGTCTTCCAAATACGCATTCAGCATAAACTTATCCAAGCATGTCATAGGTGGAGGTCCCCTCCTTTACCCGAATTCGCAATGGCATTTCTGAGCTTGGCCTTGCCTCTGGAGAGACGTGTTCGCACCGTACTGATGGGAACATCCAGCTCCTCGCTAATTTCCTCATAGCTCAAAAATTGAAGGTAACGCAGTTCCAGGACGACGCGGTATTTGGACTCCAGGGACATCATTCTATTTTGTAAAAAGACTTTCTGCTCTTTGGCAAGGTAGTCCAGTTCAGGTGTTTGATTCGTAGACAGCTCAATTTCTGCGTCTGTTACCACGATCGACCGTTTGCGGTTTCGCAGCTCGTCGAAGCAATAATTGGTCGCGATCCTGTAGAGCCAGGCACCGAATTCGTAGCTTTTGCTGTACTCACCTAAATGGTAATACACCTTGATAAAGATCTCCTGAGCGATGTCCTGCTCAAGATGCGGCTGCCCGATCATTTTGCGAATGAGCAATCTGACCCTTTTGTTATATTTTTGTATGATCTGAGAATATGCCTCTTTGTTCCCCTGGAGGACCTCCTCAATGATCAGCCTGTCGTCCTGCATCTGTCTTCCTCCCCATATGTGAAAAACCTGTATCCAGGGCTACATTTTCAAAAAGGTACGCTGCGCAGCTATCGCCTTTTTGCTTGTACACCTATATATGACGGAAAATGGTGGAAAAAGATCGCAATATTTTTCAAAAAATTTTATAGAAGTGAAAAAATCGAAAAAGAAAGTGGAGGTTTGTATTACCTGAGATTTATTTATGACAGTCGGGTAGCCTAAATAGCAATCTGAGAGAACCATTCGCAATGCGAAATATGCTACGATATATACCTATTATGTATATAGCAACTGGAAAGCGAGGTAAATAGGGAGTGACAACAATTAACGATCAAGCATCGCCAAACCCCCGTTGGAAAAAGAACATTATTCTCTTTCTAAGCAGTCAGGCGATTTCGCTTTTTGGATCATCTTTAGTTCAATATGCGATGATGTGGTATATAACGCTGAATACGCAATCCGGTATCATGATGACGTTATATATCATTTGCGGCTTCATCCCTACTTTTCTGTTATCCCCCATTGCGGGAGTATGGGCAGACCGCTACAATCGCAAATTGCTGATCATTTATGCGGATGCAATGATCGCCATTGCAACGCTTATACTCGCGATCGTCTTTTTAATGGGCTACAATGCCACTTGGCTGCTCTTTCTCATGGCTGCGATTCGTGCAGTCGGAGCAGGTATCCAAACCCCGGCTGTCGGCGCTATTTTGCCGCAAATCGTACCAAGCGACCAACTGACGAGAATCAATGGAATAAACGGAAGCTTGCATGCTGTAATTATGTTCGTATCTCCAATGGTGAGCGCTGCATTACTTACCATGTCTACCATTGAAATGATTTTCTTTATCGATGTCATTACCGCATTGCTTGCCATCGTTACGTTGCTCGTCTTTCTAAGGATTCCTTTACACGAAAAGGCTTCTGAAATACAAAAAACGAGCTATTTCAGCGACTTTAAAGAAGGATTAGTGTACATTAAAAACAATGATTTTCTGAAGAAATTCTTTCTATTCTTCGCCTTCTTCTTTATCTTGATGGCACCCGCCGCATTTTTGACGCCACTGCAGGTTACACGCAGCTTCGGCGACGAGGTTTGGCGCTTAACAGCAATCGAAATTGCTTTTTCAATCGGGATGATGGCTGGCGGAGGAATTATTGCCTCGTGGGGCGGCTTTACAAACAGAGTCCATACCATGACTTTGGCGAGCTTTATCATGGGTGCCTGCACACTAGCCCTTGGTATCATTCCGAACTTTTGGATTTATCTAGTCTTCATGGCTCTATTTGGAGTAGCTATGCCCATTTTCAATACCCCAACAATGGTCCTGGTTCAAGAGAAAGTGGATGAAAACTATTTGGGAAGAATATTTGGTGTGTTTGGCATGATTTCTACTTCGATGATGCCAATGGGTATGCTAATTTTTGGACCGATCGCAGATGTTGTTCAAATTGAGTGGCTCTTGGTTGCAACGGGGATATTCATTTTAATACTGGCTATGTTATTAGGGAAAAATAAGGTTTTGATACAAGCTGGAAAGCCTAAACTGAATGAGTCTCCATGAACAAGGTCTCCCTTACACGGGAGATTTTTTTCATACAAAAAAGCTGCCGAGATATCCTCGACAGCCTGTGAAAGCATCAAAAGTGATTCAGTTGATTCTAACGGGCGGGCAGGTGAGCGACTTCCCGTTGTCTTGCGGACCGAGCCCCATCATGTACGGTACTGCAACATGGCTCCATTCTACCGGATTCGGTGCAGTCTCCACATCTTCTGGCGAGCATGATTGGAGCATGGAAGTATCGATACTGCCTCCTGGATCAAGCGCCACTGCTGCCATTCCCTCAGGCAATTCCGCTGCCAATGACTGCGTCAATCCTTCGATGGCGAACTTCGATGCGCAGTACGGCGATAAAAACGCTTCCCCGTTTCTTCCCCAGTAGGAGCTGATATTTACGACGACTCCGCCATTTGCGCGCTGAACCATAGACGGTAAAAAGGAGTGAATCACATAGAAAACACCATTTACATTGATGTCCATGACCCTGGAAAACTCACTTGGCGCAAGACCAATGACTGGACTGTTCCGGTTAATAATGGAGGCATTGTTAATCAACAGATCGGGAACTCCCGCCTGAGTTCTCACTTCCTCTGCCCACTTTTCCACCTGCTCCATCACCGAAACGTCGACGACAGAAAAATGATGCGTTCCCCCGAATTGTTGACGTAGTTCTTGCACCTCTTTCTCCGAACGACCGCAGCCTGCAACCGTCCAGCCTGCTTCGTGAAAACGCTCGACCATCGCCCTGCCCAATCCACGCGTCACGCCTGTAATCACAACCAGCTTGTTCATTCTCTCTCCCCCTCTTTTATTATACTTATTAAACATTTTAGTATAATAAAAGAAGGGAATCAATCCCAATAAATCAGAAAAGTCGTTGCTGTAGTGCTGGGGAGGAAACAGGAGAAAACGCTCAGCTTCTTGTCCCACCCGCTGGGGGATTCACTGCCCGACTCCATGCAAAAA